>JAGWVN010000040.1 GCA_018970865.1 Betaproteobacteria bacterium
CCGGCCAGCCATGTGACCTGGATGCCGGCCTGACTGGCGAGTGCCGCCCCGGGGCGCTCAGCCACGCCGGCGCGCGCCGGCCCTGGACGCTCAGCTGCCCCGGTACCAGTCCTTCACCGCCGCCACGAAGCGCTGCACCCCCTCGGCCACCGTGGCGCCATCCAGCGCGCCATACGACAGCCGCTGGTAGTTCCAGCGCGCGGTGTCGGTCAGCCCGAAGGCAAACCCCGGAATGGTCGCCACCTTGTGGCGCTCGGTCATGGCGCGGTTGAAGGCCAGCGGCTCGGCCACGCCGGGCAGGCGCATGAGCACATAGAACGCGCCCTGGGTGCGCGGGAAGTGCACCAGATCTCCCAGCCCGGCCAGGGCCTCGAAGACCTGGGCGCGCACGCGGGCCAGATCGGCCACCCGCGGCATCACCAGGCCTCGGCCCTGCTCGAGCGCCCGCAGCGCCAGCAGCTGCGAGGCCACCGGGGCGCAGATCAGGTTGGTGTCCTGCACCTTGTTCATCGCGTCGAACAGATCGGCCGGGTACACCACATAGCCCACCCGCCAGCTCGCCATGCCGTAGTTCTTCGAGAATGAATAGAACGACAGGGTGTGCGCGTGCGCGCCCGGGATGCTGCCCGGCGAGAAGTGCCGCGCGCCCTCGTAGGTGAAGTACTCGTAGGCCTCGTCGCTGAAGTGGTAGAGGCCGTGCTGCGCGCACAGCGCGTTCACCGCCCGCAGGTCGGCCTCGGGGTAGACCGCGCCCGTGGGGTTGTTCGGCGACACCGTCACGATCGCCCGCGTGCGCGGCGTGATCGCGGCGGCAATCGCCGCCACATCGAGCTGCCAGTCATCACGCACCGGCACCGGCACCGGCACGCAGCCCGCCATGCGGATGGCCATCTCCTGGTTGAAGTAGTAGGGCATGGGCAGGATGAACTCCTCGCCCGGGTCGGCCACGGCCAGCACCGCGTTCAGGAAGGCCATGTTGCTGCCGGCGGTGACCATCACCAGGCTGTGCGGCGACACCGTCAGGCCGTTCTCGGCCGCGAGCTTGGCCTCGATCGCCTGCACCAGCGCCGGCATGCCGCTCACCGCCTGGTACTTGTTGAGCTGCACATCGGCCATCTGCGCGGGCAGGCCGGCCACGGCATCGGTGGGCGGCCCGTAGCTCACCACGCCCTGGCCGAGGGAGATCGTGCCCGGGGTGGCGCGCACCAGCGCGGCGATGGTCGGGATGATCGGGGTGTCCACCCGATCCATGCGATGCGAGCTGCGTTTCATGGTCACGGGCCGCGCGGGCGCGGCGCTGAAGGCAATCTTCGATCTTAGCCGAGCGCTGCGGCCGGAATCCGCTGCGCCGGCTTTGCCGGGGGCCTCTCGCGGGCCGTACCATCGGTTCACCCCGCCGGCTCACGGCCGGCCCGCCCCACCCCCGCCGAGGTCCGCCGATGCCCACCCGCGATCCCCTGTGCCTTTCGTGCGCCCCGGGCGCTCTCGCGCCATGAGCGGCCTGCTCGCCGGGCGCAGCGCCCTGGTCACCGGCGGCGGCTCGGGCATCGGCCGGGCCACCTGCCTGGCCATGGCCCGCGAGGGCGCGCGGGTCACCGTGTCTGACCTGCCCGGCGCCGGCGCCGAAGAGACCGTGGCGCTGGTGCGCGCCGCCGGGGGCGAGGCCCACGCGGTGCATGCCGATGTCACCCAGCCCGATCAGGTGGCGGCCATGGTGCAGGCCGCGCTCGCCGCCTACGGGCCCCTGCACTGCGCCTTCAACAATGCCGGCATCGCCGCCATGCATGTGGGTGCCGGCGGCCAGCGCATGGGCGACATCAGCCTGCAGTCCTGGGAGCGCATGCTGGCGGTAAACCTCACCGGCGTGTTCCTGTGCATGGCGCAGGAGATCGCCGCCATGGAGCGCAGCGGCGGTGGGGCCATCGTCAACATCGCCTCGGTGGCCGGCCTGGTGGGGCTGCCCGGCTCCAATGCCTATGTGGTGGCCAAGCATGGCGTGGTCGGCCTCACCCGCGCCGCGGCCATCGATCACGCAGCGGCCGGCATCCGCGTGAACGCGGTCTGCCCCGGCTACATCGACACGCCCATGATCACCGAGGCCATGGCCCGCCGTGGCGAGCAGATCCTGGGCACCGTGCCGCTGCGCCGCCTTGGCCAGGCCGAGGAGATCGCCCAGGCGGTGGTCTTCCTGTGCAGCGATCGCGCGGCCTTCATGACCGGCGCGGCCATGCCGGTCGATGGCGGCTACACCACGGTCTGATCCCGCGCGGCCGGCGCCCCGCCGGCTGCCCCGACTTCAAGGAGTGCTTCCATGACAACCGATTTCCTCGCCACGGTCCGCGAGGCGGTGCGCGACGAGACCACGCTGCGCACCGCGCTGGCCGATGCCGAGATCGCGCCGCTGCTGATGTCGCTGGTGCAGCTCACCGGCGACCTCGACCTGATGGCCGAGGTGGCCCCGCACATCCAGGGCCCGTGGAGCTTTCTGCAGAATGTGCCGGCCGATCTGCGCCAGACCGTCATCGACCGCCTGGTGGCGGCGCTGAAGGACTACGCCAGCGCCGGCCGCGCCGCGCCGCCGCGCCCCGCGCCCGAGGTGCTGCAGACGATGATGAGCGCCGGCGTGGGCCAGCCGGTGCCGGCCGAATACATTCCGCTGCTGCTCGAGGAGATGAGCTTCGGCGGCGAAGACACCCGCTCGGTGCGCTGGCACCAGCCGCAGCCGCCGGCGGCGCGCGCCGGCTTCCGGGTGGTGGTGATCGGCGCGGGCTTCGGTGGCCTGTGCGCGGCCATCCGCCTGAAGCAGCTCGGCATCCCCTTCGAGCTGCTCGAGAAGAACGCCGATGTCGGCGGCACCTGGCTCGAGAACACCTACCCCGGCTGCGCGGTCGACACGCCCAACCACTTCTACTCCTACTCCTTCCAGGTCAACAACGACTGGAGCCGCCACTTCTCGCGCCGCGACGAGATCCTCGCCTACATCCGCGAGGTGGTCCGGGTGCATGGCCTGCGCGAGCACATCCGCTTCGGGGTGGAAGTCACCGAAGCGGCGGTCGACCCGGCCACGGGCCACTGGACGGTGCACTGGAAGGACGGGCAGGGCGGCTCGGGCCGCAGCCAGTGCAATGCCCTGATCACCGCGGTGGGGCAGCTGAACCGGCCGTCCATCCCGCACATCGAGGGCATCGAGACCTTCGGTGGCCCGGCCTTTCACACCGCGCAGTGGGACTCGTCGGTGCAGCTGGCCGGCAAGCGCGTGGCCATGATCGGCACCGGCGCGAGCGCCATGCAGACCGGACCGTCCATTGCGCCCGAGGTGGCCCATCTGCGGGTGTTCCAGCGCACGCCGCACTGGGCGATGAACAACCCCAACTACCACCTGCCGGTGAAGCCCGGCCACAACTGGGCGCTGCGGCACATCCCCTACTACTCCAACTGGCTGCGCTTCCAGCAGTTCTGGGCCAGCTCCGACGGCTTCCATGCCTCGCTGCACAAGGACCCGGCCTGGACCCAGCCGGCGGTCTCGCTCAATGCCGCCAACCATCGCATGCGCGAGATGATCGTCGACTATGTGCGCGGCGAGCTCGGCGGCGACGAGGCACTCCTCGCCAAGTGCATCCCGTCGTACCCGCCCTATGGCAAGCGCATGCTGCGCGACAACCACTGGTACCGCATGCTGCGGCGGGACAATGTGTCGCTGGAGACCGACCCGATCGCGCGGGTGGAGCCGGGCGCCATCGTGATGCGTGACGGCACCCGCCACGAGGCCGATGTGATCATCTTCGCCACCGGCTTCCAGGCCTCGAAGATGCTCTGGCCGATGACCATCCGCGGCCGCGACGGCCTGACCCTGCGCGAGCGGTGGGGCGACGACGATCCGCGCGCCTACCTGGGCATGACCGCGCCGGGTTACCCCAACCTGTTCATGCTGTACGGGCCCAACACCAACCTCGCCCACGGCGGCTCGATCATCTTCCACACCGAGTGCCAGGTGCGCTACATCATGCAGGCGCTGCGCGCCCTGATCGAGGACGGGCTGGGCAGCCTGGAGGTGCGGCCCGAGGTCTGCGAGCGCTACAACCAGCGGCTGGATGAGAAGGCCGCCGACATGGTCTGGACCCATCCCGGCGTGACCAGCTGGTACAAGAACGCGCGCAACCGCCTCACCGTCACCTCGCCCTGGCGGCTGCTCGACTACTGGGCCATGACGCGCGAGTTCGATCCTGCGGAGTTCGTGTCGGCGGCGACCGGTGCCGCTACTTCCCGTCGGCGATGATCGGGTCCCCGAACAGCGCCCAGCGCTTGCCGTCGAAACGCGCGGTGCGGAAGGTGTTGAAGGTGGAGTAGTCGTCGGGGCTGATGTTCACCAGCACCCCGGGCAGCAGCATCGGCAGCTTCAGGCCCTTGATGTTGGTCGCCGCCTTCAGGATGTTCTCGCGGGTGAGGTTGTCGCCGGCGTTCTTCAGGATGTGCACCATCATGTGCGCGGTGACATAGCCCAGCACCACCGAGGCGTCCATGGGGTTGCCCTCGGGGAACCACTCCTTGCAGAACTTCAGGAACTCCTTCATCTCGGCATCGTTGTCCCAGGTGGGATCACCCGCGAGCTTGAAGGCCATGGCGGTGATCAGGCCCACCGACTTGTCCAGCCCCGCCGGCTCGAGCACCGTGCCCTGCGAGCTCGACACCGACACGATGTAGTGGTGCGGCTTCCAGCCGATCTCGGCCACCTTGCGGATCACCTGCGCGCCGAATTTCGGCGTGGCCATGGTGAACAGCGTGTCGGCTCCGGCGGCCTTCATGGCGATCACCTGCGAATCGACCGTGGCGTCGGTCACCTCGTAGGTGACCTCCTTCACCACCTGGCTCACCTTGCTGCCCAGGCCCATCTTGAAGCCCTTGACATAGTCGCGGCCCGAGTCGTCGTTCTGCGAGATGATCGCGATCTTCGCGTTGGGGAAGTTGGTGAGGATGTGCTTGGCGTAGATCATCCCTTCCTGGATGTAGGGCGGGAAGAACGGGGTGGTCCAGCGGAAGGCCTTGGGGTCGTTCCACTTGGAGGCGCCCGAGGACACCAGCAGCTGCGGCACGCCCTTCTGGTTGAGGTACTTGTGGGTGGCGCTGTTGGTGGGCGTGCCCAGCGCGTTCATGATCGCCAGCACCTCGTCCTGCTCCACCAGCTTGCGGGTCTGCTCGATGGTCTTGGGCGGGCTGTAGCCGTCATCCAGGCTGAGCAGGTTGACCTTGCGGCCGTTGATGCCGCCCTGCGCGTTGATCATCTTGAAGTAGGCGAGCTCCACCTTGCCCTGCGAGCCGTAGGCCGAGGCCGGGCCGCTGTAGGGCATGGTCTGGCCGATGCGGATCTCGCTATCGGAGGCGCCCGGGTCGTAGCGCTTCTGGGCCTGCGCCGCGGGCGCGAGCGCCAGGGCGGCCGCGGCCGCCAGCGCGAGTGTCAGACGGTTGCTGATCATGCTTGCTCTCCCCCTTGAAGTGCCCGGCCGGGCGGCGCTGCCCATCAGGCCGCCAGCCGGTGCGATGTGATCGGTGCTCAGAGGCTGATGCGGTACACCCGGCTGGCCGTGCCGCTGAACAGCGCGGTCTTGTCCTCGGCCGAGGCGCCCGCGGCCAGGCGCTTGAAGGCGTTCCACAGCGTGGCGTAGCCGGTGGACATCTTGTCCACCGGGAAGTTGCTCTCGAACAGGCAGCGCCGCGCGCCGAAGAGTTCGATGGTGGTGTCGATCCAGGGCCGCCAGGCGTCGGCGATCTGCTGCGAGCTGGGCGGCGTCTCGCGGGCGTGGTGATCGAACATGCCGATGCGCATGCCCAGTCCGCCGAGCTTCACGGTGACATTCGGGCAGCGGGCAAGCTCGGTCATGCCGCGCTTCCAGTCGGCAAAGACCGCGTCGGCCCGGCCGGCGAAGGGCCCCACGCCGAGCGGGCCGCCGACATGGTTGAGGATGATCGAGGTGTCGGGGAAGGCCCGTGCCAGATCGGTGACCTCGCCGAGCTGGGTGTGGAACTGCCAGGCCTCGAAGGACAGGCCCAGGGGCGCGAGCTGCGCGAAGCCTTGGCGGAAGGCCGGCATGGCGTACAGGCCCTGGGGCGGATTGGTGTGGCTGTTGTGGATCTGCGGGGTGTCCACCCAGCCGCCGGCATGGCGGATGCCGCGAAAGCGTCCGTTGCCGGCGCGGATGTGCGCCTCGAGGGGTTCGCGCGCGGCCGCGCCCAGCAGCAGGTCGACATGGCTGACGATGGCCGCGCAGGCGAGCGTGGAGCCGTACACGCCACTTGCGCCCATGGCGGCCACGCCGTTGGCGAATTCGGTCTCGCCCAGCGGGCGCAGGGCCTCGGGGCCGCCGGCGCGATAGAAGGCGCGGCAGTCGACGAACACCGTGGCCACCACCCGGTGGCCGCTGCCGGTGTCGGCGAGCAGCTCCTCGAGCATGTAGCGGTGCTTCGGCCGATCCCAGAGATGATGGTGGGCGTCGACGATGGGCAGATCGGGCTCGAGGATGGGCTCGACCGGCTGACGCGCCAGCCAGGCCGCGTCGGGCACGCCGCCGGTGCCGATCGCCTTGGGATCCTTGGGTTGCGACATGGGTTGTCTCCTGGGGCGCGCGCCACGGGACGGCGCGCCGTTGCCGACCCACTGTAGCGGCAGCCGGCGGGCGCGTGCGCACGCCTCGACACGGCCCCGGTCCGAAAGTTCGCCGCCCACCGCGCCGGCCTTCCTATAATCGGTCGATGAGCACCCATCACGATCCCGCCGGCCTGGGCAGCCTCGTCACCGAGGTCTCGCGCAGCTTCGATGTCCCCATCACCACCGCCAACCTGCCGGTCTACCGCGCCTCCTCGGTGTTCTTCGACACCCTCGAGGAGGCCTGGTCCACCGGCGCGCGCGCGGTGGCCGGCGAGCGCCACGCCAGCACCTACGCCACCGCCGGCACGCCCACCACCTTCGCGCTCATGGACGCGCTCGCGGCCATCGAGGGCCAGGGCCATGACTGCCGCGCCGCGCTGATGCCCTCGGGCCTCACCGCCATCGCCGCGGCGCTGCTCGCCGTGCTCAAGACCGGCGACCATGTCCTGATGCCCGACTCGGTCTACGGACCGGCCCGCACCCTGTGCGGCACCCTGCTCGCGCGCATGGGCGTGAGCACCACCTTCTATGACCCCGCCCTCGACGCCGATGCGGTGGCCGCGCTCATGCAGCCCACCACCCGCGTGCTCTACCTCGAGAGCCCGGGCAGCTACACCTTCGAGATCCAGGATGTGCCGGCGCTGTGCGCGCTGGCCCGCAGCCGCGGCGTGGTCACCATGATCGACAACGCCTGGGCCTCGCCGATGTTCGCGCGCCCCTTCGACTGGGGCGTCGACATGTCGCTGCTGCCGCTCACCAAGTACTGGAGCGGGCATGCCGATGTGCTCATGGGCGCGGTGGTCGCGCGCGAGGCGCTCTGGCCGGCGCTGCATGGCGCCGTGCGCCAGATGGGCCTGTGCGTGGGCGGCGACGATGCCTTCCTCATCCTGCGCGGCCTGCGCACCGCGGCGGTCCGCATGCGCCACCACCAGGCGTCGGCGCTGGCGGTGGCCCGCTGGCTGCAGGCGCGGCCCGAGGTGGCCCGCGTGCTGCATCCGGCGCTGCCCTCGCATCCCGGGCATGCGCTGTGGCAGCGCGACTTCACCGGCTCGAGCGGGCTCTTCTCCTTCGAGCTGCGCCCCGGCATGGCCGACACCCCCGGCAAGCTCGCCGCGCTGGTGGAGCGCCGCCGCTTCTATCGCATCGGCTACTCCTGGGGCGGCTACGAGAGCCTGATCATGCCGGCGCGCCTGAGCGGCGCGCGCAGCGTGCAGCCCTGGGAGGGCGGCCCGCTGATCCGGCTGCATGTCGGCCTGGAAGACACCAACGATCTCATCGCCGACCTGGCGGCCGGACTCGACGCCATGCGCGCGGCCGCCTGAGACGGTCGCCGCTTCAACCCACCCCGATTCCTCAGGAGACACCCATGGACATGAAAGGCAAGTGCGCGATCGTCACCGGCTCCTCGGCCGGTGTCGGCGCGGCCACCGCGCTGATGCTCGCGCAGCGCGGCGCCTCGGTGCTGATCAACTGCACCAAGAGTCAGGAGGCGGCCGATGCGGTCGCGGCCCAGTGTCGCGCCGCCGGCGCCGACGCCTTCGTGGTCAGCGCCAATGTGGCCAGTGACGACGACTGCCGGCGCATGGCCCGCGCCGCGCAGGACCGCTGGGGCCGCATCGACTACCTGGTGAACAACGCCGGCACCACCAAGTTCGTGGCCGCCAACCGGCTCGACGGCCTGTCGGCCCAGGACTTCCACGACATCTACTCGGTCAACACCATCGGCGTGTTCCAGATGGTGCGGGCCTGCGAGGCGGCGCTGCGCGCCAGTGGCGGCTCGGTGGTCAATGTGTCGTCCATCGCCGGGCAGGAGGGGCAGGGTTCCTGCATCGCCTATGCCGCGTCCAAGGGCGCGCTGAACACCCTCACCGTGTCGCTCGCCCGCGTGCTCGGGCCGCAGGCCCGGGTCAACGCGGTGCTGCCCGGCTTCATCGAGACCGGCTGGCTGCAGGCCGGCCTGGGCGAGGCCTACGAGGCCAGCCGCCAGGCCTACAAGGACAGCGCCGCCCTCGCCGAGGTGCTCACGCCCGAGGACATCGCCGACGCCATCGTGTGGCTGCTGTCGGCCACCAAGGTCACCGGCCAGCTGCTGCGGGTCGATGGCGGGCGTCAGGTGGGCCGTCTGCAGGGCCGCCCGGCGCCGGCGCGATGAACCTCGACCTCCACGGCCTGCCGCTCACCGCGCCCTCGTCCGCGGCGGCGGCGGCCTTCAACGAGACCTGCCGGCGCTATCTCACCTATCGCGCCGACACCGTGCAGCCGCTGTTCGCCACGCTCGCCGCCGAGCCCGGCTTCGTGATGGGCCAGTGCCTCAAGGGCTACCTGCTGCTGCTCGCCTGCAAGCAGGCCATGGTGCCGATCGCGGCCGGCGCGCTGGCCCAGGCCCGCGAGGCCGCGGCCGCCGGCGCCACCGCGCGCGAGCGCATGCACCTGGCCGCGCTGCAGGCCTGGGTCGATGGCCACCTCGAGCGCGCGCTTGCGCTGTGGGACCAGATCTCGCGCGAGCATCCCACCGACCTGCTCGCCTTCCGGCTGGCGCACTTTCATCTCTTCTGGCTCGGCCGGCCGCAGGCCATGCTGGCCTCGGTGGAGCAGGTGCGGCCGCACTGGCACGAGGGCCTGCCCGGCTGGGGCTCGATGCTCGCCTGCCACTGCTTCGCGCTCGAGGAGTGCGGCCGGCTCGACCAGGCCGAGCCGCTCGGCCGCGCCGCGGTGGCGCTCGACCCGCAGGACATCTGGGGCACCCACGCGGTGGCCCATGTGCTCGAGATGCAGGGCCGCCAGACCGATGGCCTCGCCTGGCTCACGCAGCAGTCCGGCCACTGGGCCGAGGGCAACAATCTCGTGCACCACCTCTGGTGGCACGCCGCGCTCATGCACCTCGGGCAGGGCGACACCCAGACCGCGCTCACGCTCTACGACACGCGCTTTCGCAACCTGTCGGCGCCGCTCACCCAGGCCCAGCCCGATCTCTACATCGACCTTCAGAACGCCATCTCCATGCTCTACCGGCTCGAGCATCTCGGCGTGCCGGTGGGCGCGCGCTGGCGCGAGCTGGCCGACCACGCCCAGGCCCGGGTCGGCGACTGCCTGTCGGCCTTCAGCCTGCCGCACTACATGCTCGCCCTGCTGGCCGACGGCCGCGACGCCGCCGCGCAGCAACTGCTCGCCGGCATGCACGGCTTCGGCCAGGGCAACGACGACCAGGCCGAGGTGGTGCGCGAGGTGGCGCTGCCGCTGTGCGCGGCCATGCGCGAGGCCGCGGCCGGCGACATGGCCGGCGCGCTCGGCCGGCTGGGCCCGGTGCTGCCGCGCCTGCCCGAGCTCGGCGGCAGCCACGCGCAGCAGGAACTGCTCACGCTGTTCTGCTGGCGCACCGCGCGCGCGGCCGGCGCCTCGGCCGAGGCCGAACGCCAGCGCGAGGCGGCAGGCCGCCACTTCATCGGCGGCTGGCGCGCCCGCGCGGTGTTCCGGGTGCACTGAGCCGCCGCGTTGCCCAACCCGTCGCGTCAGGCCTGTCGTCCATGAAGATCTTCCACACCGAGCGCCATGCCGGCCACGACCCGCAGTTCTTCCTGGTGCGTGGCCGGCCCACGGCCGCCGCCGAGCAGCCCGAGCGGGCCCGCATCCTGCTGACCGCGGCGCGGGCCGGCGGGCATGACATCGCCGAGGCGCCCGACCAGGGCCTGGGTCCGATCGCCGATGTGCACACCCCCGAGTACCTCGATTTCCTGCAGGTGGCCTGGGCGCAATGGCAGGCCTTGCCCGGGGCGAGCGCCGAGGTGATCCCCAATGTGCATCCCGGCCGCGCCGGCGGCCACTATCCCACCGGCATCGTCGGTCGCGCGGGCTGGCACACCACCGACACCGGCTCGCCCATCGGCCCTGCCACCTGGGAGGCTGCCTATCACGCCGCGCAGGTGGCGGTGGCCGCGGCCGATCATGTGCTGGCCACACGCAGCGCCGCCTATGCGCTGTGCCGCCCGCCCGGCCACCATGCCTTCGCCGACACCGCCGGCGGCTTCTGCTTCCTGAACAACACCGCCATCGCGGCGCGGCGCCTGCGCGCGGTCCATGGCCGCGTGGCGGTGCTCGACATCGATGTCCACCACGGCAACGGCACGCAGGGCATCTTCTATGCCGATCGCGATGTGCTCACCGTGTCGCTGCATACCGACCCCAACGGCTTCTACCCGTACTTCTGGGGCCATGCCCACGAGCGCGGGCAGGGGGCGGGCGAGGGATTCAACCTGAACCTGCCGCTGCCCGCCGGCAGCGGCGACGCGCCCTGGCTGGCCGCGGGCCGCGTGGCCCTCGAGCGCATCGGCCGCTTCGCGCCCGGCGCGCTGGTGGTGGCGCTGGGGCTCGATGCCGCCGAGAGCGATCCGCTGCAGGGGCTGCGCATCACCACCGAGGGTTTCCGTCAGATGGCCGCGGCCATCGCCGGCCTGGGCCTGCCCACCGTGCTGGTGCAGGAGGGCGGCTATCTCGGGCCCGAGCTCGGCATCAACCTCGCGGCCTTCCTCGCGGCCTTCGAGTCCGCGCATTCCCCACGAAAGGGCTGAGCATGGGCTTCTCCGATCGCATGGCGGTGGTCACCGGCGCGGGTTCGGGCATCGGCCGAGCGGTGGCGCAGGCGCTGGCCGAACGCGGCGCGGCGGTGGCGGCGCTCGACATCGATGCCGCCGCCGCGGCCGAGACGGCGGGTCTCATCACCGGCGCTGGCGGGCGCGCCCTCGGCCTGGCCTGCGATGTCTCGCGCGAGGACGATGTCGACCGCGCGATCGGCGCGGCGGTGGCGGGCCTGGGCCCGCTGCACATCCTGGTGAACAACGCCGGCATCCTCGATGGCTACTTCGATGTCCACGAGATCGACCCCGCGGTGTGGCGCAAGGTGCTCGATGTCGATCTCACCGGCGTGTTCCTGTGCTGCCGCCGCGGCCTGCGCGAGATGCTGCCCGCCGGCCGCGGCCGCATCATCAACATGGCCTCGGTGGCCGGCCTGAACGGCACCGGCGGTGGCGCGGCCTACATCTCGGCCAAGCACGCGGTGATCGGCCTCACGAAGCAGATGGCGGTGGTCTACGGCAGCCGGGGCATCACCGTGAACGCGGTCTGCCCGGGGGTGATCCCCACCGGGCTGCGGCGCAATTCGCAGAGCCAGCTCGGCCCCGATGTGCCCGACATCAGCGGCCGCGGCGTGGCGGTGTCGGAGGACCAGGTGCGCGCGCTGGTGCCCGCGGGCGTGCGCGGCAGCGTCACCGATGTGGCCGCCGCGGTGTGCTACCTGGCCGGCGACGAGGCCGGCTATGTCAACGGCCACAGCCTGGTGGTCGACGGGGGCTGGCGGGCGCGCTGAGGCGTTTTCGCCGTGGCGCCCGTCCGCTCAGACGATGCGGCTCTTCTTGTCGCCCCAGTACGCGTCGCGCAGGCCCTTCTTGTAGAGCTTGCCGGTGGGCAGCCGCGGCAGCGCGTCCATGAAGTCGATGGAGCGCGGCACCTTCTGCCGTGAGAGGTGGGCGCTGCAGAAGGCGATGAGTTCCTGGGCGAGTTCCGGCCCGGCGCTCTGGCCGGGCATCGGCTGGATCACCGCCTTGACCTCCTCGCCGAGGTCTTCGTTGGGCACGCCGAACACCGCCGCATCGGCCACCTTGGGGTGGGTGATCAGCAGGTTCTCGCATTCCTGCGGGTAGATGTTCACCCCGCCCGAGATGATCATGAAGGTGGAGCGGTCGGTGAGGTAGAGGAAGCCGTCATCGTCCACATAACCGACATCGCCCACGGTGCTCATGCTGCCGTCGCTCGAGCGCGACTCGGCGGTGCGGGCCGCGTCGTTGAAGTACTCGAAGGGCGTGGCGGTCTTGAACCAGATCTCGCCGGGCACGCCCTTCGGGCAGGGCTTGCCTTCCTCGTCGAGGATGTGCAGATCGCCGAGCAGCACCCGGCCCACGCTGCCGCGGTGGGCCAGCCACTCGGGCGTGTCGCAGGCGGTGAAGCCCAGGCCTTCGGTGGCGCCGTAGTACTCGTGAATGATCGGGCCCCACCATTCGATCATCTGCTCCTTGACCTGCACCGGGCAGGGCGCGGCCGCGTGCACCGCGATCTCGAGCGAGGAGAGGTCGTAGCGGCTGCGCACCTCGGCCGGCAGCTTGAGCATGCGGCTGAACATGGTGGGCACGAGCTGCGAGTGCGTCACCCGGTAGCGCGGCACCAGCGCGAGGTACTGCTCCGGATCGAAGTGCTCCATGATGATCACGGTGCCGCCGTTGCGGATGGTGAGCGAGACCGCGGCCTGCGGCGCCGAGTGGTAGAGCGGCGCGGGCGACAGGTAGATCATGTCGGCGCGGTAGCGCCAGAGCTTGTTCAGGAAGTGGAAGAGCGGCAGCGGCTCGCTCGGCGGGTTGTCGGGCAGCGGCCGCACGATGCCCTTGGGCCGGCCGGTGGTGCCCGAGGAGTACAGCATGGGCGTGCCCAGGCGCTCGTCGGGAATGGGCGTGGCCGGGAAGCGCGCCACCGCCGCGGCATAGCCGCGAAACGGCGCGGCATCGTCGCCATCGACGATCAGCGCGAGCGTCACCTTCGGGCACTGCTTGAGCGCTTCGCGCGCGACTTCGCTGCGCGAGGCGGAGGTGATCAGCACCCGCGACTCGCTGTTGTTGAGGATGTAGGCCAGCTCGTCGGCCTTCAGGTAGGAGTTGACGCAGGTGTAGTACAGGCCCGCGCGCTCGCCGGCTGCGCAGGCCTCGAGGTAGCGGTTGTTGTTCTCCATGAAGATGGAGAAGTGATCCAGACGCTTGAGCCCGTGATCGCGCAGCAGGTGGGCGAGCCGGTTGCTGCGGGCTTCCAGTTCTGCGTAGCTGACCTGCTCGCCGGTGGCCGCCATGATGAAGGCGGGCCGATCGGGATGCGCCGTGGCGTGATGTCCTGCGTACATCGTGTAGTCTCCGTGGGGGGGTCTCTTGAGGGCCTCGCCGGGCCCGGCCGTGGGCCGTACTGTAAAGGGTTTGCCGCCGCCCACGAAGCCCGTGCCGCGGCCCTCGCCCATGTCCCGATTCCCCGCCCTCGAGCATCCCGAGTTCCGTCGCTACTTCATCGGTCAGGCCATCGCGCTGATCGGCGGGTTCGCCCACAATGTCGGCATGGCCTGGCTGGCCTATCGGCTCACCGGCTCGGTGGCGCTGCTCGGGGTGGTCGGCTTCGCACAGCTTTCCCCGGCGCTGCTGGTGTCGCCGTTTGCCGGGCTGCTCGCCGACCGCTATCCGCGGCGGGTCATGCTGATCGGCCTGCTCGGTTCGGTCGCGCTCACCGGCCTGCTGCTGGCCGCGCTCACCGCCGCGGGCTGGATGAACCCTGCGTTGCTGGTGATCTTCGCCTTCGTGCGTGGCCTGCTGTTCGCGATCGAGATCCCCATCCGTCATGCCTTCCTGGTCGACCTGATCGAAGACCGCGCGGTGCTGCCCAACGCAGTCGCGTTGCACTCCAGCGCGCTGAACACCGCCCGCTTCATCGGCCCGGCGATCGGTGGCGTGCTGATCGGCTGGGCGGGTGAGGCGGCCTGCTTCCTGCTGCATCCCTGCCTGCTGTGCGCCACGCTCTACCAGCTCGTGCGCATCCGCACCGTCAGCCGCGATGCGGCCAGGCCCAAGGGCTCCTTCGGGCAGCAGTTCATCGAGGGCTGGCGGTGCGCCTTCGACGACCCGGTGATCGCGCGCATGCTGATCGGGGTGTTCGCGCTGGGCTTCGGGGTGGGCCCCTACGCGCACCTGATGCCGGCGGCGGTGGCCGCGCTGCATGGCGCGCATCCCGAGCTGGTGGGGCTGTTCCTGTCGAGCGCCGGCGTGGGTGCCATGATGGCCGCGATCACGCTCGCCGTGCGTCGCGGCAGCCGCAACCTGCAGGTGATCGCCGTGGCGGGCAATCTGTCGGCAGCCGTCGGTCTGGCGGTGTTCACCCGCACGGATCTGCTGGCCCTGGCGATGGGGGCGATGGTGCTGGTCGGCCTGGGCACCATTGCGCAGGCGGTATCGACCAATGTCACCATCCAGCAGCGGGTCGATGACGACAAGCGGGGGCGCGTGATGGCCATCTACACCGCGATGTTCATCGGGGCTACCCCGTTGGGCAGCCTGTGCTTCGGCCAGCTCGGCGCGTGGATCGGCGCGCCCGGTGCGCTGCTCGCGGGCGCGGCGTTCGGCCTGATCGGTGCGGCGCTCACCGCATGGCGGCAGCGCGCCTGAGCGGGGCTATGATGCCGCCACGTCGCAACGGAGACACCGCATGACGCTTCACCTCCCCCGCCGCCGCCTGGTGCACGGCGCCCTGGCCGCCGCGGCCGCTGCCACCGCTGCCAGCCTCACCCCGGGGGCGCGCGCGCAGTCCACGAACTACCCGGCTCGACCGGTGAAACTGGTGGTTCCCTTCCCCGCGGGTGGAGCCACCGACCTGACCGCCCGCCTGCTCGCCGGCAAGCTCGCCGAGGCCTGGGGCCAGCAGGTCATCGTCGAGAACAAGCCTGGCGCCAGTGGCATGATCGGCGGCGAGCAGGTGGCGCGCGCACCTGCCGACGGGCACACCCTGCTGGCCACCATCACCACCCACATCCAGAACCCGGCGCTGTTCGCGAAGATCCCCTATGACGCGCTGAAGGACTTCGAGCCGATCTCCCAGATCTGCCTGTCCTACCTGGTGCTGGCGGTGAAGCCGGATTTCCCGGCGCGCGATCTGCGGGAGTTCATCGCTGCCGTGAAGGCCGCGCCCGGTCGGCACACCTTCGGGTCCTTTGGCACCGGCTCCAGCTCGCACATCGTGGGCGAGCGCTTCGCGCGTCAGCAGGGTCTGGACATGACCCATGTGCCCTACAAGGGCGCCGCGCCGCTGGTCACCGACCTCCTCGGCGGCCAGGTGAGTTCCTCGTGGATCGATGTCAGCACCGCCACGCAGCACATCGCCGCCGGCAAGCTGCGGCCGATCGTGGTCACCGGCCCGCGTCGCGCGCCCATGCTGCCGGCCGTGCCCACGCTGGGCGAGCTCGGCTACCCCGGGTACGAGCCGCTGGGCTGGGTGGGGCTGTTCGCACCGGCCGGCACGCCGCGTCCGCTGATCGAGAAGATCTCCCGCGATGTCATGCGGGTGGTGAAGCTGCCTGAGGTGCAGGCCCGTCTCAACGAGCAGACCCTGGTGCCGGTGGGCGACTCGCCCGAGTCGTTCGCGGCCACGCTGCGCCAGGACATGGCGCTGTGGGCGAAGATCGTGTCCGACGCCGGCATCAAGCCGCAGTGATCGGGCTGCCATGACCGTCACGCCCAAGCCCGCCGCCGCCCTGCAGGCCTCGCACCGTCTGTGCGAGCAGCGCTGGTTCGAGGACTTCCGCCTCGGCGAGCGTTTCCCGATGCCGTCGCGGACCATGACCGACGCGCTGTTCGCCGCCTTCCAGCTCGCCAGCGGCGACAACCATCCCATCCACTACGACCGCGAGTTCTGCCGCGGCCACGGCATGCCCGACCTGCTCGCCCACGGCTTTCAGGTGGTGATCCAGACCGCGGCGGGCGCCGGGCTGTTCCCGCATCTGGTGGAGGATTCGCTCAAGGCCTTCATCGAGCAGAGCAGCCGCTTCCTGGCGCCGGTGTATGTGGGCGACACGCTCTACAGCGCCATCGAGGTGGCCGAGCTGCTGCCCGGGCGCACCACCGGCGTGATCGTGATGCGCTCCACCGTGCACAACCAGCACGGGGTGCTGGTGATGGACGGCATGCAGAAGTACCTGCTGCGACGGCGTCAGGCTGCCGAATCCGCGGGCCCGGCCTGATCGCGCAGCGGGCAGGGGCACCCTGCCGATCGCCTCGGCGTGGGGCTGCGCCACCCCGCCCATCGCCCCGCTCAGGGAATCAGCGCCACCCGCCCGATCACTTCGCGCGAGGCGATCGCGGCCAGGGCCTCGCGAAAGCCGCCCATCGGCCAGGTGCGCCAGGTGCGCGGCCGCAGCCGGCCCTGCGCGCACCACTCGAGCATCTCGCGAAAGGCCTCCCGCACCCGCGCCTCGGTGCCCGGCGGCGGCAGGGCTCGCGCCCAGCCCACGTAGTAGCCCCAGTACAGGCCGATCACGCTCACATTCTTGACCAGCAGCAGGTTGGCCGGAATCTGCGGGATGTCGCCGCCGGCAAAGCCCATCGGGATCAGCCGTCCCTCGGGGGCGATGCAGCGCAGCGACTCGTCGAACACCGCGCCGCCCACCGGGTCGTAGACCACATCGGCGCCCCGCCCGCCGGTGGCCTGCAGCACCGCGTCGCGAAAGCCGCCCGCCCGGTAGTCGATCAGCACCTCGGCGCCATGCGCCTGCGCGACCGCGAGCTTGTCGGGCGAGCCGGCGGTGGCGATCACCCGCGCGCCGAGGCAGCGCGCGATCTCGACCGCAGCCAGGCCGCTGCCGCCGGCCGCGGCATGCACCAGCACGGTCTCGCCAGGCTGCACCGCCGCGCGCCACTTCAGCGCCGCGTAGGCGGTGGCATAGATGGTGGGGAAATGCGCGGCGGCCAGGAAGTCCACCGCGTCGGGCAGGCGCCAGACCGTGGCTTGCGGCACCACCACCTCCTCGGCCCAGCCGCCCGAGCGTGTGCCCGCGGCCACCCGGTCGCCGACCGCCACCGCCGTGACGCCGCTGCCGCATTCCAGCACCACGCCGGCCACCTCGGTGCCGGGCACGAAGGGCAGCGGCGGCGTGTTCTGATGCCTGCCGGCGAGCACCAGGCCGTTGGCGAAGCTCACGCCGATCGCGCGCACACCCACCCGCACACAGCCCGCGGCGAGCGGCGGCGAGGCGATGTCCTCGATGGAAACGGCGCCGGGCCCGTCGTGGGCCCGGCAGACCACCGCGCGCATCAGCGGTGCGGGTCAGTGCGCCCGGATCAGAGCTTGGTGTTCGCCTTGTAGGTGTCGTACGAACCTTCGGCCACACGGAACCACTGGGTGAGCTCGCTGGTGTACTTCCAGTACGAGTTGAACATGGTCTTGAACTCGGGGAACTTGTCCGACCAGTCCTTGTACTGCTCCAGCGAGGCCTTGTGGCAGGCCTCCATCACCGCGCGCGGGAAGGCGCGCAGCTGGCTGCCGCCGGCCACCAGCTTGCGCAGCGCGGGCGGGTTGAGGTGGTCGTACTTGGCCATCGTCCACGCGTTGCACTCGCCGCAGGCTGCCATGTAGGCCGCCTGATACTCCTTGGGCAACGCCTCCCAGGCCTTGGTGGCGACGATCATGTGGCCCATGGAGTTGGGCTCCCACCAGCCCGGCGCGTAGTAGAACTTGGCCACCTTGTTGAAGCCGAGCTTCTCGTCGTCGAACGGGCCGATCCATTCGGCGGCGTCGATCGCGCCCTTCTCGAGGGAGGGATAGATGTCGCCGGCGGCAATCTGCTGCGGCACCACGCCCAGGCGGGAAAGCACCGCGCCGGCCACGCCGCCGACCCGGAACTTCAGACCCTTGAGGTCCTCGATGGTCTTGATCTCCTTGCGGAACCAGCCGCCCATCTGGGTGCCGGTGTTGCCGTAGGCGATGGCCACGCAGTTGTAGGGCTTGAGGAACTCGTTGAACATCTGCTCGCCGCCGCCGTGGTACCACCAGGCGTTCTGCTGACGCTGGTTGGGGCCGAAGGGCAGGCAGGTGCCGAACGCCATGGCCGGGTTCTTGCCGAAGTAGTAGTACATGGCGGTCTGGCCGGCCTCGACGGTGCCGGCCTGCACCGCGTCGAGCACCTGCAGCCCGGGCACGATCTCGCCGGAGGCGAAGTTGGTGATCTTGAAGCGGCCGCCGGTGAGCTCACCCACCCGCCTGGACACGAATTCGGCTGCGCCCCACAGGGTGTCGAGGCTCTTGGGGAAGCTGGAGGCCATGCGCCAGCGGACCTCGGGTAGGGTCTGGGCGATGGCCGGCGCCGTGCCGGTGGCAAGAATGGCGGCCATACCGCCGTGGGTGACAAAGGCCCGACGCTGCATGCGTGTCTCCTGGATTTTTCGGGGTGATGGGGCTGAGATGGCGCGACGCGAAGCCGTCGCCGCCGCAACGCTGAGCCATGCGCAGGCCGGCGTCAAGTCCCGGGCCTGCCCGCGGCAGGGGTTCAGTTGCCGGCGCCCCGCCGCACTTCTTCCATGTCGAGCGCGCGCACCTGGCCGAGCAGGTCGGTGAGCGCACCCTTGGGCAGTGCGCCGGCCTGCTCGAACACCAGCACCTGCTCGCGGAAGATCATGAGCGTGGGGATCGAGCGGATGCCGAAGTGCCCGGCCAGCGCCTGCTCCTCGTCGGTGTTGACCTTTCGGAAGGCGATGTCGGCGTTCTCGGCGGCCACCTGCTCGAACACCGGCGCGAAGCCCATGCACGGCCCGCACCAGGGCGCCCAGAAGTCGACCACGACGATGTCGTTGCCGGTTACGGTGCTGTCGAAATCGGCAACGGTGAGGTCCTGCACGGTCATGGCGGTCTCCGCTGGGTGGGGCCCGGGCGCTCAGGCGCGCGCGGGCAGGGGCAGGTCGAGGGTGGTGGTGCGGCGCAGCTCGCGCCGGTGGGTACGGTCGTCGAAGGGCCGGGCGCGGTGCATGGTGGTGCGGTTGTCCCAGATGACGAAGTCGCGCGGCTGCCATTCATGCCGGTAGGTGAACTCGGCGCGGGTGGCGTGCTCCATCAGGTCGCGCAGCAGCAGCCGGCCCTCGGGCAGCGGCCAGTCGACGACGCGCGCCGCGTGCGAGGCGAGGTAGAGCGAGCGCCGCCCGGTGCTCGGCAGGGTGCGCACCAGCGGGTGGACGGCCCCGGGCAGTCGGGCCCGCTCGGCGTCGTCGAACTCGAAGCCGAGCACCTCGCGCGAGTAGACGATGGAATGGTGCACGCGCAGGCCCTCGAGGCTGGCGCGGGTGTCCTCGGGCAGGGCGTCGTAGGCGGCCCGCATGTCGGCGAACTCGGTGTCGGCGCGCACGGGCGGCAGCACCCGCGCCGAGAGCATGGAGTAGCGGCCGGGCGGGTCGACGAAAGAGGCGTCGGTGTGCCAGAGCCGGTTGCTGATGCCCGACATGCGCCGGCGGTCGTTGCCCGGCAGGATGCGGCCGTCGGCGCCGACATTGGAGATGTCGGTGAGCGCCTCGTTGCCGAAGCGGTTCTTCGCGAGCACCGCGGCCGAGGTCTGGGCGTGCAGGGTGCCGTCGAAGCGCTGCGCGAAGTCGAGCTGCTCGGCGTCGGTGAAGGGCTGGTCGCGGAAGACCAGCACCGCGTAGCGGTCCATGCCGGCGCGCAGCTGCTCGAGCGTATCCCGGTCGTGGACCTGGCGCAGGTCGATCGGGCTGACCTCGGCCGCGAAATGGGTGGCGAGCTGGCGGAAGCGGACGGTCATGGCATGCCCCTGATCGGATCGGGCCATTCTGGCCGGCTGGCCCGGGGTGTCAAACCCGCGGCGCGGATTCCGGGTCGCGTTCGAGCGCGAGCAGCTCATCAACCCGCTGGCGGCGGCGGATGAGCCGCGCCTGCCCGCCCTCGACCAGCACCTCGGCGGCCAGCGGCCGGGTGTTGTAGTTGCTGGACATCGAGGCGCCGTAGGCGCCGGCGTCCTCGAACACCAGCAGGTCGCCCACCGCCGGCAGCGGCAGCTCGCGGCTGAGCACCGTGCCGCCCTCGCCCTGGGTGAAGACATCGCCCGACTCGCACAGCGGCCCGGCCACCACCGTGGGCTGCACCGGGCCGGCCGCCGCGGCCCCCATGGGCAGCACGCCGATGCCGTGATGGCTGCCGTACATGGCCGGGCGCATCAGGTCGTTGAAGCCGGCGTCGGCGAGCACGAAGCGGTTGCTGCCCATGGTCTTGATCGCGCGCACCTCCGCGAGCAGCACCCCGCACTCGGCCACGAGGAAGCGGCCCGGCTCGATCTCGAGGTGCACCGGCGCGCCCTGGCGCTGCGCGATCTGGCGCCGGGCGGCATCCCAGAGCCCGAAGTAGTGGGCGGTGTCGATGCGGGCATCGCCGGCGCGGTAGGGGATGGACAGGCCGCCGCCCGCCGAGATGGCCGGCACCGCCCGGCCCAGCCGCGCGGTGAGATCGACCATGGCCTGGCAGACCTGCTGCAGGTGGCCGTAGTCGACCCCGGAGCCGATGTGCATGTGCAGGCCGTCGAGGATCAGGCCATGGCGGTCGATCGCCGCCAGCGCCAGCGGCAGGTCGGTGTGCCAGATGCCGTGCTTGCTGTGCTCGCCGCCGGTGTTGGTCTTGTTGCTGTGGCCATGGCCGAAGCCGGGGTTGATGCGCAGCCACACCCGGTGGCCGGGCGAGCGCGCGCCGAGCTGGTCGAGCATGTCGACCGAGCCGGCATTCACCGGGATGCGATCGGCCACCACGGCCTCGAGCGTGGCGCGGTCGAACAGATCGGCGGTGAAGACCAGGTCGGCGTGGCCGCCCTGGGCCTGCGCAGCGCCGAAGCCCGCCGCGCGGGCCCGCGCGATTTCGCCGAGCGAGACCGCGTCCACCGACACGCCCTGCTCGCGCATCAGGCGCAGCAGATGGGTGTTGGAGTTGGCCTTCTGCGCGTAGCGCACGGTGTCGAAGGCGCCGAGCTCGGCGATGCGGGCGCGGATGGTGGCCGCGTCATAGACCCACAGCGGCGTGCCGTGGCGCTGCGCCAGCGCGCGCAGCAGGTCGGGGTCGAAGGGATTCATGCCCGAATCTTGCCCCAAACCGGCGGTATCCTCGCGGCTGTCGCCGCGTCAGGCACCAGGAGATTGCCATGCCCACCCATCCCAATCCCTACCGGCAGGGGCTCGACCGCAACGCCGCCAACCATGTGCCGCTCACGCCCACCAGCCTGGTGCGCTGGGCCGCCGATGTCTATCCGGACCGCTGCGCGGTCATCCATGGCAGCCTGCGGCGCACCTGGCGCGAGACCTGGGAGCGCTCCCGCCGGCTGGCCAGCGCGCTGGCCGCGCGCGACATCGGCGAGGGCGACACGGTGGCGGTCATGCTGCCCAACATCCCCGAGATGCTCGAGGCCCACTACGGCGTGCCGATCACCCGCGCGGTGCTCAACAGCATCAACACCCGCCTTGATGCCTCGATGGTGGCCTTCATCCTGCGCCACTCCGACTCCAAGGTGCTGATCACCGATCGCGAGTTCAGCGCCACCGCGCGCGCCGCGCTCGAGGAGCTGGCCGCGTCAGGCGCGCCGCTGCCCTTCGTGATCGATGTCGACGACAGCCAGTACGACGGCCCGGGCGAGCGCATCGGCCAGGTCGACTACGAGACCTTCATCGCCGCCGGACACCCGGCCGGCGTGTGCCTGTACCCCGAGGACGAGTGGGACGCGATCGGCCTGAACTACACCTCGGGCACCACCGGCAACCCCAAGGGCGTGGTGGTGCATCACCGCGGCGCCTACCTGAACGCGGTGGCCAATGTGGTCGACTGGAACCTGCCGCGGCATCCGGTCTATCTCTGGACCCTGCCGATGTTCCACTGCAACGGCTGGTGCTTTCCCTGGACCCTGCCGGCGGTGGCCGGCACCCAGGTGTGCCTGCGCAAGGTGGAGGCGGCGGCCATCTTCGCGCTGATCCGCGAGCACCGGGTGAGCCACTACTGCGGCGCGCCGATCGTGCACAGCACCCTGATCAGCGCCCCGGCCGCCCTGCGCGCCGGCATCGACTGGCCGGTGAAGTGCATGGTGGCGGGCGCCGCGCCGCCGGCGGCCATGATCGAGGGCATGGAGCGCATGGGCTGGGAGGTCACCCATGTGTACGGCCTCACCGAGGTCTACGGCCCGGCGGCGGTTTGCGCGCATCACGACGAGTGGGCCGCGCTGTCGCTGGCCGACCGGGTCGACCGCAACGGCCGCCAGGGCGTGCGCCATCCGCTGCAGGAGGGCCTGACGGTGATGGATCCGGGCACCATGACCGAGGTGCCGCGCGATGGCGAGACCATGGGCGAGGTGATGTTCCGGGGCAATGTGGTGATGAAGGGCTACCTGAAGAACCCCGGCGCCACCGAGGAGGCCTTCCGCGACGGCTGGTTCCACACCGGCGATCTCGGCGTGCTCCACCCTGACGGCTATGTGAAGCTGAAGGACCGCGCCAAGGACATCATCATCTCGGGGGGCGAGAACATCAGCTCCATCGAGGTGGAAGACGCGCTGTACAAGCATCCGGCAGTGCTGGCCTGCGCGGTGGTGGCGCGGCCCGACGAGAAGTGGGGCGAGACCCCGCTGGCTTTCGTGGAGCTGCGACCCGAGAGTCAGCCCGAGAGCCCCGAGGCGGCCTCAGCGCTGGCCGAGGCCCTGATCGCCCACTGCCGTCAGCATCTGGCGCGCTTCAAGTGCCCGCGCGAGGTGCGCTTCGAGGTGGTGCCCAAGACCAGCACCGGCAAGATCCAGAAGCATGTGCTCCGAGCCAAGGTGGGCTCGGCCGGCGCGATCGGCTAGCGGGTGCCGGCGGCCAGCCGCTGCTGCAGGGCGCAGGCGGCGTCGTAGAGCGGATCCATGCGGCGGGCCAGCGCCTGCAGGGCGTGGTCGGGCTGGCCGAGAACCACATCGCCGAACTCGCAGGCCAGCAGCATCTCGGCCGAGGCCTGCAGTTGCTCGAGGTGGCACTCGATGGCGGCACGGGCCAGGCCGAGCATGCCGGCCTGCGCCGGCCCGGTGAACAGGGCGTCGGCGCCGCGGCTGGCCAGAAAGCTGCGCAGGCTGCGGATGAGCGCGCGAGTGGAATCGATTTCAGCGCCCACCGGCATGACCGACTGGGTGGAATCGGCCTGGGCGAGCGCCCGGGCGCCGCCGATGGCCAGCAGGGCTTCGTAGCTCTCGAGCGCATCGGTGAGCAGCTGGGTGTCGTCCCGCTTGGGCGGCGCGGCTGCGGGCGCGCGGGTCTGCGGCGGCGGCGTGGCCGCGCCCCGGGCGAATCGGGGATCTTCCTTGCCGGCGCGGGACGCGTTGCTGACCATGAGAACGGGGCTCCGGGAGGGGCTGGAGAGGCCTTGCCGGCACGCGGCCGGCACTGTCAGGGTATGCCATGGCCGGTCTGCGCCGGCTACCCCTGTTTCGCGACCGGATTCTAGCAGCGGCTGAACGGTCGGGTCAGTCCGTTTCGTCGGCCATCAGCGCCAGCAGGGCCTCGCCGTAGCGGGCCAGCTTGGTGGCGCCGATGCCGGGCACGCCGGCCAGCGCCGCCTCGTCGGCCGGGCGCTCGGCGGCCAGACGCGCCAGGGTGCTGTCGTGAAGGATCACATAGGCGGGCAGGGACTGTTGCTGAGCCTGCTCACGGCGCCATTGCTTCAGGCGCTCGAGCAGCCGCTGGTCGGCCGCCGACAGCTCGGGCAGCTCGGCGGCCCCGGCCAGGCTGGCCCGCCGACGGTTGCCCCGCCCGCGCGCTGTCGGGGTGGCGGCCTGGCGCAGCGCCACCGACTGCTCGCCGCGCAGCACCGGCCGCGCCGCCTCGGTGAGCTGCAGGGCGCCATGGGCCTCGTGGGCCACCCGCAGCAGGCCCTGCGCCACCAGTTGCCGGAACAGGCTGCGCCAGCCGGCCTCGTCGAGTTCGGTGCCGATGCCCCAGACGCTCAGCGCATCGTGGTTCCAGCGGCGGGCGCGCTCGCTGTCCTTGCCGCGCAGCACATCGATCAGGTGGACCACCCCGAAGCGCTGCCCGGTGCGGAACACGCAGGAGAGCGCCTTGCGCGCGGCCTCGGTGGCATCGACGGTGCGTGGCGGCGTGAGGCAGTTGTCGCAGTTTCCGCAGGGCTGGCTGTCCTGTCCGAAGTAGGCGAGCAGGCGGACCCGGCGGCAGCCGGCGGTCTCGCACAGGCCGAGCATGGCATCGAGCTTGGCGGTGCTCACGCGCTTGTGCAGCTCGTCGGCCTCCGACTCCTCGATCAGCCGGCGCTGCTGCACCACATCAGCCAGGCCGTAGGCCATCCAGGCGTCGGCCGGCTCGCCGTCGCGGCCGGCGCGGCCGGTCTCCTGGTAGTAGCCCTCGACGCTGCGCGGCAGGTCGAGGTGAGCCACGAAGCGCACATCGGGCTTGTCGATGCCCATGCCGAAGGCGATGGTGGCCACCACCACCACCCCGTCCTCCTGCTGGAAGCGCGCCTGGTGGGCGGCGCGCTCGGCCTGGTCCATGCCGGCGTGGTAGGGCAGGGCCTTGACGCCGTGGGCAGCCAGCCACTGCGCGGTCTCGTCGACCTTGCGCCGGCTCAGGCAGTAGACGATGCCGCACTCGCCGTCATGCTCGTCGCGGATGAAGCGCAGCAGCTGGGCGCGGGCATCGTCCTTGTCGACGATGGCGTAGCGGATGTTGGGGCGGTCGAAGCTCGAGAGGAAGACCCGGGCCTGGTCCAGCCCCAGGCGCTCGCGGATCTCCTCGCGGGTCTGCGGATCGGCGGTGGCGGTGAGGGCGATGCGCGGCACCGCCGGGAAGCGCGCCTGCAGCACCGAGAGCTGCAGGTACTCCGGCCGGAAGTCATGGCCCCACTGCGAGACGCAGTGCGCCTCGTCAATGGCGAACAGGGCGATGCCCGGTCCCTGGGCGAGCCGCGCGAGCAGGCCCAGGAAGCCCTCGGTGACCAGTCGTTCGGGGGCCACATAGAGCAGGTCGACCTCGCCGGCGAGCAGCGCCTGCTCCACCGCGCGGGCCTGGCGCGCGTCGAGGCTGGAGTTGAGGTACTCGGCGCGCACGCCGTTCAGGCGCAGCGCCTGGACCTGGTCCTGCATGAGCGCGATCAGGGGCGAGACCACGATGCCGGTGCCCGGCCGCAGCAGGGCCGGCACCTGATAGCACAGCGACTTGCCGCCGCCGGTGGGCATGAGCACGAGGCAGTCACCGCCACCGGCCACATGGCGGACGATCTCGCCTTGCGGCGCCCGGAAGCCGCGGTGGCCGAAGACCCGCCGCAGCAGGGCCTCGGCGGGATCGGCAGGGTTGGGGGGCGGGGCCATGGGCGTTGGGGGCAAGAGGCCGGCGGGGGCGCGAGCGCAGCCGGCGCGGTGCATGCGGGCAGCCGGCGCGGCGGGCGCGCCCCGGGCGTGAGGCGAAGGCGCGAGGTTACCCGAAGGCGGCGGCCCGCTCGCCCTGGCTTGACCGGGGTCAATGCGCGAGGCGGGCGCGCCGGCATCCTCCGATGGTGGTCGCGCCGCCCGCGTCCGCGCAACCGTCCGTTCGACCGAATCCCGAGGTGGCTCCATGACCGAAACCCTCACCGCTGCCGCCACGACGCTGAGCCGGCTCCTGGACGCGGTTGCCGTGCCCCTGCCGACCGCAGGCCTCGCGCTGCTCGCGGTGCTGCTGGGCAGCGCCGCGGTCTGCGAGTGGCGCGGCCGTCGCCTGCCCGAGGCGGTGCAGCTGGCCGGCCTGCTGGGTGGCTTCGGCCTGGCCTGCCTGCGTGGCGGCCTGCCGGCCGGTCTGGACAGCCTTCTGGGCGCGGCCGCCGGCATGGCCCTGATGGTGCCGGCGCTGGCGCTGGCCCTGGCCAGCGCCGACCAGAGCCGCCTGATGGCGGCGATTGGCCTGGTCGCCGGCCCCGAGCAGGTGCCCGTGCTCTTCGGCTTGGGCCTGGCGGTGGCGCTCGTGGCCATGCTGCCGGCGCTGGCCGGGATGCTGTCTCGCGCCTGGCGTCCGGGCCTCGCGGGCGATGCTGTCGCCGACCTGCGCTGGGGGGACGGCGCGGCGGCCGGTGCCGATCGGCCGCGCCTGCCCTGGGCGCTGGCCCTGGCGGCGGCCACCCTGCTCTGGGCGGGCATCGGCGTCTGAGTGCGGGCGCCTGCGCCGGGCGCCGGCGCTCAGGCGCTGGTCGCGGTCGCGGTCGCGGTCGCGGCGCCGCTTACCGAACCCCGGCGAGGGCCCGGCGCATTGACCCAGCCTGGCGCGGCTTCCGATAATCGGCCGACCATCCGAAGGAGACCGCCATGGCCCAGGGCCTGCGCATCGAACCGCTCGACGCCACCTTCGGCGCCGTGGTCACCGGGCTGTCACTGGCCGCGCTCACCGACGCGCAATGGCAGGCCGTTCATGAGGCATGGCTGCGCCACGCCCTGCTGATCTTCCCCGACCAGCACCTCGGCCGCGAGCAGCAGATCGCGCTCGGCCGGCGCTTCGGGCCGCTGGAGTTCGACATCGCCGCAATCAGCAATGTCCGCAAGGACGGCAGCGTGCGGCCCGAGGCCGGCAATGACGATGTCATCAAGGTGCTCAAGGGCAACATGGGCTGGCACGCCGACAGCACCTACATGCCGGTGCAGGCCAAGGGCGCGGTGTTCACCGCCGAGGTGGTGCCGGCGCAGGGCGGCGACACCGGCTTTGCCGACATGCGCGCCGCCTGGGATGCCCTCGATCCGGCCATGCAGGCCCGGCTCGAGGGTCTCTCGGCCTACCACTCGCTGCACTACAGCCAGGCCCGGATCGGCCATGCGCACCGCGAGAACAGCGAGTACAGCGGCTACGGTTTCCATGACGGCCCGGTGCCGCGCCGCCCGCTGGTCAAGGTGCATCCCGAGACCGGCCGCAAGTCGCTGCTGATCGGGCGCCACGCCCATGCCATTCCGGGGCTCTCGGCGGCCGAGTCCGAGCAGCTGCTCGACGAGCTGGTGAGCTTCGCCTGCCAGCCGCCCCGGGTATACCACCACCGGTGGTCCGTGGGCGACGCCATCATCTGGGACAACCGGTGCCTGCTGCACCGGGCCACGCCCTGGGACATGACCCAGCCGCGGGTGATGTGGCACACCCGCCTGGCCGGCGATCCGGTGAGCGAAGCCGCGCTGGCTGCGGCCTGAGCCCGCGGCCGCCGGCGCCGCCGGGCTCTTTCGGACCGCGCCGGCCTTCGGGCGCTCGGAGCCTGCCTCAGGCCACCAGGCAGGTCACGCCGTAGAGCGAGAAGCCGCGTTCGTCGGTGGGCAGTCCGGCGCGCCGCGCGGCGGCCAGCATGGCCGCCGGGTTCGCCACATCGAGCACCAGGTTGGCCAGGATCTCCCGCGACCCGGCCGGCGCGTCGATGAAGCGGATGCCGGAGTGATCGAGCCGGATCTCGCGGCCATCCGCCGACAGCGGCCGATCGATGATGCGCGACCAGTGCGCCGCGAGCCCCGCGGCGTCGGGGCTGGCCACCTCGATGCCCTTCAGGGACCGGGTGACATCGGTTCGCACATGGCGCTGCCAGTCGGGCCCGGCGGGATGGTAGGCGCCCATCAGGGTCTCGCCGCCCTCGCTGCGGTCGAACTCCAGCATGGTGGCGCGGCAGTCCTTGGGATGCAGCTGGTTGCCGAGAAAGCCGGGATGATTCAGCGGCGCGGCGATGCGGATGCCGAGGGATTCGGCCAGGGCGCGCCGCCGCTCCGGATCGTGGCAATCGAAGATCGCCATGTAGCCGCCCTTGCCGCCGGTGGACTCCAGGAATCGTCCGGCGGTGGTGCCCGCCCGGGTGGGGCTCACCACCTCGAGGAAGTCGGTGCCGATCGGAAAGAGCGCATTGACCAGACCGTACTTGGCGACATTCGGGTCGCGGTAGCAGAGGTTCACGCCGAGCACGCTCTGGATGTCGGCGGCGGCGCGTTCGAGATCGGCGGCCACCAGGCAGATCTGGCGCAGGCGCAGGTAGGCGGACATGGGTTCTCCGGTGCGGTGCCGGCGAGCCGGCGGTGGGCGGCCAGGCGCGGGCGGCCTGGTCGCGTCCAGAGTAGCCAGCGGCGCGAGGCGCGGGCAAGGCCCCGATTCCATTCCGCGCCTTGACGCTGCCCGCGGCGGCTCCTATGGTCGGGCAATGACCTCTCTTTCCCGCTCGCGGCGCCACAGCCTGCGCCTGGCGGGCGCGCTGGCGCTGTCGGCGGCCGGCTGCGTCCATCCCGACTCCTCTCGAGGCTCCGCTGCATCGGGGGTTTCCGGCGCTCCCGCCGGCGCGGCAAGCCCGCGGCCCGGGGAGCCTGGCCCCGATGGCATCGGCCGCCATCCCGGCGGACCCGACCTGGGCCGATACACCGACGCCCTCGGCGGGTACCCGGTGGCCGACCGGCAGACCTGGTGGCGGGTGGAGCGCAGCGTCGATGCCTTCTCGCGACTCGACGAGATCCTGCGCGCCAGCCGCTCCCCGTGTCCGGCGCAGGCCATCGCCTGGCAGCGCGCGCCCGCCGAGCCTCGCGGCCACTATCTCGGCGCGCCGGGGCTTGGCCCGGGGCGCCTGCCGTTCCAGGCCTATCTCGATCGCAACCCGACCACCGGTCTGATCATCGCGCAGGGCGACACCCTGCTCATGGAGCGCTACCAGTACGGCCGCCACGAGCGGCACCGGTTCACCTCCTTCTCGATGGCCAAGACCGTGGTGGCGATGATGGTCGGCATCGCCCTCGACGAAGGCCTGATCCGCTCGCTCGACGATCCCGCGCAGGCCTACCAGCCGGCGCTCGTCGGCACGGCCTACGGCCAGACGCCGCTGCGGCACCTGCTCACCATGTCGTCTGGCGTGCGCTTTCGCGAGGACTACGACGGCACCGACGATTCCTCGCGGCTGTCCTGGGCCACGGTGGGCGAGGGCAGCCCCGGCGGCGCAGCCGCGGCGCGCCTATTCAACGACCGGATCGCCGCGCCGGGCGCGCGCTGGTACTACGCCTCGGCCGAGACCTTCGTGCTGGCCGTGGCGCTGCAGGCCGCGATCGGGCGGCCGCTGCCGCAGTGGTTCGCCGAGCGCGTCTGGCAGCCGATGGGCGCCGAGGCCGATGCCAGCTGGCTGGTCGACCGCTCCGGCCAGGCCGTGGGCTACATGGGCTTCAATGCGGTGCTGCGCGACTACGCCCGGTTCGGCCGGCTGCTCGCCGGCCACGGACGCATCGAAGGCCGGCAGATCATCCCGCGGGCCTGGGTGATCGAGGCCAGCCGCGCCCACTTCAGCGGTCAGCAGACCGGGCGCTGGTACGGCTATGGCTACCAGACCTGGGTGTTTCCCGAGAACGACGGCAGCTTCGCCCTGCTGGGCGTGCGTGGCCAGGCGATGTTCATCGACCCGGCCCGCCAGCTGGTGCTCGCCCACACCGCGGTGCGGCCGTCGGCCCGCGATGCCGGCGGCGCCGATCTCGTCGCGCTGTGGCGCGGGCTGCGCGCGCAGATCGCGCCGGTCCGCTCCTAGCGACGCGACGGGGGCGTGGCCGGGGCGCGGCTGTTAGCATCGACGCTCCCTTTCTGCGCGAGGCCCCGGCCATGCTCAAGACGATCCAACTCGGCCGCCAGAGCGGCCTGCGCGTGTCCCGGCTGTGCCTGGGCACCATGAACTTCGGCGAGCCCGGCCGCGGCCATCAGGGCGACTGGACCCTCGGCCCCGACGAGGCCCGGCCGCTGTTCAAGGCGGCCATCGACCGCGGCCTGTTCTACTTCGACACCGCCGATGTCTACGGGCTGGGTGCCACCGAGCGGGTGGTGGGCCAGCTGCTGCGCGAACTGCTGCCGCGCGACGAGTACGTGATCGCCACCAAGATCTCCATGCCGATGGGCAAGGGCGCCAACCAGGGCGGCCTGTCGCGCAAGCATGTGATCGAGGGCGTGAACGCCTGCCTGCAGCGCCTGGGCATGGACTACATCGACCAGCTGGTCATCCACCGCCATCCGCACGGCGTGCCCGGCCATGTGGCGGTGCCCATCGAAGAAACCCTGCTCGCGCTCCACGACCTGGTGCGCGCCGGCAAGATCCTGTACCTGGGCGCCTCGTCGATGTTCGCCTGGCAGTTCGCCGAGATGCAGCTCACCGCGAAGATGAACGGCTGGACGCCCTTCATCTCGATGCAGAACCACTACAACCTGGTCTACCGCGAGGAAGAGCGCGAGATGATCCCCTACTGCCAGAGCACCGGCGTGGCGGTCATGCCCTGGTCGCCGCTGGCCCGCGGCATCCTCACCGGCTCGTATCGCGGCGGCTTCGAGTCCGGCTCCACGCAACGCTCGCAGGGCGGCGACCGCCTGCGCACCGCCAGCCTGTACCGTGGCGATGCGGTGTTCCCGATCGCCGAGCGGGTGGTGGAGGTGGCCGCGCGCCATGGCAAGACGCCGGCTCAGATCGCGCTGGCCTGGCTGCTGTCCAAGCCCTTCGTGACCGCGCCGGTGGTGGGCATCTCGCGCGTCGAGCAGCTCGACCAGCTGGTCGCCGCCACCGAGATCACGCTGCCGGCCGAGGACATCGCCTACCTCGAGGCGCTCTACCGGCCGGTCGAGAACCTGCTGTCCATCGGCTACTCCTGAGCTGCGTCGCGCACCGTCTGACGGCGCCCATGCCCGCGCCTGCCGGCGCCACCCGGGTCGCCTCGCCGGCGACCGCGCGCCGCGCCGCGCCCTCGTCACCGCTCAGGCGGCGTCTGACCGCGGCGGGAGCGGGCGCCGGCG
>JAGWVN010000164.1 GCA_018970865.1 Betaproteobacteria bacterium
CACCGGGATCATCGCGCCGAACCCAAGCTGGTTCACGCCGATGAACACGCACATCCAGATCAGGATGCGACGCTGCTCGGCGGTGAGCGTGAAGGACATGGCTGTCGAGCATACACAGCACGCCCGCCGGCCCGGCGCGGGCAGGCAAGGCGGCGCCGACGGGAGCGCGGAAAACGGCCCCGCGGCCGATCCGGAAGACTCGCGCCGGCCGCGCGATCCGGCGCAAGATGCGGTCATCTGCCCGTGCGGCCGGGCGCTCCCGGCCGGCCCGATCAACCCGGACACCCGCCATGGCAACCCCCCATCCGGTCACCCAGGACACCCTGAGCGCGGCCCGCGCCCTGCAGCCCATGCTGCGCAGCCGCGCACCCGACATCGAGCGCGCGCGCCGCCTGCCCGCCGACATTGCCGAGCAGTTCGCGCGCGCCGGCTTCTACCGCATGGCCGTGCCGCAGCGCATCGGCGGGCTCGAGCTGCCGGCGGCCGAGATGATGGACACCATCGAGGCGGTCGCCCGCGCCGATGCCTCGGCGGGCTGGTGCGTGATGATCGGCGCCGGCTCGGGCATGTCGGCGGCCTACCTCGAGCCCGAGGCCGCGGCCCGCATCTACGCCGATCCGATGGCGATCACCGGCGGCTCGAACACCCCCACCGGCCGCGCGGTGCGTGAAGGCGACGGCTATCGTCTGACTGGCCGCTGGCCCTGGGTGAGCGGCGGCAACAACTGCGGCTGGCTCAAGGGCATCTCGGTGGTGCTGGAGGACGGCAAGCCCCGCCTGCTGCCCAACGGCATGCCCGATGCCCGCATGATGGTCTTCCCGGCCTCGCAGGCCACCCTGATCGACACCTGGCAGGTGGCCGGCCTGAACGGCTCGGGCAGCGGCGACATGGAGGTCACCGACATCCATGTGCCGGCCGCCTACAGCTACTCGCTGGTCACCGATGCGCCGCGCGAGGCGGGGCCGCTCTACCGCTTCCCGCCTTTCGGGCTGCTCGCCCTGGGCATCGCCGCGGTGGCGCTGGGCAATGCGCGCGCCGCGATCGACGACCTGGTGGAGCTGGCCGGCGGCAAGAAGCCGCAGGGCTCGCGGCGCACCCTGGCCGAGCGGGCCGGCGCGCAGGCCGAGCTCGCCCGGGCCGAGGCGCAGCTGCGCTCGGCGCGGGCCTTTTTCCACGAGGCGATCGGCGAGGCCTGGACCCGGGCCTCGGCCGGCAACCCCATCGATGTCGAGGGTCGCGCCCTGTTGCGTCTGGCGGCCACCCACGCCACCCGCAGCAGCGCCGATGTGGTGCGCATGATGTACGAGCTGGGCGGGGGCAGCGTGCTCTACGCCTCGCATCCCCTGCAGCGGCGCTTTCGCGATGCCTTCGCGGCCACCCAGCACATGATGATCGCGCCGCCCACCTGGGAGCTGGCCGGCCGGGTGCTGATGGGCCTGCCCACCGACGCCAGCATGCTCTGACGGCCAGCGCCGGCCCGGCAGCCCGCGATCCCCGCCACCCACCGATCACGCATGGACAACGCCGAAGCGCTCGCCACCGTCGCCGGCTGGGTGGATGCGGCCACCCGCGTGGTGGCGCTCACCGGCGCGGGCATCTCCACCGACTCGGGCATTCCCGACTTCCGCGGCCCCCAGGGCGTCTGGACCCGCAACCCGGCCGCCGAGAAACAGTCCACCCTCCAGAACTATCTCGCCGATCCCGAGGTGCGCAAGGCGGCCTGGCGCGGTCGTCTCGAGCACACCGCCTGGCAGGCGCGACCCAACCGCGGCCACCAGGCCCTGGTGCACCTCGAGCAGCGCGGCAAGCTGCACGCGCTGATCACGCAGAATGTCGACGAGCTGCACCAGATCGCCGGCAACTCGCCCGGCAAGGTGATCGAGGTGCACGGCACCATCCGGCGCGTGATGTGCTGGCGTTGCGGCGAGCGCACGCCCATGCCGCAGGCGCTCGAGCGGGTGCGCGCCGGCGAGGCCGACCCGGCCTGCCTGCGCTGCGGCGGCATCCTCAAGAGCGACACCATCTCCTTCGGTCAGGCGCTGGTGCCCGAGGTCATCGACCGGGCCTTGGCCGTGGCCGGCGAGGCCGACCTGCTGCTCGCGGTAGGTTCCACCCTGCAGGTCTATCCGGTGGCCGGCGCGGTGCCGCTGGCCAGCCGCGCCGGCGCGAAGGTGGTGATCATCAACGCGCAGGCCACCGCCATGGACGAGGTGGCCGACGCGGTGCTGCGCGGCCCCATCGGCGAGCTGCTGCCGGCGATCTGCGGCCTGCCCGGGCCGGCGCCGGCGGCCGGCGCGCCGTCCTGATCCGCGGCCCCCGCGGCGGTCAGCCCGACCGCCTCAGGCCCGGCGCTCGGCCGCCTCGCGCGCGCGGATGCCCTTGTCCCATTTCTCCAGCCACCAGGCGTACTGACGCGGCCAGCGGGTGAAGTCGGGATCGATGCCGAGCTGGTGCGCGGCATGCAGGCCCCAGAACGGCTCGTACAGGAACTGCCGCCCCACCGCGACCAGGTCGGCGCCGCCCTCCTGCAGCACCTGCTCGGCGAAGCGGGCATCGCGGATCAGACCCACGGCCTCGCTCATCACGCCGGCCTCCTGGCGGATGCGGCGGGCGAACGGCACCTGGTAGCCCGGCGAGCGCTGCAGGTTGGCGTTGGTGGCGCCGCGCGGGGTGTTGCCGCCCGAGGAGCAGTCGACCACATCGACGCCGTGCTCGCGCAGCGCGCGGGCGAACACCACGCTGTCGTCCATGGTCCAGCCGCCCTCGAAGCCGTCTTCGCTGGAGATGCGCACGAACAGCGGCGTGCCCTGCGGCAGCGCGGCGCGCACGGCATCGACCACCTCGAGCGGGAAGCGGATGCGGTTCTCGAGGCTGCCGCCGTAGGCGTCGGTGCGGAAGTTCGACAGCGGCGACACGAAGGACTGCAGCAGATAGCCGTGCGCCATGTGGATCTCGATCACCTCGAAGCCGGCGGCGAGCGCGCGCAGCGCGGCATCGGCGAAGGCCTTGCGGGTGCGGGCCATGTCGTCGGCATCCATCTGCCGCGGCACCAGCCAGCCCTCGGCCAGCGGCACCGCCGACGGACCCAGCGGCTGCCAGCGCTTCTCGCCCCGGGCGAGGTCGGCATCGTTGAGCGGACCGTTGCCGAACCAGGGCCGCTGCATGCTCGCCTTGCGGCCGCCATGGCCGAGCTGGATGGCCGGCACCGCGCCCTGCGCCTTGATCGCCCGCGCGATCGGCTCGAAGGCGCGCTGCTGCTGGTCGTTCCACAGGCCCAGGCAGCCATTGGTGATGCGGCCCTCGGGCGTGACGCCGGTGGCCTCGATGAAGATCAGGCCGGCGCCGCCGACCGCGAAGCGCCCGTAGTGGGCAAGGTGAAAGTCGTTGGCCACTCCGTCGTCGGCGCTGTACTGCGCCATGGGCGGCACCACCAGCCGGTTGGGCAGGGTCACGCCACGCAGGCGCATCGGGGTGAACAGCAGGGGCTGGGCGGGCTGGGTGTCCACGGCAAGGCCTCGGAGGGTGGCAGGAGGAGCCGCGAATGCTGCCAGCCGCACCGACGCGCCACAAGGCGGGCGGGGGCGATTGCGAAAGTCAGGGCCGGCGCGCCTGGGCCTGATCGAAGAGCGATTCGAGCACCGGGTGGGTGCCACGCAGGCCGGCCACCACGCGCGCGGTCCAGTCGAAGTAGTCGCGCTTGCGGGCCAGGCCCCAGGCATGCGGCGGACGCTCGGCGACATCGCGCAGGTTGGCGATGTTGTCGGCGAGCTTGACCAGACGGGCGCCCAGGCTGAGCTGACCGGCCCGGTCGACCTGCCGCTGGCGACGCAGGTCATCGTCGATGTCGGGCTCGTCGGTCACCTCGTCGACGATCGCGGCCACCCGCTCGCCGAAAGCCTCGCGCAGCTCGCTCGCGGTGGTCTCGGTGTCTTCCAGGGTGTCGTGCAGCAGGGCGGCGGCCAGCACCTCGGGATCGGTGACGCCGGCCTCCACCGAGAGCACGCTCGCCAGCGCCAGCGGGTGGTTGATGTAGGGCGTGGCGTGCAGATCCTTGCGACGCTGGCGGCGATGGCGCTCGGCCGCGAAGGCCGCGGCCTTGAGCACCAGCGCGAGCCCGGCGCCGGCGGGGTCGGCATCCGCCTCGCGGCCGCCGCCGCGCCGACCGGCGCGAGGACCGGTCGGGCGGTGCGCGAAGCGGGCGGCGGGATCGGGCACGGCGGGGGGCCTTGGAAGACGGCGCGCGAAGCGCTGGCGTGGGCGGGTGCGCAATTGTCTCACTCCGCCCGGCGGGTCGGTCGCGGCCCACGCGATTCCGGAAGCGCCGTCCAGGGCTTGCGAGAGTCGGCGATAGCGACTATCAAGCGGTCTGGCCCTGCCCTCGCCCGCCCGCGCGTCCGCGCGCCCCGCCCGCCTCGGAGATCCTCCATGTCCCTTTTCTCATCGGCGTCCCGCCTGGCGCTGGCCGGCATGGCCGCGCTGACCCTGCTGGGCGCCGGCGCGACCGGCGCGGCGCAGGAGCTGCCGCGCGCCGCGCGCCCCGAGGAGGTGGGCCTGTCGTCGGCACGGCTGGCCCGGCTCACCGAGCGCCTGCGCCAGGGAGTCGAGAAGGGCGAGATCCCCGGCGCGGTGGTGCTGGTGGCACGCCGCGGACGGATCGCCTACCAGGAGAGCGTGGGCTGGCGCGACGCCGAGGCGCGGGTGCCGATGCGGCCCGATGCCATCTTCCGCATCGCCTCGATGACCAAGCCCTTCACCTCGCTGGCGATCATGATGCTGGCCGAGGAAGGGCGGCTGTCGATCGCCGACCCGGCCGCGAAATACCTGCCCGCCTTCAAGGACCTGAAGGTCGGGGCGGTGCGCCGTGACGGCGACGGCCGCGGCGAGCTGGTGCTCGAGGCGCCGCGCCGGCCGATGACCATCCAGGACCTGCTGCGGCACACCGCGGGCCTCACCTACGGCCTGGCCGGGCCGAACCCGGTCAAGCAGGCCTATGTCGATGCCAAGGTGGGCTCCACCGAGGACACCAACGAGCAGCTGGTGGCCAAGCTCGCCCGGCTGCCCCTGGTCTACCAGCCGGGCAGCACCTGGGAATACAGCGTGGCCACCGATGTGCTCGGACGCATCGTGGAGGTGGTGAGCGGGCAGCCGCTGGACCGCTTCATCGCCGAGCGCATCGCCGGCCCGCTGCGCCTGCCCGACACCGGCTTCTCGGTGCCGCCGGGCAAGGGCGAGCGCGGCGCGAAGCCGCAGCGCGAAGGCCCCCGCAACGAGCTGCCGCTGGTGCCCCCGGTGAGCGCCGACCTGCCCTTCAAGTCGGGCGGCGGCGGCATGGTGTCCACCGTCGCCGATTACGCCCGCTTCTGCCAGTTCTGGTTGAACGGCGGCGAGCTCGACGGGGTGCGCCTGGTGTCGCGCAAGACCGTCGAGCTGATGACCAGCGACCATCTGCCGCCCGGCACCCCCATGGGCGCCGACATGGCCCGCTTCGAGGCCCTGCAGCC
>JAGWVN010000165.1 GCA_018970865.1 Betaproteobacteria bacterium
CCCGCGCCGCCGAGGCGCCGGCGCGCGCGCAGCGCTCGGCCGGCGGGCGGCCGGTGGGCGCCAGCCGCGAGACCCGTGAACGCTTCAAGCGCTTCGTGCTCGAGTCCTCGCAGGACGCCGATCCCGCCGCCAGCCCGCGGGCCGCGAGCGGTCTGTTCGCCTCGCTGGGCGGGCTTTTCCGACGCCGCGGCGAGGTGCGCGCCCCCGACGCGACGCGCCGGGGCCCGCTCTCCACCGAGGCCACCATCCCGGCCGAGGGCAGCGGCACGCCGCAGGCCCGGCTCGTGCGAGAGATCGAGGCCCTGCTGGCGCCGGGCGAAACGCGGCAGCCCTACCCGATCGTGCGCGCGCTGCCCGACGAACTGCCGCGCGCGCGCAAGAGCTTCGAGGACGCCGCCGACGCCCTGGGCAAGCTGCTGGCCGAGGTCCGCGGCGGCAAGGCCTTCCCGCTGGCGCGCAGCCAGGAGGCAGTGGCCGACATGGTCGATTCCATGCTCGGCAATCCTGACGCCATGCTGTGGCTGGCGCATCTTCGGCAGGCCCACATCGACACCTACCAGCATGGCGTGCGCACGGCGCTCTACATGATCTCGGTGGGCCGCAGCCTGGGTCTGCCCAAGCGGCAGATCGAGGCCATGGGTCAGATCGGCATGCTGGCCGATGTCGGCAAGATCCGGCTGCCGCGCGCCCTCCTCGACAAACCCGGGCTGCTCACCCCCGCGGAGTTCCGCATCGCCAAGGAGCATGTGGAACTCGGCCTGCGGGCGCTGGAGGCGAGCCGGGCGCTCGACGACACCGTGAAGCTGGGCATCCTGCAGCACCACGAGCGGCTCGACGGCAGCGGCTATCCCGAGGGCCTCAAGGGCGAGCAGATCAGCATCTACGGCCGGCTCGCGGGCATCGCCGACACCTTCTCGGCGCTGGTCAGCGCGCGCCCCTATGCCAATGCCAGCGCCGCGCAGGACGCCCTGATGAGCCTGTACCAGTGGGCCGACACCTCCTTCCACGGGCCGCTGGTGGAGCAGTTCGTGCAGTCGCTGGGGGTGTTCCCGGTGGGCACGCTGGTGGAGCTCTCCAACGAGGAGGTGGCGGTGGTGCTCGAGCACAACCGCACGCGGCGCCTGGAGCCGAAGGTGATCGTGCTCGCCGACGCCGCCAAGCGCCCGCTGAGCCAGCCTTTCATGCGCGACCTCTTCACGCAGCCCCGGGCCGAGGGCGTCAGGCCGCTGCGCATCCACCGCGGCCTGCCGGCCGGCGCCTACGGCCTGCGGCCGCACGACTTCTATGGCGAGGATCCGGCGCTGCTGCAGCCCGCCCGCTGAGCGCCGCCACGGCGGCCTGCCCGTTCGTCGGGCCGCGGCGCACTCCATCCGGCTCGAGTCGCGCGCCAACTGGGCAGCGCCTGATCGCGTCGCTACCATGCTCGAGCCATGAATTCAAGCAGCGTCGTCGCGCCCGTCGCCTCCCTCACGCGCCATCCGCGGCTGTCGGTGGAACTGCTGCGGCCGGGCCTGTTCGTGGCCGATCTCGACCGGCCCTGGCTCGACACGCCCTTCCTGCTGCAGGGGTTCCTGATCGAGGGCGACGAGGAAGTCGAGGCGCTGCGCGAGCATTGCCGCTTCGTGTACATCGACACCCAGATGTCCGACCCGGTGGTGGTGCGGGCGCTGCAGGCGGCCCTGCAGTCCGACGACGAGGACGATGGGCCGCGACCTGGCCAGGCGGCGCCGGTGGCGGCCCCGACGAAGGCGGCGACGCCCGTCCCGGATGTCTCCGGGGCGCTGCGCGATGCCGACCCCTTGCGGCTGGTGGACGATGACCGCTTGCGCCCCGACGAGGGCCATCCGGTCGGGCCGCCGCAGGCCGGCGCCTCGCCCACGCCCGCTCCCCAGGCGCGCGCCCGGGCGCGACCGGCGCAGGCACCGGTGGTGGTCACGCCGGCAGGCGCCAGCCAACCGCGCCCGCCGCGCCATGCCGGCGCCCGCCCGCCCAAGATCTCGGCCGAGACCCGGGAACGCTTCCGCTCCCTGGTGCGCGAGATTTCCGGGGGCCCTGAAGTCGCGCCTGTGCAAGTCATCAGCGGCGGCGGCTGGATGCGGGGCCTGCGCAGGCTCTTCCAGGGACTGGAGAGCGCCTTGCCAGCCCCCGTCAGGGCCCGGCTGATCGACCGCCGCGCGGCCCGGGCCCTCGAGCGGCGACTCGCGCAGGGCGCCCAGGAACTCGACGGCCCGCCCCCGGCGATGTCGGTCGATGCCGACAGCGCCCACGGCAGCCTGCATCATCAGCCCGAGGGCGAGGTGCTGCGCACCAGCGAGGCCAAGCTTGGCTCCGACGCGCAGGCCGAACCCGCCGGCAGGGGCGGCGCGCGTCACGGCGCCGCGGCCGCCCCGCGACGCAGCCTCTCGCAGGAGATCGACGCGCTGCTGCCGCCGGGCACGGTCCGCCAGGCCTATCCGGTTCGCCAGACGGTGGCGCAGGCCGTGCCGAAGGCGCGCGAGGCCTGGCGCAGCGGCGGCCGATCGCTGGAGAACCTGCTCTCCGACATCAGGGCGAGCAAGGGCGTGCAGCTCGTGCAGGTTCAGGAAGCGGTCAGCGACATGGTCGAGAGCATGGTCGAGAATCCCGACGCCATGCTCTGGGTGGCCCAGCTGCGCGACACCGACATGAGCACCTACCAGCACGGCGTGCGCTCGGCGCTCTACATGATCGCGGTCGGCCGCAGCCTGGGCTTTCCGAAGGACATGATCGAGTCGCTGGGCCTGATCGGCATGCTGGCCGATGTCGGCAAGACCCGCGTGCCGCGCGCCCTGCTCGAGAAGCCCGGCATCCTCAGCCGCGCCGAGTTCAGCCTCGTGAAGGAGCATGTCGAGCGCGGCCTCGAAGCGCTCGAGACCGACGGGGTGAAGCTCAACGACGATGTCCGCGCAGGCATCCTGCAGCATCATGAACGGCTCGACGGCAGCGGCTACCCGGCGGGCCTCAAGGGCACCGCCATCAGCATCCATGGCCGCATCGCCGCCATCGCCGACTGCTTCTCGGCCCTGACCACGGCCCGCCCCTATGCCAATGCGATGTCGGTCCAGGACGCCCTGATGAGTCTCTACCAGTGGTCCGACACCTCCTTCCACGCGCCGCTGGTCGAGCAGTTCGTCCAGGCGGTGGGCGTGTTCCCGGTGGGCAGCCTGGTGGAACTCTCCAACGACGAGGTGGCGGTGGTGCTGGCGCACAACCGCAGCCGCCGCCTGGAGCCCCGGGTGATCGTGCTCGCCGACGCCCAGAAGCGGCCGCTGGCGGCGCCATTCGAGCGCGACCTCTTCAAGCAGGCCGTGGTGAAGGGCGCCAAACCGCTGCGCATCCAGCGCGGGCTGCCAGCCGGCGCCTACGGGCTGAAACCGCATGACTTCTACGCTGATGAAGCCCTCGCCCTCGCCAAGGCCGACTGAGGCCGGCCAGCCGGCCATCGCCCGCTCGCCGCGCCTGTCGCCCGGCGCGCTGATGCAGTACGCCGACACCCTCACGCTGGCGCGCCGGCGCAGCGTGCTGCTGCTGGTCAGCCTGCACCGCACCGACCGGCTGGCGGCGCTGGCCCAGGCCAACTCGGCGCGCGAGGTGATCGCCGAGGTGATGCGTCGCGTGGAGGGCATGCTGCGCTCCTCCGACCGCTACGCCCTGGCCTCGCATGAGGAGATCTGGGTGCTGCTGGTCGACCCGCCGGGCGAGTCGCTGGCCGAGCTGGCCGGGCGCACCCTGCGCGGCAATCTCATGCGCCCGATCCACGGTTCGGAATCGGGCGCCGGCAGCGCGGTTCGGCTCAATCCCGCGGTGGGCGGCGCCTGGCAACCGGCCGACAGCCCCACCGACGCCATGAACCTGCTGGCCGCCGCCTCGGAGGCCTGCCGCGAGGCCGAGGAGCTCGAGAGCCGGGTGAAGATCGTCACCGCCCGCTCCGAGAGCGAGGCCCAGCATCGCCGGCAGCTCGAGCAGGACCTGCGCGACGCGCTCTTCGCCAACCAGTTCGATGTCCACTTCCAGCCGCAGGTGTCACTGGCCACCGGGCGCTGCACCGGCGCCGAGGCGCTGGTGCGCTGGACCCGGCCCGATGGCACGCGCGTGAACCCCGGCCTGATCGCCTCGATCTGCGAGGCCCGCGGGCTGATGACCCAGCTCACGCTGTTCGTGATGAACACCACCCTGCGCCACCTCATGGCCTGGAACTCCCAGGGCATCGACGCGCGGGTGTCGGTCAACCTCTCGGCCATCACCCTGGCCGACCCCGCCTTCCCCAGCCTGGTGGGCCACGCGCTGGACACCTGGAGCATCGCGGCCAGCCGGCTCACGCTCGAGCTCACCGAGACCGCCGTGGTCCGGCACGAGCAGTCGGCCATGAAGTTCATGAAGGAGATCCGCGAGCGCGGCTGCGGCCTGGCGCTCGATGACTTCGGCACCGGCTACTCGTCGTTCAACTACCTGCGGCAGTTTCCGCTCACCGAGCTCAAGATCGACCAGAGCTTCGTGCGCAATCTTGCCGACGATGCCAGCGACCAGCGCATCGTGCACGCGCTGGTCGACCTCGCCCACACCTTCGGCATGCACGCGCTCGCCGAGGGCGTCGAGGACGAGCGCTCGGCGCAGTCGCTGCGGCAGCTTGGCTGCGACCTCGCCCAGGGCTACTTCTTCGCGCGGCCGATGCCGCACGGCGAGTTCACCGCCTGGTGGCGCGAGTTCAACCGGGTGCCCACGCCCTGAGCGTGCGGCGCTCGGTGACGATCCAGTCCAGGCCGCGGTCATGCGGCCCGGGCGCGAAGCCGTCGACTTCCTGAGACGACCAGGCCACGCCGATGGTGAGCGGCGCCCGGCCGTCGGCGGCCAGCGCCGCCAGGCTGCGGTCATAGAAGCCGCCGCCGTGGCCGAGGCGCCACCCCCGCGCGTCGAACCCCAGACAGGGGATGATCAGCAGATCGGGCCGATCCTGCGGGCTGTCGGGCGCCGGCTGGCGGGTGCCGAAAGGGCCGGCCTCCAGGGGCTGATCGGGCGCCCACCGGTGGAAGGCCAGCGGCGCGTCGCGCATCACCACCCGCGGCAGCAGGATCTGCCAGCCCGCGGCATGCCAGCCGCGCAGCGCCAGGCGCGGATCGGGCTCGCCGGGCAGCGGCCAGTAGGCGGCGATGCGTCGGCCGGCAGGCGTCCGGTCGGCCAGCAGGGCCCGGACGCGGTCGAAGAGCCGGGCGCTGGCCGGTGCGAGCCAGCGCGCCGGCAGCCGCGACACGCGCCGGCGCAAGGCAAGGCGCGCCGCGGGTCGATCGGTGGCGGGCACCGGGGGGGTGCCAGGTGCTATCCTCGGCAATGATGTTCCGTTCATGCTGCAACACGCTGCTGCTGGCCACGCTCATTGTAGGCGTCGGCTCCCCGCCCGCTGACGCCGCCCCCGAGCGTCGGGCCACGCGGCCTCCCGCCAAGACGATCAAGCCGGCCACGGCCG
>JAGWVN010000166.1 GCA_018970865.1 Betaproteobacteria bacterium
CGCCGCGCCCGCCGACGAGGAAGGCCTCTTCGGACGCTTCATGCGCATCTTCCGGCGCAAACCCGACACCGCCTCCCCGGCCCCGACGCCGGTCGCGCCGGTCGACGCGCCGCCTCAGGGGGAAGCCCCGGGCACAGACGCGCCGCGCCGTCCGCGCGAGGACGGCCGCCGCGACGGCCGAGGCCGGGGTCGCGGCGATCGTCCGCGCGAAGGTCGTGAGGGTCGTGAGGGTCGCGACGGCCGGGAGGGACGGGAAGGTCGCGACGGCCGGGAGGGTCGCGAGGATCGTGCCCGCGCCGGCGGACGCGACGATCGCGGTCCGCGCGACGAGAGTCGCAGCCGTGAGGACCGTCCGCCGCGTGGCGACGCGCGCCGTGATGGCGGGCGCGGACCGCGCCCGGGCGCCGACGACGCCGGTGACTCCACCAGCAGCCCGCGTGAGGCCGACGCCGCCCCGCGCGCCGACAATCGGGAGCCGCGCGAGGATCGCGGCCGCGGACCGCGGGGCGAACCCCGCCGTGGGCGGCGCGGCCCGCGTGAGGAGGGCGATGCCACGGCCTCGCCGCCGGCCGACGCCGCCGCCCTGGCGGCCGACGCGACCGCGACCGACAGCCTCGGCGCTGGCGCGAGCGCGCCGGCCGCTGCCGGTGTCGCAGCGACCGTGACCGCCGCCGCGGCAGGCGAAGGCCTGACGGCGGTCGGCGCAGCCGAAGGCGCCGCCGATGACCGCGAGCTCGGCCCCGATGGCGAGGAGCGTCGTCGGTCGCGCCGCCGTCGCGGCCGCCGCGGCGGTCGCGGCAGCGACGGCGAAGCCACCGGCGCGGTCGAGGCCGATGCCATTCGCGAAGGCGGCGAGCCCAGCCGTGCCGACGCGATGGTCGGCGCCGAGGCTCAGGCTGCCCCGCAGCCTGCAGACAGCCCCGAGGCCGCTGCGTCCAAGGACACGGCGCCCGTGCCCGTGACCGCGGCCGCCGCCGAGCCGAGCCCACTGCCCGCAACGCCGGCCGAGCCGCCCGCCGCGGCAGAGCCGGTGACCCCTCAGGCGCCGGTCACGGCGCAGGCGCCTGCGCCGTTCACGGCCGAGGCCGCGCCTGTGACGGACGCTCCCGCGCCGATCGCGCCCCCCGACGCGCCTGCGCTCGCCGCGGCAGCGATGCCGGTCGGCGACGCACCGGCCCGACCGGAACCCGCCCCGGCTCCCGAACCGGTCGCGGTGACGCCCGCCCCGGCCGCGGTTACGCAGCCCGTGGCAGCTCCGGCACCCGCCCCGGCCGAACCGCCGCCGTCGCTGGAAAGCCTGGTGGCCGGCGCAGGACTGCAACTGGTCGAGACGCGAGCCCGGCCGGCCGAGCCCGAACCCGAGGCGCCTGCCGCCCCGCGGACTCCCCGGGTGCGAAAGCCGCGCGCGCCCGTGGCCGCCGAGCCGCTGCAGCTTGTCGAGACGCGCAATCCGCCACCGGGCGCCTGACCCGCCAGGCCTGCCGGCGTGCCCTTGCGCGCCGGCAGACCGGCGGCCCTGCCGCGCAGGGGCGACATCCTGGCCTCCGATGGCGAATTGCTAACATGAACGGTCCGTCATGACCGAACGCATCATCTCCATCGCCGACGAGCGCTACCAGCGCCTGCCGCCGCATGTGCCGGCGCCGCACGAGATCCCGGCCGGGCCGCCCACCGATCGCCTCGGCCGTCGGCTGCACGACCTGCGCATCTCGGTCACCGACCGCTGCAACTTCCGCTGCACCTACTGCATGCCGAAGTCGGTCTTCGGCGCCGACTATGCCTTCCTGCCGCAGAGCTCGCTGCTCAGCTTCGAGGAGATCGAACGACTGGTGCGCATCTTCATCGAGCACGGCGTCGAGAAGATCCGTCTGACCGGCGGCGAACCGCTGCTGCGCCGTCATGTCGAGCGCCTGATCGAGAAGCTCGCCAGGCTGCAGACCCGCCAGGGGCAGCCCCTGGACATCACCCTGACCACCAACGGCTCGCTGCTGGCGCGCAAGGCGCGCGCGCTGCGCGACGCCGGTCTGCAACGGGTGACTGTCAGCCTCGACGCGATCGACGATGCCGTCTTCCGGCAGATGAACGATGTCGACTTCCCGGTGGCCGATGTGCTCGAGGGCATCGCGGCCGCGGCCGCTGCGGGCCTTGCGCCGATCAAGGTCAACATGGTGGTGAAGCGCGGCGTCAACGACGCGCAGATCGTGCCCACGGCGCGCCATTTCCGGGGCTCGGGTCACATTCTGCGGTTCATCGAGTTCATGGATGTCGGCGCCTCCAATGGCTGGCAGATGGATGATGTCCTGCCCAGCGCCGAGGTGATCGCGCGCATCCATGCCGCCTTCCCCCTGCGCAGCCTCGAGGCCAACTACCAGGGCGAGGTCGCCGAACGCTGGGCCTACCAGGACGGCCAGGGCGAGATCGGCGTCATCTCCTCGGTCACCCGTCCCTTCTGCGCGGGCTGCACCCGAGCCCGCTTGTCCACCGAGGGGCGGCTCTACACCTGCCTGTTCGCTGACCGCGGTCATGACCTGCGCGCGCTGCTCCGCAGCGACCACGATGACGCGCAGATCGCCAGGGCCATCGCCCACCTCTGGCTCGGTCGCGACGACCGCTATTCCGAGATCCGCTCGGCGCAGACCGCCGCGCTGCGCAAGATCGAAATGTCCTACATCGGCGGCTAGCCGCGCATGACGCGGCCCACGCTCAGCCGGTGCCCCCGCCCGGCCACCGTGACGGTGACGGCCCAGGACGAACACGGCCAATCGCGCGCGGTCGAGATCGCCGACGAGCACCCGCTCACGCTCTATCTCGATCGCCGCGAGGTGGTCACGCTCATGACCCTGGGCGCGGCGCCCGAGGAACTCGCCCTCGGCTATCTGCGCAACCAGCGCCTGCTGGCCTCCCTGTCCGAGGTGGCTTCGGTACAGGTCGACTGGTCGGTATCGGCGGTGGCCGTCACCAGCCGCAGCCTCGCCGAACGCGGCTTGCCGCTCTGGTCCGATGACGCCGCCGCCACCCGGCTGTCGCGGCGCACGGTCACCACCGGCTGCGGTCAGGGCACGCTCTTCGGCGATCTGCTCGAGTCACTCTCCGCGCCGCCCGTCCCGCCGCAGGCGCGCCTGCGCGAATCCACGCTGATGCACGTGCTCGACGAAGCCCGACGCCATGACAGCATCTACAAGCAGGCCGGCGCCGTGCATGGTTGCGCGCTCTGCGCGAACACGCCCGGCGAGGATGGCCGGATCCTGCGCTATGTGGAGGATGTGGGCCGGCACAATGCGGTCGACGCGATCGCCGGCTGGATGTGGCTGGAGGATGTCGCCGGCACCGACAAGATCTTCTACACCACCGGCCGTCTCACCTCCGAAATGGTGATCAAGTGCGCGCAGATCGGCGTGCCTTTCCTGGTGTCGCGCTCGGGCCTGACCCGCATGGGGCACCAACTGGCGCACGATCTGGGCCTGACGCTGATCGGCCGCTGCCAGGGCCGCCACTATCTGCTGTTCACCGGCGCGCAGCGCTTCGAGCGCGCCGCGCCGGTCGCGTCGGCATGAGCGCCGCCCCGTCCGTGCCATCCGCCGATCCGCACGCTAAGCCGGAGTCTGCCCCCCCTCCGGCGCCGATCATCCCGTCGGCCGCGATCACCGGGCTGGTGCTGGCTGGCGGCCTCGGCCGCCGCATGAGCGCCGACGGCCAGGGCACCGACAAGGGGCTCATGCGCTTCCGGGGCCGCCCGCTCGCGCAGCATGCGATCGACCGGCTTCGCCCCCAGGTGGGTCGCCTGCTGATCAACGCCAACCGGCACGCCGAGATCTATCGCGGCTTCGGCGCCGAGGTGGTGGCAGACGCCCTGCCCGACTTCGCCGGACCGCTGGCGGGGCTGCTCGGCGGCATGGCGGCGGCATCCACCCCCTGGGTGGTCATGGTGCCCTGCGACTCGCCCTTCCTGCCCGAGGATCTGGTCGCGCGCCTCGCCGAAGCCGCCCGCGCGCAGAACGCCCCGGTGGCGGTGGCTCGCAGCGCCGGCCGTGAGCAGCCGGTGTTCCTGCTCGCCGCCACCCACCTGCGCGAGGGGCTGGCCCGCTATCTCGTCAGCGGCGGCCGCCGCATCGACGCCTGGTACCGGCCGCTGCCGGCGGCGGTGGTTGATTTCGCCGACGAGAAGGCCTTCCGCAACATCAACACCCTAGCCGAACTGCAGGCCCTGGAATGACCCCAAGCCGCCTCGACCCGCCGCCCCCCAGCCTTGCCCAGGCCATCGCCGAACTGCCGGCCTACAATCCGGCCGCACTGCCGGTGGCGGATGCCTGCGCGCTCATCGCCCGCACCCTGGCGCCGGTGGATGCGGTGGAGCGATTGCCGATCCGCGACTGCCTCGGCCGGGTGCTTGCGCACGACATCGCGTCACCGATCGATGTGCCCGCGCACGACAACTCGGCCATGGACGGCTACGCCCTGCGTCATGCCGACCTGGCTGCCGACGGACCAACCCGGCTGCGGGTGATCGGCGCGGCCTACGCCGGCAAGCCCTTCGCGGGCCTGGTGGGCGCAGGCGAGGCGGTGCGGATCATGACCGGCGCGGTCATGCCGTCGGGCGCCGACACCGTGGTTCCCCAGGAATCGCTCAGCGCCGAGGGCGACGCGATCCAGGTGCCGCCCGGGCAGCATGCCGGGCAGAACCGGCGCCTGGCCGGCGAGGATCTTGCCCGCGGGCGCCCTGCCCTGCGCGCCGGCCGCAGGCTGGGCGCGGCCGATCTCGGCCTGATCGCCTCGCTGGGCATCGCCGAAGCGCCGGTGCGTCGACGCCTTCGGGTGGCCTGCCTCTCCACCGGCGACGAGATCGCGAGCCTCGGCGAGACGCTCGGCCCCGGCCAGGTCTACGACAGCAACCGCTACACCCTCTTCGGCATGCTCACCCGACTCGGCGTCGAGGTGATCGACATGGGCGTGGTGCGCGACGATCCCGTGGCGCTCGAGGCTGCGATCGCCCAGGCCGCTGCCTGCGCCGACGCGGTGATCTCCTCGGGCGGCGTGTCGGTGGGCGAAGCCGATTTCACGCGCGAGATCATGGGCCGCCTCGGTGAAGTGGCCTTCTGGACGATCGCCATGCGGCCCGGCCGGCCGCTGGCCTATGGCCGCATCGGCCAGGCCCGCTACTTCGGCTTGCCGGGGAATCCGGTGGCGGTGATGATCACCTTCCTGTTCTTTGCCCGGCCCGCGCTGCTGCGCCTGATGGGCGCCGCCGTGGCCGATCCGGTGCCGGTGCTGGCGCGGGCCGAGGAGCGACTGCGCAAGCGACCCGGCCGCACCGAGTATCAGCGGGCCCAGGTTCGCGTGGGCAACGACGGAGAACTGCTGGTGCGGACCACCGGCAGTCAGGGCTCCGGGGTGCTGCGCTCGATGTCGGAGGCCAACAGCATCATGGTGCTCGGCCACGAGCAGGGCGATGTGCAGCCCGGTGAC
>JAGWVN010000167.1 GCA_018970865.1 Betaproteobacteria bacterium
AGCGCCGCGGCCAGGCCGCTGGCCACCGCCATGCCGGCGAGCAGCGCGCCCGCCAGCCCCGGGCCCTGGGTGCAGGCCACGGCATCGATGTCGCCCAGGCTGCGGCCGGCATCGGCCAGCGCCTGTCGGGTGAGCGGCAGCAGCCGGCGGATGTGGTCACGCGAGGCGAGCTCGGGCACCACGCCGCCATAGCGCTCGTGCATGGCCACCTGCGAATGCAGGCCCTGGGCGAGCAGGCCCTCGCCGGTGCAGTAGAGCGCGACGCCGGTTTCGTCGCAGGAGGTTTCGATGCCGAGCACGAGCATGGCGCGATTGTGCCCCAGCCCCGCCGCCCGGGGCGACCGAAGGCTTCTCGACCGATCGAGGCGCGTGCTATAGTGGCGAGCTTCGCCTGTGGGGGAGTGGCCTGATGCCGCCCCCAGGCCCGGCGCCCTCAGGGCGGCCGGGAGGTGCCGCGGCCATCGCCGCAGCCACAACCGCCGGGCGGAAATCGCAGCGAAAGGAGGTGATTTGATATGCCGACCATCAGGGTCAAGGAGAACGAGCCGTTCGACGTGGCGCTGCGCCGTTTCAAGCGCACCATCGAAAAGACCGGGATCATCACCGAGCTTCGCGCCCGCGAGTTCTATGAGAAGCCCACCTCCGAGCGCAAACGCAAGAAGGCGGCCGCCGTCAAACGCCATTTCAAGCGCCTGCGCAGCCAGATGCTGCCGAAGAAGCTGTACTGATTCTTCACCGCGGCACTGAACCGGGCCCGCGAGCGTCAGCGCCGCGGGCCTTTTCGTTTGGCGCCGCCGCGCGCCGCGCGCGGCCCGCCACCCTTGCACGAGGAGCGTTCCGATGAGCCTCAAGGACCGGATCACCGAAGACATGAAGGCCGCGATGCGGGCCCGCCAGACCGAGCGTCTGTCGGCGATCCGCATGCTGCTGGCCGCGATCAAGCAGCGCGAGGTCGACGACCGGGTGGTCGCCGACGACGCGCTGGTCAGCGCCATCGTCGACAAGCTGATCAAGCAGCGCCGCGATTCCCTGTCGCAGTTCGAGCAGGCCGGTCGCGAGGACCTCGCCCAGCGCGAGCGGGGCGAGATCGAGACCCTGTCGGCCTACCTGCCCCGGCAGGCCGATGCCGCCGAGGTCGAGGCGGCGATCGCCGCGGCGGTGGCCGAGACCGGCGCGGCCGGGCCGCAGGACATGGGCAAGGTGATGGGCCTGCTCAAGCCGCGGCTGGCCGGACGGGCCGACCTGTCGGCGGTGTCGGCGGCGGTGCGCGCCCGCCTTGCCGGGCACTAAACTGCCGGGGTGATCCCGCAGTCGTTCATCCAGGAGCTTCTCGCCCGCGTCGACATCGTCGATGTGGTCGGCCAGCATGTGAAGCTGCGCAAGGCCGGTGCCAATCTGCTCGGCCTGTGCCCCTTCCATGGCGAGAAGTCGCCCTCGTTCACCGTCAGCCCCACCAAGCAGTTCTATCACTGCTTCGGCTGCGGAGCGCATGGGTCGGCGGTGGGCTTCCTCATGGAGCACGCCGGGCTCTCGTATGTGGACGCCATCGGCGAACTCGCCCGCTCGGCGGGTCTGGTGGTGCCGCAGGAGCCCGGCCGGGGCGGTGACGGGCCCCGTGCGGCGCCCGATCTGCTCGAGCTGCTCCAGGCGGCCACCGACTTCTACCGGCTTCGCCTGAAGGACTCGCCCAGGGCGATCGACTACCTCAAGGGCCGCGGCCTGTCGGGCCGCACCGCGGCGCGCTTCGCGATCGGGTATGCGCCCGATGGCTGGCGCGGCCTGCAGGCCGCCGTGCCCGACTATGACGCGCCCGGTCTGGTGGCGGCCGGCCTGGTCATCGAGGCGGCGGCGGACGAGGCCGAGTCGTCGGCTGCCGCCGCGGCGCCGCGGCGCCGCTATGACCGGTTCCGGGACCGGATCATGTTCCCGATCCGCAACCCCCGGGGCCAGGTGATCGGCTTCGGCGGACGGGTCCTGGGGGCAGGCGAGCCCAAGTACCTCAACTCGCCCGAGACCCCGCTCTTCACCAAGGGTCGTGAGCTCTACGGGCTGTTCGAGGCCCGCGAGGCGATGCGCGCGGCCAACTGCGCGATCGTGGTCGAGGGCTACATGGATGTGGTCATGCTGGCCCAGCACGGCGTGGGCAATGCGGTGGCCACCCTGGGCACCGCCACCACCGGCGAGCATGTGCGCAAGCTGCTGCGCAGCGTCGACCGGGTGGTGTTCTCCTTCGACGGCGACGCCGCCGGGCGCAAGGCGGCGTGGCGCGCGCTGGAGGCCTGCCTGCCGCATGCACAGGACAGCAAACGCCTCGAGTTCCTGTTCCTGCCCCCCGAGCACGACCCCGACAGCTTCGTGCGCGAGCACGGCGAGGCCGGATTCCAGGAAAGCCTTGCCAAAGCCATTCCGCTCTCGGAGCTGCTGGTGCGCGAGCTCAGCGCGCAGGTCGACCTGGAGGAATCCGAAGGGCGGGCGCGGCTGCTCGCGCTCGCGCGACCGCTGGTGCAGCAGCTGCCCCGCGAAGCCCTTCGGCTGCAGCTCGTGCACCGCCTGGCCGGCCTGGCCCGGATCAGCGCGCCCGAGTTCGAGGGGTTCCTGGCGGCCGGACAGCCGGCGGCTCGGGGTCAGGCCGGGCGCGGGGCCTGGCCCGAGGGCACCCCCGAACGGCAGCGGGGCGCCGGTTCGGGCGAGCCTGGGGGTTCGGGCGCGCCTGGCCGCTCGGGCGGTTTTCGGACGCAAGGTGGGGCGGGCGGCCCGTCGTCGCGCTGGCGCGCGCGCGCCGCGCCGCCCGATCTCGAGTCACGGGCCCATCTGCTGGCGGCGCTGCATCCCACGCTGGCGGCCACCGTGGCCGATCATGAACTGCTCCCCGAGGGTCTGGCCCGCTGGCTCGATGCCCTGGCGGAGCTGCCGCCGGGCTCCTCGTTCGCGTCGGTGTGCGAGACCCTTCGCGGCGGCCATGGCGAGCTGATCGAGCGGCTGCAGGCCGAGGCCCTGGCTGACCGCACCGGCCTGTCGGACATGAGCCCCGAAGAAGCCCGCGCCGAATTCGACGGCGCGCTCGCGCAGCTGCGTGACCGGCGGGTCCGGGCCGAACTGAGCGCCCTGGTGGCGCAGGGGCTCGACAGCCCGCAGGCTCGCGAGCGCTATCAGGCGCTGATCGCGCTGCGAGCCCGCCTGTGATAAAATGGAGGGTTCCCTGAAGGCGCAGATTGCCGGTGCTGCTCGGAGTCCCAGGCGGGGCTTTTGCCAGTGCCGCTCCTGGCGCCATCGCGCCGGGTGCCACCCTGCGCGCGCCGGGGGCATTCATCGAGAGCGCGGAGGTTGATACGTGGGCATCAGTAAATCGGGCGCAGCCAGGAAAACCACTGCAACCGGCGTCAAGGCGTCTTCGGGCGCCGGGCGTCCCGCCAGGGCGGCTGCCCAGCCGGCCGCCAAGGCGCCGGCGCGTGCTGTGAGCACTGTGGCCAGTCCGGCGAAGACCAAGCCGGCCGCGAGCCGCGCCGGTGTTGCCAAGGCCGCGAGTGCCCGCCCCGCTGCCAGCGCGGCCAGCAAGCCCGCCGCGCGCCCCGCGGCGAAGGCGGCCACGCCGGCCGCTGCAGCGTCCCGGGTGAGCAAACCGGCCGCCAAGACACCCGCCAAGTCCACGGTGGCCAAGTCCTCGGCCAGACCCGCGGTTGCCAAGCCGGCCGCCAAGGCGGCTCCGGCCAAGTCGGCAGCGTCCAAACCCGCCGCGGCCAAGGCGCCGGCGGCCAAGGCACCGGCGGCCAAGGCACCGGCGGCCAAGGCGAGCGCCAAGTCAGCGCCGCCGGTGGCTGCGAAGGCGGCCGCCAGCAAGGCGTCCGCCCGACCGGCGGCCGCCGTGGCCGCCCCTGACGCCGTGCCCCCGAAATCCGCCAAGACCCCGCTCAAGCCGCTCACCCGCCAGGCCGCGCAGGCCAAGGCCGACGCGGCCAAGGCGAAGTCTCAGGGCGCCCCCGAGCCGCTGGCGGGCGTGGTCCCCGCCGCCGAGTCGCCCGCGGTGGCGGCCAGGGGCAAGGCGGCCGCCAAGCCCGCCCCTGCCAAGGCCGCCGCCGCCAAGCCCGCGGCCGGCAAGACCGCCAAGGGCAAGGCCGACGCCAAGCGCCCGGCCGGCCCCGGCCCCAGCCGCTCCGCCGATGCCAGCCTTGACGCCGACATCGACGATCCGTCCGACGATCCGGTGGCCAACTTCGATGACATCGAGGTGGAAGGCGATGTCGAGGTCGAAGCCGCCGAGGTGGTCGAGACCCCGGTTCCGCTGCCCAGCAAGTCCAAGCGTGGCGCCCGCGCCAAGGAGAAGCAGCTCCTCAAGGAGTTCGGCGGCCAGGGCCTGTCCGAGGCCGACCGCGAAGCCACCCGCAACAAGCTCAAGCAGCTGATCAAGCTCGGCAAGGAGCGCGGCTTTCTCACCTACATCGAGATCAACGACCACCTGCCCGACGATGTCATCAACGCGGAGGCGATCGAGTCGATCATCAGCACCTTCAGCGACATGGGCATCGCGGTCTACGACCAGGCGCCCGACTCCGAGACCCTGCTGATCTCCGATGCCACGCCGGTGGCCACCTCCGACGAAGACGCCGAGGAGGAAGCCGAAGCCGCGCTGTCCACGGTCGATTCCGAGTTCGGCCGCACCACCGATCCGGTGCGGATGTACATGCGCGAGATGGGCTCGGTCGAGCTGCTCACCCGCGAGGGCGAGATCGAGATCGCCAAGCGCATCGAGGACGGCCTCAAGCACATGGTGCAGGCCATCTCCGCCTGCCCCACCACCATCCACGAGGTGCTCACCCACGCCGAGAACATCCGCGCCGGCAAGACGCGCATCGACGAGGTGGTCGACGGCCTGATCGACCCCAACGCCGAGGAGGTCGACTTCCGCGCCGCCCCGGCGGCGGCCGCGGTATCCGAGGCCGAAGACGACGAGGATGGCGAGGAGGAGGTCGATCCGGCCGGCGCCAACTCGGCCAAGCTCGAGGAACTCAAGGTCAAGGCGCTGCAGAAGTTCAATCACATCGATGATTGCTTCTCGAGCATGAAGACCGCCTACGAGGACGAGGGCTACAAGTCGAAGTCCTACCTCAGGGCGCAGGCCGAGATCCAGGAAGAGCTGATGACCATCCGCTTCACGGCCAAGATGGTCGAGAAGCTGTGCGACACGCTGCGCGAGCAGGTCGAGCAGGTGCGCTCGCTCGAGCGCTCGCTGGGTGACATCTGCGTGAACCGGGTGGGCATGCCGCGCGCCCAGTTCCAGTCGAGCTTCCCGGGCAACGAGACCAATCTCGCCTGGTCCGAGAAGCTGGTGGCAACCAACCCGCCCTATGTCGATGTGCTCCGCCGCAACATCCCGGC
>JAGWVN010000168.1 GCA_018970865.1 Betaproteobacteria bacterium
TCGCCCGGGGCGCCCTCCGGACCGCGGCGACCGCGGCCGGCTCCTTCGCGTCGCACGATCATGTGCGGCTGGCGATCGTCATCCTCGACGGCGTCATCGTCCGGCATCGCCGCGCGGCCGGGCCGGGCCAGCGCCGTCGCGGGCGGCGTGGCGTTTCCGCCGGGGGCCGCGGCAGGCAGCGGCTCCCCGGCCGCCTCGGCCTTCACCCGCTTGGGCAACCGCAGCTGCGGGCGCCGCCCGGGGGCAAGGGCCGGCGTCGCGGCCGGCGCGGTGCCGGCAGCGGGCGCTGCCGGCAGCTCGGGCGCCGGGGCGGCGGGAGGAGTCTCGGGTGAGTCTGTGGACAAGGCAGGGTCCTCCGCGCGTCAGGACGCGTCGCGGGATTCGGAATCGGGGAAAGCGGCCTCGACCGCCGGCGAAGCATCGGAAGCTGGGGGGGCGCCGGCCGATGGAGAGGCATCGGCCGCTGGCGCGGCCTCGGTCGCTCTAGGGGGATCGGCCGCTGGCGGCTCGGCCGGGTCGAAGGCGATGGACTGCTGCCCCAGCACGGCCGCGGCCTGGGCCGGACTGGCGGCATCCGGCAGCAGGGGCAGGTCATCGAGGGAGCGCAGACCGAGATCGTCGAGGAACTGCCGGGTGGTGGCGAACAGCGCGGGGCGACCGACCACATCCTTCTGTCCGATCACCTCGATCCAGCCGCGATCTTCCAGCGCCTTGACCACCGAGGTGGACACGGTCACGCCCCGGATGTCCTCGATGTCGCCGCGGGTGACCGGCTGCCGGTAGGCGACGATCGCGAGGGTCTCGAGCACCGCGCGGCTGTAGCGGGGCGCCTTGTCGGCCTGCAGGCGGGCAAGAAACTCGGCGATCTCGGGCGCGCTCTGGAAACGCCATCCGCTGGCCAGCTGCACCAGCCTGACGCCTCGGCCCTGCCAGTCGGCCTGCAGATCGCGCAGCACGCCCTCGACCTCGGCGCCGGAGAGCGACTGATCAAAGAGGCGCCGCAGGTCGGCGACGGACAGGGGCTGGCCGGCGGTGAGAAGCGCCGCCTCGATGACGATCTTCGCCTGAGCGATTTCCATGCGCGTGAATGCGCCTGCTGATCGGATGGTGAAACCGGCGAACCGGGCGGCGCGGCCAGCGAAACCCTGACCAACCGAGCGGGCGACTGTCTGAACAGCCCGCTGCGCGTACCCCGGATACCCGGGGCGACCAGAGCCGGCAGGCTCTGGAGAAAACCGTTGGTTGCGGGGGCAGGATTTGAACCTGCGACCTTCGGGTTATGAGCCCGACGAGCTGCCAGACTGCTCCACCCCGCGTCCGGAAGACGACGACTATACCCCGGAAACGCGTTCTCCGGCAAGGCGGAGCCGGTCAACCGACCGGTGGCATGGCCAACCCACCGCCCCGCTTGGCCTCGACCGGCCTGCGATACACTCGGAGCGATCATTCACGGACGGTTCCGGATGCGCTTCTGTTCAGCTTGCGGCCAGTCGGTCGATCACACCATTCCTGCCGGCGACAACCGTCCGCGCTACTGCTGCGCCGGTTGCGGCACCATCCACTACCAGAACCCGCGGATGGTGCTGGGCACGGTGCCGGTCTGGGGCGAGCAGGTGCTGCTCTGCCGCCGGGCCATCGAGCCCCGCTACGGTTTCTGGACCCTGCCGGCCGGCTTCATGGAAAACGGCGAGAGCACCCATGAGGGCGCGCATCGCGAGACCATCGAGGAGGCCGGCGCCCAGATCGAGATGGGCGATCCGTTCTCCATCCTCGATGTGCCGCATGTCGATCAGGTCCACATGTTCTTCCTGGCGAAGGTGCTGAACGAGCAATTCGACCCCGGGCCCGAAAGCCTCGAGGCCAGGCTGTTCAGCGAGGCGGACATTCCCTGGGACCAGATCGCCTTCCCCACCGTGACTCACACGCTGCGCTGGTTCTTCGAAGACCGGCGCGCCGGCCAGTGGCGGCTGCACACCCAGACCCTGCGCTACGACCGCCGCCCGCGGGCCTGAGCGGCCTTCGCCACGCGCCGTCCGGTTCCGCCTGCCCACCGGCTTGCATGCGCATCCCCTGGGTCAACTCCGGCGATGCGCTGCCGCGCCCGGACCGGGCTGCCGGCGACGCGCCGATCGCCGCCGGGCTCGACCTGTCGGCCCGCCGGCTGATCGAGGCCTACCACCAGGGCATCTTCCCCTGGTTCAGCGAGGGGCAGCCGGTGCTGTGGTGGTCGCCCGACCCGCGCATGGTGCTGCGCCTGGCTGATTTTCGGGTGAGGCGCTCGCTGCAGAAGGTGCTGCGCCGGGCCAGCCGCGAGGGCCACTGGACGCTGAGCCTCGATCGGGCCTTCCCGCAGGTGATGGCCGCCTGCGCCGCGCCGCGCCCGGGGAATGGTCATGGCACCTGGATCACGCCCGCGATCCGCCAGGCCTATGGCGAGCTCCACCGGCTGGGCATGGCGCACTCGGTGGAGACCTGGCGGGGCGACACGCTGGTGGGCGGGCTGTACGGCGTGGCGATCGGGCGCATGTTCTACGGCGAATCGATGTTCGCGCGCGAAACCGATGCTTCGAAAGCCGCGCTCGCCGGACTGGTCACGCTGCTGCGAAGCCTGGATTTTCGCGTGATAGACTGCCAGCAGGAAACCGGGCACCTCGCCTCGCTGGGCGCCGCACCGGTGGCGCGCGCCGACTTTCTTCGGGAAATGCGCGAGCTGACTGCCCTGCCCCCGCCGGATTGGTCCAGCCTGCGAATCGCGCTTCCTGACGCATGACCCACCCCACCGAGTTGCCGTTCTCGGCGCTGCAGTTCTACGCCACAGCGCCCTATCCCTGCAGCTACCTCGCCGACCGGCAGGCGCGCAGCCAGGTGGCCACGCCCAATCATCTGATCAACGCCGATGTCTACAGCGAGCTGGTGCGCGCGGGCTTCCGGCGCAGCGGCGTGTTCACCTACCGGCCTCACTGCGATGGCTGCCGGGCCTGCGTGCCGGTGCGCGTGCCGGCCGCCGACTTCAGGCCTTCCCGTTCGCAGCGCCGCGCCCGCCAGCTGCACTCGCCCCTGCGCACCCTGGTGGCCCGCCTGGGCTTCGCTGCCGAACACTACGACCTGTACCTGCGCTACCAGTCGTCGCGGCACTCCGGTGGCGGCATGGATCAGGACAGCCGCGAGCAGTACGCGCAGTTCCTGCTGCAGAGCAAGGTCAACACCCGGCTGGTGGAATTCCGTGAAGCCGACGGCCGGCTGCGCATGGTGTCGATCATCGACATCCTCAATGACGGCCTGTCCTCGGTCTACACCTTCTACGACCCGGATGTGCCGGGCGCGAGCTACGGCACCTTCAACATCCTCTGGCAGATCGAGCAGTGCCGCACGCTCGGCCTCGCCTACCTCTACCTGGGCTACTGGATCGCGCAAAGCCCCAAGATGGCCTACAAGGCGGGCTACCGCCCGGTCGAGTACCTGCACAGCGGCCGCTGGCAGTCCGAGCCGCCGCCCGCGCTGCGCTGAGCGCCGCACCGCCCGCCTCTCCTCCTCTTCCCGATGAACGCCTACGACCTGGCCCGGCCGCTGCTGTTTTCGCTCGATGCCGAACGCTCCCACGATCTGGTCCTCGGTCAGCTCGACCGCGCCCACGCCTGTGGCGTGCTGCGCCTGGTTGCCGGCACGCGGGTCGACGACCCGGTGGAGGTGATGGGGCTGCACTTTCCCAACCGGGTGGGGCTGGCTGCCGGCCTCGACAAGAACGCCGCGCATGTGCCGGCCCTGCGAGCCCTGGGCTTCGGCTTCCTGGAAGTGGGCACGGTCACGCCCCGGCCGCAGGCCGGCAATCCGCGGCCCCGGCTCTTTCGGCTGCCCGAGCGCGAGGCGATCATCAACCGCATGGGCCTGAACAACCAGGGCGTGGACCGTTTCCTCGAGAACCTCGGATTCGCGCGCGAGCGGGGGGTGATCGGCGTGAACATCGGCAAGAATGCCGACACGCCGATGGAACGCGCCCTCGACGACTACCTGATCTGCCTCGACCGGGTCTATGAGCGGGCGAGCTATGTGGCGGTGAATGTGTCCTCGCCCAACACCCGCAACCTGCGCCAGCTGCAGGGCGGCGAGAGCCTCGACTGGATGCTCGAGGGCCTGGCCAATGCCCGCCATCGTCTGCAGCAGACCCACCGTCGGCGCGTGCCGCTCGCGCTCAAGATCGCTCCCGATCTCGACGACGCGCAGATCGCGGTGATCGCCGAGGCGCTGCCGCGCCATGGCTTCGACGCCGTGATTGCCACCAACACCACCGTGGCCCGCGAGGCCGTGGCAGGGCTGGCCCATGCCCAGGAGCCGGGCGGGCTGTCGGGCGCGCCGGTGCGCGACGCCTCCAACCGCGTGATCGCCGCGCTGAGAGCGCGCCTGCCCGCGGACTTCCCCATCATCGGCGTGGGCGGCATCCTCTCCGGCGCCGATGCCCGCGCCAAGATCGCGGCCGGGGCCACGCTGGTCCAGGTCTACAGCGGCCTCATCTACCGCGGCCCGGCGCTGGTCCGGGAATGCGCGCAGGCGCTGGCCGACCAGGCCGAAGGCCGCTGAGCGCGCCACGGCCGCGTCGTACCATCGGGCGACGATCAATCCGCCCGGAACGCGCGCATGCCCCTCACCGCCGATGAACTCGCCCTGATCGAACGCACCGGCGCGCTGGCGCGCGAGGTGGTCGCGCCGCAGGCCGCCCGCTGGGAGCGCGAGCGCCGCATCGGCCATGAAGGCATCACCGCGGCGGTGGCCCTGGGCCTCACCCGGCTGCAGGTGCCCCGCGAGCAGGGCGGGCTCGATCACTCGTTCAGCTGCAAGGCGCGCATCGCCGAGGTGCTGGGCGGCGCCGACTTCGGCTTCACCATGTCCCTGATCAACACCCAGAACATCGCCGCCAAGTTGGCGCGCGATGCCCGGCCCGAGGTGGCGGCCCGCTATCTGCCCGACCTGATCGCCGGCCGGCGCCTGGGCTGCACCGCGCTCACCGAGCCCGGTGCCGGATCGGACTTCGCCGCGATCACCACCACGGCCACCCGCTGCCCCGGCGGCTGGCGTCTGAACGGCGCCAAGGCGTGGATCACCAACGCCGCGCAGGCCGATGTGGTGGTGCTCTACGCCCAGACCGAGCCCGGCTCGAAGGGCCGCGGCATCGCCGGCTTCCTGGTCGATGGCCGGCGCGAGGGCTTCATCCGCGAACCGGCCTTCGCGCTCGGCGGCCAGCACAGCATCGGCACCGGCGGCTTCCGTCTGC
>JAGWVN010000041.1 GCA_018970865.1 Betaproteobacteria bacterium
CCGCCGAAGGGCAGCTCGACGCCGCCGCCGGCGCCGTAATTGTTGATGAAGACCTGACCGGCGCGCAGCGCGCGGGCCAGTCGCAGCTGACGGGCGCCGTCGCGGGTCCAGACCCCGGCCACCAGCCCGTAGCGCGTGGCGTTGGCCAGCGCCAGCGCCTGCGCCTCGTCGGCAAAGGGCGTGACCACCAGCACCGGCCCGAAGATCTCCTCCTGGAAGAGCCGGTTGTTGGCGGGCACCCGGTCGAGCAGCACCGGCGCCTGGTAGAAGCCGCCGGCGGGCGCGCTGTCGACCACCGTGCCCTGGGCGGCCACGCTCAGGCCGCTGCTCTGGGCATCGGAAAGGAAATCCCAGACCCGTTGCAGCTGACGGCGCGAGACCAGCGGCCCGAGGTCAAGGTCGGCCTGGGCCGGCCCGGCGCGCAGGGCGCTGAAGCGCTGCGCGAGTCGCTCCACCAGGGTCTCGTGCAGCGACTGGTGCACCAGCACCCGGCTGCCCGCGGAGCAGGTCTGACCGGCGTTCTGGATGATGGCGGCCACCAGCACCGGCAGCGCGGCATCGAGATCGGCATCCTCGAACACCAGTTGCGGCGACTTGCCGCCGAGCTCGAGCGTGACCGGGCAGTGGTGCTGGGCCGCGGCCTGGGCCACCTTGCGGCCGGTGGTGGTCGAGCCGGTGAACGAGAGATGGTCGATGCCCGGGTGCTCGGCCAGCGCCTGCCCGGCCTCGGCGCCCAGCCCGGTGACGATGTTCAGCGCGCCGGCCGGCAGACCGGTCTCGGCGGCGAGTTCGGCCACCCGAAGCAGCGACAGGCAGGCATCCTCGGCGGGCTTGACCACGCAGGCATTGCCGGTGGCCAGGGCCGCGCCCACCGACCGCCCGAAGATCTGCATCGGGTAGTTCCAGGGAATGATGTGGCCAGTGACGCCGTGCGGTTCGCGCACCGTGAGCACGGTGTAGCCGGGCTGGTACGGAATGGTCTGGCCGTGGAGCTTGTCGACCGCTCCGGCGTAGTACTCGAAGTAGCGGGCCAGCGCGCCGGCGTCGGCGCGGGCCTGCCCGATCGGCTTGCCGGTGTCGAGCGATTCGATCTGGGCGAGTGATTCCCGCTCGGATTCCAGCCGGGCCGCAAGCCGCAGGAGCAGCCGGGAGCGGGTGGCGGCCGCCATGCGGCCCCACTCGCCAGCGGCGGCGCGGCGCGCCGCCCCGACCGCCAGGTCGATGTCGGCCGCCTGTCCGCGGGCGAGGCTGCCGCAGGTCTGGCCGGTGGACGGATCGATCACCGGCAGGGTCTCGCCGCTCACCGCGGCGCGTCGCTGGTTGTCGATGAAGTGCTGGCCGTGGAGGCTGTCTGGGGTCATGGGCAATCCGGGTGGTTGGGCGGGCGCGGTATCATGTCCGGTTGAGCACATCTGAGTGGAGCCCTGCCATGAATCTCGATCGGGTCGATTCCGGCCGCGACATCCCCAACGACTTCAATGTGATCATCGAGATCCCGATGGCGGCCGACCCGATCAAGTACGAGGTCGACAAGCAGACCGGAGCGCTGTTCGTGGACCGGTTCATGATGACCTCGATGCACTACCCCTGCAATTACGGCTACATCCCGCACACCATCGCCGACGACGGCGATCCGGTGGATGTGCTGGTGATCACGCCCTTTCCGGTGGCGGTGGGCGCGGTGATCCGCTGCCGCGCCCTCGGCGTGCTGCGCATGGAGGACGAGGCCGGTGGCGACTCCAAGCTGCTGGCGGTGCCGATCGACCGGATCCTGCCCATCTACAAGCACTGGCGCAAGCACGATGATCTCGCGCCGGAGCGGCTGGCCACCATCCAGCACTTCTTCGAGCACTACAAGGATCTCGAGGCCGGCAAGTGGGTGAAGGTGCTGGGTTGGGGCGGCCCCGAGGAGGCCCATGCCGAGATCATGAACGGGGTACGCGCCTACCGCCGCGCCGACGAGAAGCCGCGCTTCTAGGCGGCGCTGTCGGGCGGGTTGCCTGCCCGGCCAAATGGCGAACGCTCGTTCAGTTCGTCGAGATACGCATCCACCATCGAACCCTCGCGGGCCAGGAAGCGCTCCACGGCGTCGGCGAAGGCCGGTTCGCGCAGCCAGTGCGCCGAGCGGGTGGCCACCGGCAGGAAGCCCCGGGCCATCTTGTGCTCGCCCTGGGCGCCGCCTTCGATCACCGAGATGCCGAGTTCGATCGCGGCCTCGATCGCCTGGTAATAGGCGCATTCGAAGTGCAGGAAGGGCGCCGGCGCCACGGCGCCCCAGTAGCGGCCGTACAGGCGATCGCGATTGCGCATCAGCAGGCTGGCGGCGATCGGCTCGCCGTCCCGCTCGGCCAGCACCATGACCAGGGCCTCGGGCATCACCCGGCCCAGCGTCTGGAAGAACGCCAGGTTGAGATAGGGCGAGGAACCGTGCGCCTGGTAGGTGGACTGGTAGCAGCGGTCGAAGAATCGCCAGTGCGCGTCGCTGATCTCGCTCCCGGCAAGCCGGCTCAGGCCGATGCCCTGCTCGGCCACCTTGCGTCGCTCGGCCCGGATCTTCTTGCGCTTGGGCTGCGCGAGCGCCGCGAGGAAGTCGTCGAAGCTGCGATAGCCGTGGTTGTGCCAGTGGAACTGCACCGCCTGGCGCACCAGGCAGCCCGCCTGCGCCAGCAGGGCCGACTCAGCCTCGTCGGGAAAGAGCACATGCAGCGACGACAGTCGCGAGGCGCGGGCCTGCGCCAGCAGCGCCTCGGCCACCGCCCGACGGGTGTCGGCGTCGCGGCCGAGCAGGCGCGGCCCGGTCACCGGCGTGAAGGGAATGGCGCCGAGCAGCTTGGGGAAGTAGCGCAGGCCGTGCCGCTCGTAGGCGTCGGCCCAGGCCCAGTCGAACACGTATTCGCCCCAGGAGTGGGTCTTGCGGTAGAGCGGGGTGGCGCCGGCCAGGCGGCCGTCGGCGCCGAACAGGGCGAGATGGCAGGGCGTCCAGCCGGTGCCGGGGCCGACGCAGCCGGTGGACTCCAGCGCGCTGAGGAAGGCATGCCGCACGAAGGGCGGCGGGTCGGATGGCAGCAGGGCATCCCACTGCGCGGCATCGACTTCGTCAATGCCCGCGAGCAGGCGCGTGCGATAATCGGGCGGCCGGACGCTCATGGGGACTTGAGCCTCCGGCCATCGATTCTCCGCTGTTCCTTGCGACCCGTTCCAGGCACACCCGCTCCATGACCGTTCTCATCGCGGCCGCGCAACTCAACCAGATCGTCGGTGATTTCAGCGGCAATGCGGGCCGCATCATCGAGGCTGCCCGCGCTGCCGCGGCGCAGGGCGCGCGGGTGCTGCTCACCCCCGAGCTCTCGTTGTGCGGCTATCCGCCGGAAGACCTGCTGCTGCGCGAGTCATTCTATGCCAGCGCGGAGGCCGCGCTGGATCGAATCCTCGCCGAGTGCCAGGGCCTCGACCTGCATCTGGTGGTGGGCGCTCCGCTGCGCCGCGACGGCGAGCGGCGCAACGCGGCGCTGGTCCTGCACCGCGGCCAGGTGGTGGGCGAGTACCACAAGCGCGAGCTGCCCAACTACGATGTCTTCGACGAGCAGCGCTACTTCCAGCCCGGCAGCCAGCCGCTGGTGTTCGCGGTCGACGGCGTGCGCTTCGGCGTGGTCATCTGCGAAGACTTCTGGTTTGCCGCCGCGCCGCAGGCCGCCCGCCAGGCCGGCGCCGAGGCGCTGCTGGTGCTCAACGCGTCGCCCTATCACCTCGAGAAGCAGCACCTGCGGCTCGATGTGGCGCGCGCCCATGTCAGCGCGCAGGGCATGCCCATGATCGCCGCCAATCTGGTGGGCGGACAGGATGAACTCGTCTTCGACGGCTTTTCCTTCGCGCTGGGCCGCACCGGCGAGCTTGCGGCGCAGGCGAAGGGCTTCGAGCCCGATCTGCTGCTGGTGGGCATCACCGGCGGCGCCGGCGCGCCGGCCGATGCCGCGCCGGGCCGCCGCGAGCCGGTGGCCTCCCTCGAGGCGCAGGTCTACCAGGCGCTCGTGCTGGGCGTGCGCGACTACCTCGGCAAGAACGGTTTCCCCGGCGCGCTGATCGGCCTCTCGGGCGGGGTGGATTCTGCCCTGGTGCTGGCCGTCGCGGTCGATGCGCTCGGCGCCGATCGGGTGCGCGCGGTCATGATGCCCTCGCGCTACACCGCCGACATCTCCTGGATCGATGCCCGCGACATGGCCGCCCGCCTGGGGGTGCGCTACGACGAGATCCCGATCGCGCCGGTGTTCGATGCCTTCCTGGGCACGCTTGCGGCCGAATTCGCCGGCCGCCAGCCCGATGCCACCGAGGAAAACATCCAGGCGCGCATCCGCGGCACCCTGCTCATGGCCCTGTCGAACAAGCACGGTTCCATCGTGCTCACCACCGGCAACAAGAGCGAGATGGCGGTGGGCTACTGCACCCTGTATGGCGACATGGCGGGCGGCTTCGCGGTCATCAAGGACATCGCCAAGACCCTGGTCTACCGACTGTGCGCCTACCGCAACGGGCTCTCGCCGGTGATTCCGGAGCGGATCATCACCCGCCCGCCCAGCGCCGAGCTGCGCCCGGATCAGAAAGACCAGGATTCGCTTCCCGAGTACGACATCCTCGACGGCATCATGCGGATGTACATGGAAGAAGACCGCAGCAGCGACGACATCCTCGCGGCGGGGTACCCGCGCGAGGCGGTCGAACGGGTGGTGCGGCTCATCCGCGTGAACGAGTACAAGCGGCGTCAGGCGCCGGTGGGCATCCGGGTCACCCGTCGCGCCTTCGGTCGCGACTGGCGCTACCCGATCACCTCCCGCTTCCGCGACTGATCGCGCGCAGGCATCAACAGGCGGCGGCAGTCCGTCGGCACAACAGGAGACAGCCATGAAGAGAATCACCGCGATCATCAAGCCCTTCAAGCTCGACGAGGTCCGCGAGGCGCTGGCCGAGATCGGGGTGAGCGGCCTGACCGTCACCGAGTGCAAGGGCTTCGGCCGCCAGAAGGGCCACACCGAGCTCTACCGCGGCGCCGAGTATGTGGTCGACTTTCTGCCCAAGGTGAAGATCGAGGTCATCGTGGCCGATGGCTCGGTCGAGCCGGCGATCGACGCGGTCTGCAAGGCGGCCCGCACCGGCCGCATCGGCGACGGCAAGATCTTCGTCTCCAATGTCGAAGAGGTCATCCGCATCCGCACCGGCGAGACCGGCGAGGCCGCGGTCTGATCCCTGCCAGACCGGCGTCGGCCGGCGGCCCTGCGGGCCGCGCCGCAGCCCGGGCCAAGCCCCGGGTGAGCCCGCCCGCCTGTCAGACGCAGCCGGCGCCCACGGCCGGCAGCGCCCAAGCCTCGGCCTGGCCGGTTCCCCCGGCCGATGGCGGCTGGCCCCGCGTCGGCGAGCAGCCCTTCCCGTTTCCCGTCTCGGCCCCTTTCCGGGTCGCCCCTGACCTGGTCCGCCTCGCCGGTCCGCTGCTGGTGGCCGACGATCACTACCCGCGCGCGGCACGCCTGAAGCTCGTCCATCTCGACGATTCCGAGCGGCCGCTGGCCGCCTGCTGGGAAGGCGAGGCGGCAGCCCCGCGCGTGATCGATGCGCTCTGGCAGGCCGCCGTCCCGATGGCCGAGGCCCACCCCGAACTGCTTGCGCTCTCGCCGGCGCCAGGCGGGACCGCTCGGCCGACGGAGTTGCGGGTCCTGCGCGCCGGCCTGGCGCTGTGCCGGGCCGATCAATCGGTGCGCGCCCTGCGCGCCGATGCCGAGCCGATCGCCCGACGCCTGGCCGGGCTCGATCCGGCCCGTCGCGTCCTCGCCGCCCTCTCGCTGGGCCTGCAGGAAGACTTCGTGCTGATGGGCCGCGATGGCGGCGCCGATGGCGAGCTGCGCGCGCTCGCCCTCTCGGTGGTCTTTCCGAGCGGCTGGAATCCACGCTCCCGCCTGGGTATGCCCTTGCGCGCCATCCACGGCCCGGTGGCCGACGGCGATCGTTTGCGTCAGGCCTCGCCGGCGCTTGCGCAGGCCATGGTCGGCAAGGGGCCGTTCCTGCGCTTCATCTGGACGCTCGCGCCGGATGACCGGCTGGCCCGCTGGCCGGGGGAGGGTGGCGCGGGGGAGGGGGCTTGCGGCGCGGGCGCTGCGGCCGACCCCGCCGACCCGGTGGCCGGGCTGTGGCTGCGCTGCGAGCGGCAGGTGACGCTGCCGCTGCCGGGCCTCGCGGCCAGCCTCTTTCTCATCCGGGTGATGCTCGCGCCGCTCGCGACGGTGGCCCACGATGCGGCGCGTCGCGCCCTGCTGGTGGCGAGCCTGCGCTCGATGAGCGACTCGGTGGTGGCCTACAAGGGCATCGGTGCCGCCCGCGAGCGGGTGCTCGCGGCCTGGGGCTGAGCCGGGCATGGACGCGGTGTCCCCCACCCCCGGGCAGGCCGGCGCGCTGCCGCGGCTGGCGGCGGTGCTGCTGGCCGCGGGCGAGTCCCGACGCATGGGCGGGCCGAACAAGCTGATGATCGAACTCGACGGCGAGCCGCTGGTTCGGCGCACGGCGCGCACGCTGCTGGCGGCCGGATTCGATCCGGTGCTGGTGGTGCTCGGCCACGCGCCCGAGCGCATCCGTCCGTTGCTCGACGGGCTGCCCTTGCGCCTGATCGAAAACCCGGTCTGGCAGGAGGGCCAGCAGCGCTCGGTGCGGGCAGGGCTGGCGGCGCTCTCGCCGGTGCTGGCCAGCGGGACGCATGCCGGGGTGGCGGTGGTGCTCTCCGATCTGCCGCTGCTGCAGCCCGCCCACCTGCGCGAACTCGCGCAGGCTTTCGCCGGCCGCGGCGCGGCCCGCTGCCTGGTGCCGCGCCACGCGGGCGAACGCGGCAACCCGGTGCTCTTCGAGGCATCCCTCATGCCCGAACTTCTCGCCGAACCGGGCGGCCCGCGCGACTGGATCGCCGCCCATCCCGAGTCGGTGACCCGCTTGGCGGTCGCGCATCCGGCGTTCACCACCGACCTCGACACGCTGGCCGATGTCGCAGCCCTGCGGGCGATGCCCGGCGCGCCGCGCATCCGCCTGCCCGGAGCGGCCGGTGCCTGACATGAACGATGTCGATGTGCTGGTGCTGGGCGCGGGCGCGGCCGGCCTGTTCTGCGCCGGGGTGGCGGCCCGCCGCGGCCTGCGGGTGATGGTGCTCGACCACAGCGCCGATCCCGGCGAGAAGATCCGCATCTCGGGGGGCGGACGCTGCAACTTCACCAATGTCGATGCCGGCCTGCCCGAGCGCTACCAGAGCGCCGATCCCGGCTTTGCCCGGCACGCGCTGCGCGGCTATCCGCCGGCCGAGTTCATCGCGCTGGTGCGCGCCCACCGCATCGCCTTCCACGAGAAGCACCGCGGCCAGCTCTTCTGCGATGGCCCGGCCACGCAGATCGTGGCCATGCTGCGGGCCCAGGCCGATGCCGGCGGCGTGCGCTGGCGGCTGGGCTGCGCGGCCGGCGCCATCGAGCCGGTGGCCGACGACCCTGCCGGGGCCCGCTTCCGGGTGGAGACCGCCGGCGGCGCGGTGCGCTGCGCCTCGCTGGTGGTGGCCACCGGCGGTCTCTCCATTCCGAAGATCGGCGCCACCGATCTCGGCCATCGCATCGCGCGTCGCTTCGGGCACCGGGTGGTCGAGCCCCGGCCGGCGCTCGTGCCGCTCACCTTCGCGCCCGAGCAGTGGGCACCCTGGTCGGGGCTCGCCGGGGTCTCGCAGGCGGTGGGCATCCGCTGTCCCGCCGCACCCGACACCCCGGCCTTCCGGGAGGACCTGCTCTTCACCCATCGCGGCCTGTCCGGGCCCGCCGTGCTCCAGGCATCCACCTTCTGGCGCCCCGGCGAGCCGCTGGAGATCGACCTTGCGCCGGACAGCGAAGGGCAGGACCTGCTCGGCTGGCTGCGGGGCAACCGCGAACACGCCCGGGGCCAGCTGGCCACCGTGCTGGCGCAGCGCCTGCCGCGCCGGGTGGTCGCGCAGTGGCTGAGCGACCTCGCCCGATCGCATCCGCGCTTCACGCCGCACGCCCGCCTCGCCGAGCTTGGCAATCGCGACCTGCAGGCCCTGGCCGATGCGCTGCGCCGCTGGACGCTGACGCCCACCGGCTCGGAGGGCTGGCGCAAGGCCGAGGTGACCGTCGGTGGCGTGGCCACCGCCGAGCTCGACCCGCGCAGCCTGCAGTCGCGGCGTCAGCCGGGCCTGCATTTCATCGGCGAAGTGGTCGATGTCACCGGCTGGCTGGGCGGCTACAACTTCCAGTGGGCATGGGCCTCGGGTCATGCCGCGGGCCGGGCCGCGACCGGCCTGCGCGGCTGAGCGGCCGCCGTTCGGGCGATGGCCGCGGGAGCGCGGCCATCCGGGTTGTGTCAACGGCGCGCAGTCTCCCGTTGGTCGGAATCGGGCGCTCGGCCGCCCCGTTGGCGATGGTCGGGCGCGTGGCGCTCAGCCGCCGCGCAGCAGCACCAGCAGCGCGCCCGCGCCGCCGTCGTTCGGGCGGGCCTGGCAGAAGGCCAGCACCTCGTCGCGCTGCACCAGCCAGCGCAGCACCTTGCCCTTGAGCACCGGCTCGCGGGCGACGGAGCCGAGGCCCTTGCCGTGGATCACCCGCAGGCAGCGTCGTTGCTCACGCAGCGCCTGGGCCAGGAATTCGGCAAGCGCCAGACGCGCTTCATCCACCCGCTTGCCGTGCAGGTCGATCTGGCCCTGCACGGTCCACTGCCCCCTGCGCAGACGCCGGACGACATCGGCGCCCACGCCCTCGCGCCGGTAGGAGAGGTTCTCGTCGGTGTCGAGCAGCCGTTCGATGTCGATCTCGTCGGACATCGACTGGGCCAGCGCCAGCCGCTCATCGGCCTCGCGCTGCAAGGGCCGGGGCGCCACTGGCTCGCGCGCGGGCACCACCCGCGGCGCGGGCTTGAGCGGCACCGCATCGGCCACGGCCTCGCGAAAGACCGCGGCCTCGCGGGCAAGGCGGGCCTGCTCGCGGCGGCGCGCCTCGCGGGCCTCGGCCTCGGCGCGGGCCTGCCGCGCGAGCTGCTCGCGCAGCGCCGCCAGCTCGCTGAACTGCTTCATGGCGGGTCGCGGGCCCTCAGTGGCCTTCCTGCGCCTCGAGGTAACGCTGGGCGTCAAGCGCGGCCATGCAGCCGGTGGCCGCGCTGGTGATCGCCTGGCGGTAGACATGGTCCTGCACATCGCCGGCGGCGAACACCCCCGGCACGCTGGTGGCGGTGGCCTGGCCCTGCAGCCCGGAGCGGGTGACGATGTAGCCGTTGGCCATCTCGAGCTGCCCGGCGAAGATGCCGGTGTTGGGAGTGTGGCCGATGGCCACGAACACCCCCTGCAGCGCGATGTCGCTCAGACTGCCGTCGCGGGCATCGCGCAGACGCGCGCCGGTCACGCCGCTGGCGTCGCCGAGCACCTCGTGCAGCTCGCTGTGCCAGCGGATCTCGACGTTGCCGCCGCGGGTCTTCTCCATCAGCTTGTCGATCATGATCGGCTCGGCGCGGAAGCGGTCGCGACGGTGCACCACCGTGACCTTGCGGGCGATGTTCGAGAGGTAGAGGGCCTCCTCGACGGCGGTGTTGCCGCCCCCGATCACGCAGACATCCTGCCCGCGATAGAAGAAACCGTCGCAGGTGGCGCAGGCCGATACGCCCTTGCCCATGAAGGCTTCCTCCGAGGGCAGGCCGAGATAGCGCGCCGAGGCGCCGGTGGCGATGATCAGCGCATCGGCGGTGTACTCGCCGGAATCGCCCACCAGCCGCACCGGCCGTTCGCCGAGATGGGCGGTGTGGATCTGGTCGAAGATCATCTCGGTGCCGAAGCGCTCGGCATGCGCCTGAAACCGGGCCATGAGGTCGGGACCCTGCACGCCCTGGGCATCGGCCGGCCAGTTGTCGACCTCGGTGGTGGTCATCAACTGGCCACCCTGCGCAATGCCGGTGATCAGCACCGGCTTGAGATTGGCGCGGGCCGCATACACCGCGGCGGTATAGCCGGCGGGGCCAGAGCCGAGAATGAGGAGACGATGGTGACTGGGCGCTGGCATGGGTTCTCGATCCGTTGTAAAAATTTCAACAAATCATCGACTTAGGCGGATTTATTGAAGTAGGGGTTTCTGAATTGCTCGCAGATGGTGCAAAATTATAGGGTTTCTCTGTATCCGAGGTGGTCATGGCGCATGAAGAAAACAAGGCGTTCCTCAGACGGGTGCCGCTCTTCTCGAGCCTCACCGAGGCGCAGCTCGAGGGCGTGGCCGCCGGCAGCGCCCGGCGAAGCTATCCGCGGGGCCGCACCATCGTGGCCGAGGGCGAGGCCTCGCAGTCGATGTACATCCTGCTCGCCGGTCGCGCCAAGGTTCAGCGCTCCGACTCCGAGGGCAAGGAGGTCATCCTCGCGGTGATCGGCTCGGGCGAGTTCTTCGGCGAGATGAGCCTCATCGACGACGCGCCGCGCTCGGCCAGCGTGATCACGCTGGAGACCTGCGAATTCATGGCGGTGGGCAAGGACACCTTCAAGACCATCCTCATGCAGAGCCCCGAGCTGTGCATGGCGGTCATGCGCGGACTGGTGCGTCGCCTGCGTGAGGCCGACATGAAGATCGAGACCCTGGCCCTGCTCGATGTCTACGGGCGGGTGGCGCGGGTGCTGCTCGATTTCTCCGAACTGGTCAACGGCGAGCGGGTGGTGCGCAACAAGCTGCCGCGTCAGGAGATCGCCAAGATGATCGGCGCCTCGCGCGAGATGGTGTCGCGGGTCATGAAGGGCCTCGAGATCGACGGCTACATCGTGCCCATGGCGGGCGGGCAGCTGGTGCTGCGCGAGAAGCTGAGCACCTACATCAGCTGAGGCCGCCGCCGGCATGTCCCGTCTCGCTGCTGCCGCCACGGCCGCGCGCCGTCCGCCGGCGCCGTTGCCGTCGATCGGCCTGGCGCTGCCCGAGCGGGCGCGTCGGCTGCTGCGCGAGGCGCGCTGGATTGCCACCGTCGCCGGCGCGGCCCTGCTGGCGCTCATCCTGTTCACCTACGACCGCACCGATCCCGGCTGGTCGCATGCGGTGTCGGGGCAGGCCGTGGTCAACGCCGGCGGCCGTGTCGGCGCCTGGTGCGCCGACCTGCTGTTCTATCTCTTCGGCGTCTCCGCCTATCTGTTCGTCGCGCTGCTCGGGCTGCTGGTGTGGCGTGACTGGCGCCGCCTGCGCGAGCCGCTGCCGCCGGCGCCGCCGGCTGCCCTCACTGCGGCCGGCCGCCGCAGCCTGCGGCTGTCGCCGCGCGTGCCCGCGGCCGCCGAGGGCGATCAGGCCGTCGAGGCCCGCTTCCCCTGGGAGCGCTGGGGCGGTTTCGTGCTGCTGCTGCTCGGCTGCGCCGCGCTCGAGTCGGTGCGGCTGCACTCCCTGAGCATGGCCCTGCCGCTCGCGCCAGGCGGCCTCTTCGGCCGCTTGCTTGGCGATCCGGCCATCGCGCATCTCGGCGCGGTCGGCGGCACGCTGCTGCTGCTGGCCATGATCGCCACCGGCTTCAGCCTCTGGACCGGCCTGTCCTGGATCCAGCTCGCCGAGTCGGTGGGCACCGTGCTCGAGACCGGCTGGCTGCGCGCGGCCCGCGCGATCGCGGCGCGCCGCGACCGGCGCATCGGCGAGGTGGCCGCCGAGGCCCGCGAGGAGCAGGTCGAGGAGCTGCGCCGCATCATCCAGGAAGACCCCGAGCCGGTGCGCATCGAGCCCGCGGCGCCGCCCATCGAGCCCTCGGTGCGCGCCAGCGCCGAGCGTCAGGTGCCGCTCTTCTTCGACCTGCCGGCCGACACCCAGCTGCCCGCGCTCTCGCTGCTCGACCCGCCGCCGGTGCTGCAGGAGTCGGTGCCGGCCGACACGCTCGAGTACACCTCGCGCCTCATCGAGAAGAAGCTCGCCGACTTCAATGTCGCCGCGCGCGTGGTGGCCGCCTATCCCGGCCCGGTGATCACCCGCTACGAGATCGAGCCGGCCACCGGGGTCAAGGGCAGCCAGGTGGTCAACCTGGCCAAGGACCTGGCCCGCGCGTTGTCGCTGGTGTCGCTGCGGGTGGTCGAGACCATCCCGGGCAAGAACCTCATGGGCCTGGAGCTGCCCAATCCGCGACGCCAGCCGGTGCGCCTGTCCGAGATTCTCGGCTCGCAGGTCTATGCCGAGAGCAGCTCCCCGGTCACCCTGGCGCTGGGCAAGGACATCGCCGGCCATCCGGTGTGCGCCGACCTCGCCCGCATGCCGCATCTGCTGGTGGCCGGCACCACCGGCTCGGGCAAGTCGGTGGGCATCAATGCCATGCTCCTGTCGCTGCTCTACAAGAGCGACCCCTCCGATGTGCGGATGATCCTCATCGATCCGAAGATGCTCGAGATGAGCTCCTACGAGGGCATTCCGCATCTGCTCGCGCCGGTGGTCACCGACATGAAGCACGCCGGCAACGCGCTCAACTGGTGCGTGGCCGAGATGGAGCGCCGCTACCGTCTGCTGAGCAAGCTCGGCGTGCGCAACCTGTCGGGCTACAACGCGCGCATTGCCGAGGCCGAGAAGCGCGAGACGCCCATCCCCAATCCGTTCTCGCTCACGCCCGACGCGCCCGAGCCGCTCGGCCGCCTGCCGCAGATCGTGGTCGTGATCGACGAGCTGGCCGACCTGATGATGGTGGTCGGCAAGAAGGTCGAAGAACTGATCGCCCGCCTCGCCCAGAAGGCGCGCGCCGCCGGCATCCATCTCATCCTGGCCACGCAGCGGCCCTCGGTCGATGTCATCACCGGCCTGATCAAGGCCAACATCCCCACCCGAATCGCTTTCCAGGTGTCCTCCAAGATCGACTCGCGCACCATCCTCGACCAGATGGGCGCCGAGTCGCTGCTCGGCCAGGGCGACATGCTCTACCTCATGCCCGGTGGCGGCGTGCCGGTGCGCGTGCACGGCGCCTTCGTGAGCGACGAGGAGGTGCAGAAGGTGGTCGCGCACTGGAAGTCGCTGGGCGAGCCGCAGTATGTCGAGGGCGTGCTCGAGGGCGGCGTGCCGGCCGAGGCCGACACCGGCAGCGCGGTGGGCTTCGGCGGCCTGCAGCAGACCCTGTCGGAGGCCGGCGTCGATGGCGAGTCCGACGCCATGTACGACCAGGCGGTGGCGGTGGTGGTCCAGCACAAGCGGGCCTCCATCTCGCTCGTGCAGCGGCACCTGCGCATCGGCTACAACCGCGCCGCCCGTCTGCTCGAGCAGATGGAGAAGGCCGGCCTCGTCTCGGCCATGGCCACCAACGGCAACCGCGACATCCTCGTTCCCAAGCGCGACGAGTCCTGAGGCCATGACCCGGCCCCTGCGCGCGCGGCGTCGACTGCTCGCCGGTCTGGTGGCCGGCCTGGCCGGCGGCATGGGCGCGCAGTCCGTGGCGGCCGACACGGCCATCGCGCAGCTGCGCGCCTTCATCACCGCCACCCAGTCGGCGCGTGGCACCTTCACCCAGCGCACCGCGCGCAGCGGCGGCGGCGTCGAGACCGTCACCGGCGTGTTCGCCTTCCAGCGGCCCGGCCGGTTCCGCTGGGAGGTGCGCAAGCCCTATGACCAGCTGCTGGTCGCCGACGGCGAGAAGCTGCACTTCCTCGATCGCGAACTCAACCAGGTCACGGTGCGTCGCCTGGGCGATGCGGTGGGCGCCAGCCCGGCCGCGCTGCTCTTCGGCGGCCAGGAGCTCGACCGCGCCTTCACGCTGAGCGAGAGCGGCGCGCGCGACGGCCTCGACTGGGTGCTGGCGGTGCCGCGCAGCCGCGAGGCCGGCTTCGACCGCATCCTGATCGGCCTGCGCGCCGGCCAGCCCGAGCAGATGGAGGTTCGCGATGCGTTCGGGCGCACCACCGTGTTCGCGTTCTCGGCGCTCGAGCGCAATCCGCGCCTGGAGGCCGAGCTCTTCCGGTTCACCGCGCCGCGTGGCGCCGATGTCGTGGAGCAGTGAGATGCTGGCACCCGCCCGGATCGGCGACCCGATCGCCGCGGTGGACACCCCCGCGCTGATGCTCGACCTCGATGCGTTCGAGGCCAACCTGAGGGCGGTGCATGCCGCGGTCGCGGCCAGCGGCCTGGCGCTGCGCGCCCATGCCAAGGCCCACAAGTGCGTCGAGATCGCCCGCCGGCAGGTCGCGGCCGGCGCGGTGGGCCTGTGCTGCCAGAAGGTGGCCGAGGCCGAGGTCTTCGTGGCCGGCGGCATCCGGGATGTGCTGGTCAGCAATCAGGTGATCGGCGCGGCCAAGCTGCGCCGCCTCGCGCGCCTCTCGCAGCAGGCCCTGATCGGGGTGTGCGTGGACCACCCGCAGCAGGTGCGGGCATTGGCCGACGCGCTCGCGCAGGAGGGCGGCTGCATCGAGGTCCTGATCGAGGTCGATGTCGGCGGTGGCCGCTGCGGCGTGATCGGCGAGGCGGCAGTGCTCGAGCTGGCGGCGCTGGTGGCGGCGCACGCACCGGTGTTGCGGCTGCGCGGCCTGCAGGCTTATCACGGCCGCGCCCAGCACCGGCGAACGCCCGAGGAGCGGCGCGAGGCGATCGCCGCGGCGGCGGCAGCCGCCGCGGCTGCCCGCGACGCGCTGCGCGCCGCCGGCCATGACTGTCCGGTGGTCACCGGCGCCGGCACCGGCACCTATCCGCTGGAGGCGGCCACCGGCGTCTACACCGAAGTGCAGCCCGGCTCGTATGTGCTGATGGACGCCGACTATTTCGCCAACCAGCCCGACCCGCAGGCGCCAGCGCTGCGCCAGGCGCTCACCGTGCACTGCCAGGTGATCAGCGAGCGCCCTGGCCAGGTGGTGCTCGATGCCGGCCTGAAGGCCTTCTCGGTGGATTCGGGCCTGCCGGTGCCGCTGGCCGAGGGCTGGCGCGCGGTGTCGATCTCCGACGAGCATCTGGTGCTGCGCCCGAGCGGCGAGGGCGCCCGCGCGACGCTGAGGCTTGGCGACACGCTGTCGGTGGTGCCCGGTCACTGCGATCCCACCGTCAACCTGCACGACCACCTGGTGGCGCATCGCGCCGGCCGGGTCGAGGCGGTCTGGCCGGTGGATGCGCGCGGCGCGCTCACCTGAGCGGCCGGGCATGTCGGCGCCTGCCCAGGCGGTGATCGGCGCGGCGGCTCCTGGTGACGCCAGCCGCGAGCGCGCCACCATCGCGCTGGTGGGCCTGGCCCACGGCAGCTCGCACTTCTTCCATCTCACCCTGGCGCCGCTCTTTCCCTGGTTGAAGGAGGCGTTCGCGCTGAGCTATGCCGAGCTCGGCCTGCTGGTCACGGTGTTCTTCGTGGTCTCGGCGGTGGGGCAGGCGCTGTCGGGCTTCCTGGTCGATCGCATCGGCGCCTGGCCGGTGATGATGGCGGCGCTGGCCACCTTCGTGCTGGCCGCGCTGGTGCTGGCCGGGGCGTCGGGCTATGCCGGTCTGATGGCCGGCGCGGTGCTCTGCGGCGTGGGCAACGCGCCCTTCCATCCGGTGGACTACTCCATCCTCAATGCCCGGGTGGGGCCCACCCGGTTGGGGAAGGCCTACGCGGTGCACGGGGTGAGCGGTTCGCTTGGCTGGGCCGCGGCGCCGGCGCTGCTGGCCGGCACCGCGCAGTGGCTGGGCTGGCGCGCGGCCTTCGTCTGCGCGGCGCTGGTGGCACTGGCCGTGCTCGCTGCGGTGTGGCGCTGGCGCGCGCTCATGCAAGGGGTGGGCGGTGTGCCGCGCGCAGCTCATCCGCAGCCCGTGGGCGGCGCGGCGCCCGGGGCGGCCCCGGCCATTGCCGATGCCTCCTCGGCGGGGCCGCTGCGGCCGGCTTCCGGCGCGGTCGACGGCGCCTTCGCCTTCCTGCGCCTGCCCGCGGTCTGGATGAGCTTCGGATTCTTCCTGGCGTGGGCGGCGGCGCTCGGCGGCGTGCTCACCTTCGGCCCCGAGGCGGCGCGCCAGTTGCACAGCCTGCCGGTGGGCTGGGTTGCGTCCTGCGTCACGGTCTTCATGCTGGGCAGCGCGGCGGGCATGCTCGCCGGCGGGATGCTGCTCACCCGCCCCGAGCGCGCCCCGCAGGTGGTGGCCGTGTCGCTGGGAGTCTCGGCCTCGCTGGCGCTGCTGGTGGGCCTCACCGACTGGCCGGCCTGGACCGTGCCGGCGCTGTTCGCGTTGATGGGCCTGGGCATGGGACTGGCCGGTCCCTCGCGCGATCTGCTGGTCAAGCGCGCCACGCCGGCGGGCGCCACCGGTCGGGTCTACGGCATGGTCTATTCCGGTCTCGACATCGGCATGTCGCTGAGCCCCTCGCTCTTCGGCCTGATGATGGACGCCGGCCGCTTCGGCCTGGTGTGGGCGGGCATCGCGGGCTTTCAGCTGCTGCTGATCGGCAGCGCGCTGAACATCGGGCATCTCACCGGGCGCGCCGCGCCGCGGGCGGCCTGAGATGCTGCCCGGCCCTGCCGCCCCCCTGGCCGAGCGCCTGCGGCCTCGTCACCTCGATGAGGTGGTCGGGCAGGCTCATCTGCTCGGGCCGGGCAAGCCGTTGCGGGTGGCCTTCGAATCGCGTCGGCCGCATTCCATGATCCTCTGGGGCCCGCCGGGCGTGGGCAAGACCACGCTCGCCCGGCTGATGGCCGAGGGCTTCGGGGCGCAGTTCATCCCCATCTCCGCGGTGCTGGGTGGCGTGAAGGACATCCGCGAGGCGGTGGCCCAGGCCGAGGTGGCGGCCGGGCAGGGCCGTCGCAGCATCGTCTTCGTCGACGAGGTGCACCGCTTCAACAAGGCCCAGCAGGATGCCTTCCTGCCGCATGTGGAAAGCGGGCTGTTCGTGTTCGTGGGCGCCACCACCGAGAACCCGTCCTTCGAGGTCAACGGAGCGCTGCTCTCGCGCGCCCGGGTGCATGTGCTGCAGCCGGTGGATGCGGCCGCGCTCACGGTGCTGTTCGACCGTGCGCTCGCCCGTCTGGCGGCAGACGGCCAACCCTCGCCCTCGGTGAGCGACGACGCCCGCGACCGCCTGGTGGCCTGGGCCGACGGCGACGCGCGCCGGCTGCTCAATGCCATCGAGCTGGTGGCCGACACCGCCGCCACCCAGGGCATCGCCCGCGTCGATGTGCCCGCCCTCGAGCAGATGCTCTCGCAGAGCCTGCGCCGCTTCGACAAGGGCGGCGACGCCTTCTACGACCAGATCTCGGCCCTGCACAAGTCGGTGCGCGGCTCGCACCCCGACGCGTCGCTCTACTGGCTCACCCGCATGCTCGATGGCGGGGCCGACCCGCGCTATCTGGCGCGGCGGCTGGTGCGCATGGCGATCGAGGACATCGGCCTGGCCGACCCGCGGGCGCTGCGTCTGGCGCTCGACGCGGCCGAGGTCTACGAGCGGCTGGGCTCGCCCGAGGGCGAGCTGGCGCTTGCGCAGGCGGTCATCTACCTGGCCTGCGCCGCCAAGTCGAACGCCGGCTATGTGGCCTACAACCAGGCCCGGGCGTTCGTCGCCCGGCACGGTTCCGACCCGGTGCCGCCGCATCTGCGCAATGCGCCCACGAAGCTGATGAAGTCGCTCGGCCACGGCCGCGACTACCGCTACGCCCATGACGAGCCGCATGGCTACGCCGCCGGCGCGAACTACATGCCCGAGGGCCTGGCCGAGCCCGCGCTCTACCAGCCCACCGACCGCGGCCTGGAGGGCCGCATCGGCGAGAAGCTGCGCTGGCTGCGTTCGCTGGACGAGCCGCCGGGCTGAGGCTGGCTCATCCGCAGGCCGCGGCTCCCGTGCGCCGATCGATCAGGCCGTGCCGGCTGGCGCTCAGGTGCGCGAGCCCGCGCTCGCCATGACGCATCCGCCAGCTGAGCAGGCGCTGCGCGCAACGGGCCATCACCGGCAGCCAGGCCGGGTCGTTGGCGAGATTCACCCGCTGGCCGGGATCGGCCCGCAGATCGAAGAGCACCGGCGGGTGCGACTGGAAGTGCACATACTTGTGGTCGTGGTCGCGCAGCACCCACAGCCGGCCGCTGTCGGCGTCCTGGCTCCCCGGGGGCGGGGCGGGGTCGGGCCAGCCGGCGCGCAGGTCGAACTCGAAATGCGCGGCATCGCGCCAGTCGGCCGGGGTGTCGCCCTCCAGCCAGGCCCGCAACGAGCGGCCATCGCAGCTTGGCGGCACCGGCAGGCCGAGCAGCTCGAGCAGGGTGGGCATCAGGTCGATGCCCTCGGTGAAGGCCTCGACCACGCGGCCGCGCGCGGCGTCGGCCTGCGGACGCGGGTCGCGGATGATCAGCGGGATGTGGAAGCTCTCGTCGAAGTAGCCGAGCTTGCCGAAGAGATGATGATCCCCGAGCTGCTCGCCGTGGTCGCTGGTGAACACGATCAGGGTGCGCTCGAGCTCGCCGCTGTTGCGCAGCTCGGCGATCACCTCGCCGATCGCCTGGTCGAGCTCGGCGATCAGTCCGTAGTAGGTGCGCCGCGCGATCCGGATCTGGGCGTCGCTCAGATCTGCCGCCAGGCCGGGCGCGCCGCGAAAGAAGTGCCGGTTCTGCACCCGGGCCAGCGCCTCGGCCACCGTGGGATGCTGGGCAGCCTCCTCGCGCAGGCTGGCGGCGCGCACCGGCGGGTCGATCGCCGAATCGGGGATCAGGGTGTTGAAGGGCGTGGAGGCAATGAAGGGCGGATGCGGCCGGAAGTAGCCCAGGTGCAGCAGCCACTGCGGTGCCAGCGCGCCACCGCGCAGGTAAGCCAGGGCGTGCGCGGTGGACCAGGCAGTGTCGCTCATGCCGGCCGGCAGGGCGCTCGGCTGCAGCGTGGGGCCGGGTTCGCCCGCGGCCGGCAGCCACAGGTCCTCGGGCACCGGCGGCAGCGGATGGCCCTGCTCGGCCACCCAGGCGAAGTAGTGGCGGTGGCGGGTCTCGTCGAGATGCGCGATGACCCGCCAGCCGTCCATCACCTCGCCGATCTCGTGGTGGCGCGGATCGCGAACGCCCACCCGGCGCGGGTCATGGGTGGTGGTGGTGTAGCCGATCAGCGCCGGCTCGATGCCACCGCGGCGCAGCTCGCGGGGCAGGGTGGGGTGGCGGTCGTCGAGGGGCGCGCCGTTGACCATCACGCCATGGTTCATCACATACTGGCCGGTGAGCAGCGAGTGCCGCGCCGGCGCGCAGGGCGCCCCGGGCGTGTAGTGCTGGCGGAACAGCACGCCGTCGCGGGCCAGCGCATCGAGGTGCGGCGTGCGCGCGGCCCGGTGGCCCAGGCATCCCAGGCTGTCGCCTCGCCACTGATCGCACACGATCAGCAGCACATTGAGCGGTCGCGGGTGTCTCACGATTCGGGGCCCTCCGGTGATGCCGAAACCCTGTGTGGCCGGTGCGCGCTCAGCCGCCGATCAGGCGGCTGATCACCGGGTGGTAGCGATCGCCGTCGCCGGCGGCGATGGCGCGCGCGAACCACTCGTCCACCAGCTGCGCGGCCCGGGCGTCCACGCCCTCGGCCGCGGCCAGTTCCAGCGCGTAACGCAGATCCTTGCGGGCATAGGCCACCGAGAAGGCCCGTTCGGGAAAATCGCCCGGCGCCATCGCCTTCATGCCGTGATTGCGCAGCGCGAAGCTGTCGGCCGACCCCTTGGACAGCACCTCGAAGAGCCGTTCCACCGGCACGCCGGCGCGCTCGCCGATCGCCTTGGCCTCGGACAGCGCGACCACGGTCTCGAACAGGATCATGTTGTTGAGGATCTTCACCACCTGGCCGCAGCCCACCGGGCCGCACAGCGAGATCTCGGTGGCGAAGGCGGCGATCAGCGGACGCAGCCGCCCGAAGTCGGCGGGCTCGGCGCCGACCATCACCGAGAGCGTGCCGGCCTCGGCCGCAGCGCGGGTGCGGGCCACCGGCGCGTCCACCAGCCGCGCTCCAAGGGCCGCGAAGTCTGCGGCCAGGGCGCGGGTCATCGCCACTGCCGAGGTGCTGAGATCGACCACCACCTGCCCGGGCCGGGCCAGCGCGAGCAGGCCCTGCGGCTGGCGCGATACCGCCTCGACCACCTCGCCCGAGGGCAGGGACAGGAAGATCAGATCGGCGGCGGCCGCCACCTCGGCCACCGAGGCCGCCGCGGTCACGCCCTCGGCGGCAAGCCGCCCGAGCGGGGCCGGATCGCGGTCGAAGCCGATCACCGGCAGGCCGGTCTTGCGGACGAGATTGCGGCAGATGGGCTCACCCATCACGCCCAGGCCGATGAAGCCGATGCGCTCGAAACGGTCGCTCATGGGGCGGATCCGGGAGGGTTGTCTGTCGCGCATGGTGCACCCGGGGACCCGCGCCACGCAGTCCCGCCGGGCCTCGCGGCGTGGCGAGCGTCTCGTTCCGCCGGCGGCTGAACGGCCCACCCCGGGTCGGGTTTCAGCGCGCGACACCCGCAGGGCTGGCTCGGGGTCTGGCGGGGTCACGCCTGCGCGCGCCGCGCGGCGCGGCGGCGTACCATCGGCGCATGCAATCCCTGCTCGTGCTGCGGCCGGTCGCTCCCATCCTGATCGGCGCAGCGCTGATGCTCACCCTGATCATGGGGCTGCGCCAGAGCATCGGCCTGTTCGTGCCGCCAGCGGTGCGCGATCTCTCCATCACGGTGGCCGATTTCACCCTGGCCATCGCCGTCCAGAACCTCGCCTGGGGCGTGCTGCAGCCCTTCGCCGGCGCCTGGGCGGCGCGCATCGGTTTCCGGCCGGTGCTGATGATCGGCGGCCTGTCCTTCGTGCTCGGCCTGGCCGCGCTGGCCACCGCCACCGGCATCGGCGGGGTGGTGGTGGGCGCGGGCCTGCTCATCGGGCTGGCCCTGGCCTGCAGCGGTTCGGGCATGGCCAATGCCGTGGCCTCGCGCCCGGTGCCCGCGGCCTTGCGCAGCACGGTGCTCGGCCTGGTCTCGGCGGTGGGCTCGCTCGGCGCGATGATCTCCGCGCCGATCGGCCAGTCGCTCTCGCTCGCCTTCGGCTGGCGCGCCGGCGTGTTCGGCTTCGTGCTGATCTCGCTGGCCATCCTGCCGCTGGCCTGGCTGGCCGGCCGGGTCGATGCCCTGCCGCCGCCGGCGGCCGGTGGCGCCGCCGGGCGCGCCGGCAGCGCGCGCGAGGCGGCCCGAATCGCGCTGCGCTACCGGCCCTTCCTGATCATGTCGCTGGCCTACTGCGTGTGCGGGCTGCAGCTGGTGTTCCTCACCACGCACCTGCCCTCGTACATCGCCTTCTGCGGCCTCGATCCCATGCTCGGGGCGCAGGCCCTGGCCATGATCGGCGCCTTCAACATCGCCGGCAGCCTGTTCTTCGGCTGGGCCGGCGGTCGCTGGTCCAAGGGCGCGCTGCTCGGGGGGCTGTACATCGCGCGCTCGCTCGTGCTGGCCTGGTACTTCGGGTCCACGCCCACCGCAGGCGGCACCCTGGTGTTCGCCGCGCTCATGGGCTTCCTGTGGCTGGGCGTGAGTCCGCTGGTGTCGGGCCTGGTGGCCGAGATGTTCGGGCTGCGCTGGCAGGCCATGATCCAGGGGCTGGCCTTCACCAGCCACCAGCTCGGCAGCGCGGTCGGCGCCTTCGGTGGCGGCTGGCTCTTCGACGCCTTCGGCAACTACCAGCTCGCCTGGCAGATCGGCGTGGGCATGGGCCTCACCATGGGCACCATCCAGCTCGTCTCCGGGCTGGGGCAACGGCCGCCGCCGGCGGTGCCCGCGCCGGCCGGATAGTCGCGTGGCCGGCCCGTCGGTCAGGGCCTTCGCGATCGTTGGCGGCTTCGAGGCGATCGTGCGCGGCACCACCCTGTCGGTGTTCCCCCTGATGCTCTACCGCCTCTGGCAGGACGCGGTCGCGGTCTCGCAGGTGTATCTCGTGGTGGGGGCGTGCTCGCTGCTCACCGTGCTCGCGATGCCGCTGCTGGGGCGTCGGGTGGCGCGGCGCTGGCTGCACAGCGCGGCGGTGGGCCTGCACCTGCTGTCGGCGGCGCTGGGCATCGCCGGGGGCCATCTCGTCATCGCCGCCCTGCTGTGCACCGCGCTGGGCACGGCCATCGCCTATGTCTGCTACAACCACAACCTCCTCGACCATGTCCACAAGGACGAGCTCAGCCGTCTCGAGACCTTGCGCATGGTCTTCGCGGGGCCCGGCTGGGCGGCCGGACCGCTGCTGGGCGTCTGGCTGCTCGGGGTGTGGCCCGGGGCGCCCTTCGCGCTCTCCGGACTGGCCGCCGTCGGCATGCTGGCCGCGCTCTGGCTCACCGGCATGGGCAGCGTCCGGGTGCCGCCGGCGCGCGCTGCGGTCTCGGCCAATCCGCTGCGCTACCTCGGCCGTTTCCTCGGCCGTCCGGCCCTGGTCGGCGGCTGGTTCCTGCTGGTGATCCGTTCCTTCGGCTGGTCGATCTACATGGTCTATGTCGGCATCTACGCGATCCAGGCCGGGCTCGGCGAGAGCGTGGGCGGCATCACGGCCTCGCTCGCCTCCTGCGGGCTGTTCGCCACGCCGCTGATGCTGCGCTGGATCCGGCGCCGCTCCCTGCGCACGGCGGTGCGCACCGGCTTCCTGGTGTCGGGGCTGTGCTTCCTGGGGGCCAGCCTGAGCGCGAGCCTGCCCTGGCCGACGATCGGGCTGCTGCTGTGCGGCGCGGCCTTCCTGCTGCTGCTCGACCTGTGCGGCGGCCTGCCCTTCCTGCTGTCGGTGCGCCCCTCCGAGCGCAGCGCGATGTCGGCGGTCAACGGCACGGTGCGCGATGTGTCCAACCTGGTCACGCCCGCGGTGGTCTGGCTGGTGCTGCTGGCCGGTCCGCTGCCGGCGGTGTTCGCCGCTGGCGGCGCGGGCCTGCTCGCGGCCTGGGTGGTGGCCGGCCGGATGCATCCGAATCTCGGCGTGCCGGTGCTCGAGCGGCGCCGGATCCGGGCCAGGGGCTGAGGTTTCCCCGGCGGCGCGGCCCCGCCCCTGATCCCGGCTGCGCTGGCCGATCCGTCGCGCGGGTCGGTGTGGGTACAATCGGCATGGCTGTCGGCCTGCCTTGCGCGCGCCGCCAAGCCCATGACAACACGACCCGCCGGAGACAACCCCATGCAAGCCCCCGTCGCCGATGCCGCCCGCGAGCGCGCCTTCTCGCTGCCGCTGTCCGAGATCAATGTCAGTGATCCGCGCCTGTTCCAGGACGACACCATCGGTCATTACTTTGCGCGGCTGCGCCGCGACGATCCGGTGCACCACCATGTCGATGAACGCTTCGGCCCCTTCTGGTCGGTGACGAAGTACAAGGACATCATGCAGGTGGAGGTCAACCACCAGACCTACTCCTCGGACATCCACCTCGGCGGCATCAACATCCGCGATGTGCCCGAGGCGCATCGCCGGCCGATGTTCATCGCGATGGATCCGCCGCGCCACGATGACCAGCGCCGCACCGTGAGCCCCATCGTCGCGCCGGGCAACCTCGCGCAGATGGAAGCCACCATCCGGCAGCGCACCCGCAATGTGCTCGACAGCCTGCCGCGCAACGAAACCTTCAACTGGGTGGAGAAGGTCTCCATCGAGCTCACCACCCAGATGCTCGCCACGCTGTTCGACTTCCCCTTCGAGGATCGTCGCCTGCTCACCTGGTGGTCCGATGTGGCCACCGCCGACCTCACCGCGGGCGGACCCATCGATTCCGACGAGAAGCGCACCGCCGAGCTGCTGAAGTGCCTGCAGTACTTCACCGGCCTCTGGAACGATCGCATCCAGCGTCCGCCCGGCAACGACCTCATTTCCATGATGGCGCACTCGCCGGCCACCCGGAACCTCTCGCCGGTGGAGTTCCTGGGCAACCTGGTGCTGCTGATCGTGGGCGGCAACGACACCACCCGCAATTCCATGTCGGGCGGCCTGCACGCGCTGCTCACCCATCCCGGCGAGTTCGCCAAGCTGCGCGCCAACCCCGGCCTGATCGCCAGCCTGGTGCCCGAGATCATCCGCTGGCAGACCCCGCTGTCGCACATGCGGCGCACCGCCACGGCCGACGCCGAACTCGGCGGCAAGCAGATCCGCAAGGGCGACAAGGTCATCATGTGGTACCTCTCCGGCAACCGCGACGAGGAAGCCATCGAGCGGCCCGATGAATTCATCATCGACCGCGCCCGGCCGCGCCAGCACATCTCCTTCGGCTTCGGCATCCACCGCTGCGTGGGCAACCGCCTTGCCGAGCTGCAGCTGAAGATCCTCTGGGAGGAAATCCTGCCGCGCTTCCCGGTCATCGAGCTCATGGGCGAGCCCGAGCGCACCTTCTCCAACTTCGTCCACGGCTTCACCGCGCTGCCGGTGCGGATCCCCGGCTGATGGGCGCCGGCGTCCTCATCATCGGCGCGGGTCAGGCGGCCGGCGCGCTCGCCGCCGCCCTGCGTCAGGGCGGCTACACCGACCCCATCACCCTGGTGGGCGCCGAGCCGCTGCCGCCCTACCAGCGGCCGCCGCTGTCGAAGGCCCTGCTCAAGGGCGAGGCCGAGCCCGACAGCCTGCTGCTGCGGCCGGCGGCCTTCTATGCCGACAAGGCGATCGGCCTGCGGCTCGGCACGCGGGTGCAGGCCATCGACCGCGCCGCGCGCACGGTCAGCCTGAGCGATGGCAGCACGCTGTCCTGGTCGACGCTGGTGCTGGCCACCGGCTCGCGGCTGCGGCGTCTGGCCGTGCCGGGCATCGACGCCGCCGGCGTGCGGGAGCTGCGCACCGTGGCCGATGCCCAGGCGATCCGCGCCCGCCTCACGCCAGGCAGCCGGCTGGCCGTGGTCGGCGGCGGCTATGTCGGTCTCGAGGTGGCGGCCTCGGCCCGCGCGCTTGGGGCCACGGTCACGGTCATCGAGCGCGAAGCCCGGCTTCTGGCGCGCGTGGCTTCCCAGACCCTCTCGGCCTTCTTCGCCACCAGTCATCAGGCCCAGGGCGTGACCCTGCTGCTCGGCGCCACCGTCAGCGGTTTCGAGCAGGCCGATGGCGCCGTGAGCGGGGTGCGCCTGGCCGATGGCCGGCTCATCGACTGCGACCTCGCGGTGGTGGGCATCGGCGCGCTCGCCGAAGACGCGCTGGCCGTCGCGGCCGGCCTCGCCTGCGAGGATGGCATCCTGGTCGATGAATCGGCCCGCACCAGCGACCCCGACATCTACGCCATCGGCGACTGCACCCGGCGGCCGGTGCCGCGCTACGGCATCCGCATGCGCCTGGAGAGCGTGCCCAACGCGCTCGAACAGGCCAAGCAGGCTGCCGCCGGCATCCTTGGCCAGCCTGCGCCGCGCGCCGAACTGCCCTGGTTCTGGTCCGACCAGTACGACCTGCGGCTGCAGATCGCCGGCCTGCCCATCGGCGTGGCCCGCGAGGTGGTGCGCGGCGATCCCGCCGGCAAGCGCTTCGCAGTCTTCCACCTCGATGCCGAGAACCGCCTGCAGGCGGTCGAGGCGGTCAACTCGGTGGCCGAGTTCGCCGCCGCCCGCCAGTGGGCCGCGGCCGGGCAGGTGCTCGACCCGGCCCGCGTGGCCGATGCCGCCATCCCGGTCAAGCAGATTCCCGAGGCGCCCGCGGCCTGAGGCCGGTCCGCGTCGCCTGCATCCCCATCGTCAACCCGCCGACGCCGGCGTCCCGACACAGGAATTCCCCATGCCCAAGGTCACCTTCATCGAACACAACGGCACCCCCCACACCGTCGAGGCGGTGGCCGGCCAGTCGCTGATGCGCGCCGCCGTCGACAACGGCGTGCCCGGCATCGACGCCGACTGCGGCGGCGAGTGCGCCTGCGCCACCTGCCATGTCTATGTCGAGGCCGCCTGGCTGGCGCGCACCGGCGAGCGTTCCGAGATGGAGCAGAGCATGCTGAGCTTTGCGGCCGTCACGCAGGACAATTCCCGCCTGTCGTGCCAGGTGCAGATCACCCCCGAGCTCGACGGCCTGGTGGTGAGCCTGCCCGAGGGCCAGCACTGAGCCGCCGCACCGCCTGCCCCGCCGCCCCACCGCCAGACTTCCGGAGCCCATGCCATGAAAGCCGCCGTCTTCCACGCCCCCAACCAGCCGCTCACCATCGAGGATGTCGAGATCGACAACCCCGGCCCGCGCGAGGTGCTGGTGCGCACCTCGGTGGCCGGCCTGTGCCACAGCGACCTGCACTTCATCGAGGGCAAGTACCCCACGCCGGTGCCCATCGTGCTGGGCCACGAGTCTTCCGGCATCGTCGAGAAGGTCGGCCGCGATGTCACCTATGTGAAGCCGGGTGACCATGTCATCACCTGCCTGTCGGTGTTCTGCGGCCACTGCGAGTTCTGCCTCACCGGCCACATGTCGATCTGCCAGAACCCCGAGGTGAAGATGCTGCCCGGCAAGGCCAAGCGCCTGCGCTGGAAGGGCGAGCACCTCAACCAGTTCACCAACCTGTCGTCCTTCGCCGAGCAGATGCTGGTGCACGAGCACGCCGTCGTGAAGATCACGCCCGACATGCCCATGGACCTCGCCGCGCTGATCGGCTGCGGGGTGATCACCGGCTACGGCGCGGCGGTGCACACCGCCAAGGTCGAGCCCGGCAGCACGGTGGCGGTGGTGGGCTGCGGCGGCATCGGCCTGGCCGCGGTGAACGGCGCCAAGATCGCGGGCGCGGCCCGCGTGATCGCCATCGACAAGGACCCGGCCAAGCTCGACCTGGCCCGCGCCTTCGGCGCCACCGAAGGGGTCATCGCCGGCGAAGACACGGCCAAGAAGATCATGGAAATGACCCAGGGCGGCGTGCACTACTCCTTCGAGTGCATCGGCCTGAAGCAGACCACCGAGCTCTGCTTCCAGATGCTGCGTCCGGGCGGCACCGCCACCATCATCGGCATGATCCCGGTGGGCACCAAGATCGAGCTGCACGGCCCCGACTTCCTGCGCGAGCGCCGCATCCAGGGCTCGATGATGGGCTCCAACCGTTTCCGCATCGACATGCCCCGGCTGATCGAGTTCTTCCAGCAGGGCCGGCTGCCGCTCTCGCAGCTGGTGTCGGGCCGGCTCAAGCTCTCGCAGATCAACGAGGGCTTCGCAGCGCTGCAAAAGGGCGGCGTGGCGCGCAACGTCATCGTCTTCGATCAGTAAACCGGCATGCCGGTGTTCCAGCGGGTGGTCCTGGCCACCGGCGCCGATGGCCGCGCGCGCTTCCACGAGGAGGCCATCGCGCTCGACCAGGGCACGCCACAGTCGCGGCTCTCGGCGCTGATGGCCAGCGGCGGCTACCAGTTGCGCGAGAGCCCGGTGGGCTTTCGCAGCGAGTTCCACTGCACCGGCAGTCCGCAGTGGTGCTTCATCCTGCGCGGGCGCATGGAGATCGGCCTGCAGGATGGCAGCGCCCGGGTGTTCGGCCCGGGCGAGCACTTCTACTCCGCCGATCTGCTGCCCGAGGGTGCGGTCTTCGACCCCGCGCTGCACGGCCATCGCAGCCGGCAGGTGGGTGACGAGCCCCTGGTCACGCTGTTCGTGCGCGGCTGAATCGCGCCGGCGCCGCGGCTGGCGTACCCTGTCGACATGCTCGCCTACCGACACGGCTTTCACGCCGGCAATCACGGGGATGTGCTCAAGCACCTCGTGCTCATCCAGGTGCTCGATCACCTCGGCTCCAAGGACACCCCGCTGCGCTATGTCGACACCCATGCGGGCGCCGGCATCTACCTGCTGGCCGACCGCTTCGCGCAGACCACCGGCGAGTATGCCGAGGGCATCGGCCGGCTCTGGGATCGGCAGGATTCGCCGCCGGCGGTGGCCCGCTACCTCGAGCTGATCCGCCGCTTCAATCCCGATGGCGGGCTGGCGCAGTACCCCGGTTCGCCGGCGATCGCGCAGGCCTTGCTGCATCCGCAGGATCAGATGCGCCTGTTCGAGCTGCATCGCAGCGATCATGAACTGCTGGTCGGCCACTTCGGACGCACGCCACGCACCCAGGTGGCCCTGGCCGACGGCTTCGAGGCGCTGCGCGGTCAGGTGCCGCCCTCGTCGCGCCGGGCGCTGGTGCTGGTCGATCCGTCCTATGAGCTGCCGGCCGATTACGGCCGGGTGGTGGCCTGCGTGCGCGATGCCATGGCCCGGTTCGCCCAGGGCGTCTATCTGGTGTGGTACCCCATCGTGCGGCGCTCGGTCTCGGCGCAGCTGCCCGGGCGCCTCGCGCGCATCGCCCGCGGCGCGCCCAAGGGCTGGCTGCATGCCAGCCTGAGCGTGGCCGAGCCCGACGAGCAGGGCTTCGGCATGACCGGCAGCGGCGTGTTCGTGATCAACCCGCCGCACACCCTGCGCCCGGCGCTCGAGGCGGCACTGCCCTGGCTGCGCGACGCGCTCGCCCGCACGCCACGGGCCCGATTCCTGCTGGAGCACGACCAGCAGGCCCGCGACGAGGCCGGCCCGCGCGATGGCGTGGCCAGCGCCCGCCGCGCCACGCTCCCGAAAGGCCGTCATGTCCATGCCCGCACCCCTCGATGAGCAGACTGTCGCCACCCTGGCCGGCATCTCCACCGCCACCCTGACCACCCTGCTGCTCAAGAAGGGGCTGCGCAATGTCTGGCTGCGCAACACCCGGCCGATCCGCAGCGGGCAGCCGAGGCTGGTGGGGCGCGCGTTCACGCTGCGCTTCGTGCCGGCCCGCGAAGACCTGGCCACGCCCGAGTCCTGGGCCTCGCCGATCTCCACCCGCGCGGCCATCGAGGCCATGGGCCCGGGCTGCATCGCGGTGGCCGATGCCATGGGCGTCACCGATGCCGGCATCTTCGGCGACATCCTGTGCGCGCGCATGCGCAAGCGCGGCGTGGCGGCGCTGGTCACCGATGGCGTGGTGCGCGACCTCGCCGGGGTGCTGGGCACCGGCCTGCCGGTCTGGTGCGCCGGCGCTGCCGCACCGCCCTCGGTGGCCGGCCTGACTTTCGTGGCCTGGCAGCAGCCGATCGCCTGCGGCGGCGTGGCGGTGTTTCCCGACGACATCATCGTGGTCGACGACGACGGCGCGGTGCTCATCCCGGCGGCGCTGCTGCCCGAGGTGCTTGCCGCCGGCCCCGAGCAGGAGCGTTACGAGGCCTGGGTGATGAAGCAGGTGGAGGCCGGCGTGCCGCTGCCCGGGCTCTATCCGCCCGATGCCGCCACCCGCGCCCGCTACGAGGCGGAGCGCGGCGGCTGACCGCGGCCTGTGCGAGGCGGGTTGGCGGCGCCGCCTGCAGCCGCCGATGCGGAGCCACC
>JAGWVN010000042.1 GCA_018970865.1 Betaproteobacteria bacterium
AAGCTGCGTCGCACCAGCAGTTCGATGCCGTCGCTCGCGCGCCAGAGCCACACCGAGGCCTTGAAGAAGTGCGACCCGGCACACTGGCCTTCCCGGAAGACCCGCGGATGCAGATCCAGCGGGCAGCCTTGCGCGAGCAGATCGACCGCTCCGGGCTCGCCCAGATGCAGCAGGCGATAGCCGCTGCTCACATCGGTGAGCGCCGTGTTCAGGCCGCCCAGGGCGCGGGTCATCGCGTCTGCCATCGGCCCGATGCCCTCTGCCGGTCCGATGAGGAACCAGTCGTCAGGCCCGGCGGCGACGATGCGCCAGACGCTGCCCGAGGCCACGCCGCCGGGTGAGGGCGGCAAGCCCGCACCCATCACCGCCTGCACGGCCGCGCGCAGGCCCGGGTCCCGAGGGTCTCCGCGAAGATTGAGGATGCCCATCGGCTCGCGCCAGTGCACCAGCGGCTGGGGCGCGAGGGCGCTCCGCTCCCCGGCGGCAAGCGGGCGGGACGCCGGTCCGGCAACGGATTCAGACATGCTGTCGTTTCCCCTCGGGGTCGAAGAACACCGGCCGTGTGATGACCGCGGTGGTGCTGCTGCCGTCGCGCATCGCCACATGCACCCGTTGCCCCATCCTGCCGTGGCCACCGCGCACCAGCGCCAGCGCGATCGAACGCCCCAGCGTCGGACTGGCGTAGCTGGAGCTCACATGGCCGTCCATCGGCATGGGCAAGGCCCCGGGCTCGCCGGCCAGCACCTGCGCGCCTTCGGGCAGCACGCAATGCGGATCATCGGTCAGCAGGCCAACCAGCTGCTTGCGATCGGCGCGCGCGGTGTCGCTTCGCGTGAGCGAGCGTCGGCCCAGGAAGTCCTTGCTGCGCGAGACCAACCCGGCCATGCCGAGATCGATCGGGGTCACCGAGCCGTCGGTGTCCTGGCCGACGATGATGAAGCCCTTCTCGGCACGCAGCACATGCATCGCCTCGGTCCCGTAGGGCGTGATGCCGTGAGGCTCGCCGGCGGCGTGGATCGCGGCCCAGACCCGGGCGCCCTCGTCGGCCGGCACATTGATCTCGTAGCCCCGCTCTCCCGAGAAGCTGATCCGCATCAGGCGGGCAGGCACGCCGGCCACCGTGCCGGTGCGGCAGGCCATGAAGGGAAACGCCTGATCGTCGAGATCGACATCGGGGCACAGCGTGCGCAACACCTCGCGGCTCTTCGGGCCGGCGAGCGCGGTGGTGGCCCAGTGGTCGGTGACCGTGGTGAGCCACACCCGCAGATGCGGCCATTCGGTCTGCAGCCATCGTTCCATCCAGGCCAGCACCCGGGCGGCGCCACCGGTGGTGGTGTGCATCAGGTAATGGTTCTCGGCCAGGCGCACGGTGACGCCGTCGTCGAAGACCATGCCGTTTTCGTCGAGCATCAGGCCGTACCGGCAGCGACCCACCGCCAGGTTGCGCCAGCCATTGCTGTAGACCCAGTCGAGCAGCGTGGCGGCGTCCGGGCCCTGGATGTCGATCTTGCCCAGGGTGGAGGCATCGAGCATGCCCACCTGATGGCGCACTGCCCGCACCTCGCGGCTGACTGCTGCCGCCATGTCCTCGCCGGCCTGCGGGTAGTACCAGGGGCGCTTCCACTGCCCGACATCCTCGAAGCGCGCGCCGCGAGCCTGGTGCCAGTCGTGCATCGGGGTCGTTCGCACCGGGTCGAAGCCCTCGCCGAGCTCCAGGCCCGCCAGCAGCCCGAAGCTCACCGGGGTGTAGTTGGGTCGGAAGGTGGTGGTGCCCACCGCCGGGATCGACAGCCCGAGTGTCTGCGCGACGATGCCCATGCCGTTGATGTTGCCGGTCTTGCCCTGGTCGGTGCCGAAGCCCATGGCGGTGTAGCGCTTCACATGCTCGATCGACTCGAAGCCCTCGCGCACCGCGAGCAGCAGATCGGCGGCGGTGACATCGTTCTGCAGGTCGACGAACTGCTTGGGCGCCCGCGACGCGCCGGAAGGATGCGGTACCAGCCAGAGCGGACGCAGGCTGCCGGCAGGGCGGGGTGCGATCTCGGGCGGACCCTGCCGGCCCGCAGACTCCGGCGGGGCCGCCTTCTGCGCCGGGCCTGAGACCGCGGTGGTGGCCATTCCGGTGGTGGCAATCCCGGTGGTGGCCGTCCCGGTGGTGGCCGATGCGGCTGCCGCCGCGCCGGCGGCCCATCCCTGCGCGGCGGCCTCGCGAAGCTCGGTGGCGCCTGCGCACGCGCCGGCCGCGAGTTCGCCCTGCGCGGAGGGCCCGGGCAGAAAGGCCGACCGGGTGTCATCCCAGACGGCGCGGCTGCCGGCCTGGCAGTGCAGGTGGATCACCGGGCTGAAGCCGCCCGAGACTGCGAGCAGATCGCAGTCGATCGTGCGGGACGCTCCCGTGAGCGCGCCCGCCGCATCGAGCGCCTGTACACGCACCCGCCGCAGCCGACGCCCGCCCTGGGCCTCGATGACCGCATGCCCTGTGAGGATCGGAATGCCGGCGCGGCGCGCGCGATCGGCGCTCTCGCCATCGGCCACCGGACGGGCGTCGATCACCTGCACCGCGCTGCCCGCGGCCTGCAGCGCGAGTGCGCACTCGTAGGCCGCGCCGTGGTTGGTGAACAGCACGGCGGTGCGTGCCGGCCTGACGGCATAGCGGCGCAGGTAGATGGTGACGGCCGATGCGAGCATCACCCCGGGCAGATCGTTGCGCGCGAAGACCAGCGGCCGCTCGTGCGCGCCCGTGGCGAGCACCACCCGGCGTGCGCGGACCTTCCAGAGCCGCTCCCGGAAGGCCGGACCGGTGCCGGCCGGCAGGTGGTCCGTGAGCCGCTCGGCCAGGGTGACGAAGCCGTGGTCATGAAAGCCGAAGGCGGTGGTCCGGGGCAGCATGGTGACCTCGGGCATGGCCGCAAGCCGCGCCCGCGCCGCCTCGGCCCATTGCGCCGCGGGCTGGCCATCGACGGTCTCGTCGCTCGCCAGCAGCCAGCCGCCGGGCTCGGCCTGCTCGTCGCACAGGATCACCCGCGCGCCGGTGCGCGCCGCGGCCAGCGCGGCGCACAGACCGGCCACGCCCGCGCCCACCACCAGCACCTCGCAGTGGGCGTAGCGCTTCGCGTAATGGTCGGGATCGGGTGCGCGGGGCGCCTCGCCCAGGCCGCTGGCGCGGCGAATGTGCCGCTCGAAGAAGTGCCACGCGCTCTGCGAGGCCATGAAGGTCTTGTAGTAGAAGCCCGCCGGCAGCAGGCGGGCGAGCCAGCCGTGCACTGCGCGCAGGTCGAAGTCGACGCTGGGGCTGGCATGCACGCTGCGCGCCACCAGGCCCTCGACCAGCTCCACCTCGGTGACCCGCGCATTGGGAATGGTGCGCGCGCCTTCGAAGAGCTGCACCAGCGCGCTGGGCTCCTCGACCCCGGCCGACAGGATGCCGCGGGGTCGGTGGTACTTCCAGCTGCGCGCCACCGGGTTCACGCCGTTGGCCAGCAGCGCCGAGGCGAGCGTGTCGCCCTGCAGGCCCTGATAGCGGCGGCCGTTGAAGCGGAAGTTCAGGAGGCGATCGCGCGCGATGCGCCCGCCCTCGGGCAGCCGGTGGTCCATCACCGCTCACCCGCCGGTGTTGCCACGGGTGCCGCCTCGCCGATCTTCCAGGTGGCATGCACCCGGCAGCTGACGGTGTCGCGCAGCGCGTGGAACCAGCGTCCGCAGCCGCTGGCGTGTCGCCACTGCTCATGGTGCAGGCCCTTCGGATTGCGCCGCATGAAGAGGTAGTCGGCCCACTGGCCGTCGTCGAGCGCGTCGGTGTCGAGCGGGCGCGCGATGCCGCCCTCGCCACCGCAGGTGAATTCCGATTCGGCGCGTGGCCCGCAGTAGGGGCAGTGCAGTTCCAGCACGCGGTGTCTCCTTCAGGGTCGGGATGCGCGTCGCGCGTCAGTGCGCGACGGCCGCAGCGCCGTGTTCGTCGATCAGCCGGCCGCTGGCGAAGCGATCCAGCGCGAAGGCTTCGTTGAGCGCATGCGGGCGATCCTGCGCGACGGTGTGGGCCATCACCCAGCCCGAGCCCGGCGTGGCCTTGAAGCCCCCGGTGCCCCAGCCGCAGTTGATGTAAAGGCCCTTGACCGGCGTCAGGCCGATGATCGGGCAGGCGTCGGGCGAGACATCGACAATGCCCGCCCACTGCCGGTTCATGCGCACCCGCGAGAAGATCGGGAACATCTCGACGATTGCCTGCAGGGTCTGTTCGATCACCGGGAAGCTGCCGCGCTGGCCGTAGCCGGTGTAGGCGTCGATGCCCGCGCCGATCACCAGATCGCCCTTGTCGCTCTGGCTGATGTAGGCGTGAATCGCGTTGCTCATCACCACCGTCGGGAAGATCGGCTTGAGCGGCTCGGACACCAGCGCCTGCAGCGGGTGGCTCTCCAGCGGCAGGCGGATGCCGGCCATCGCGGCGATCACGCTGCTGTGGCCGGCCGCCACCACCGCCACCTTGCGCGCCCGGATGAAGCCCTTCACCGTGTCCACGCCGGTGACCGCACCGTTCTCGCGTCCGATGCCGATCACCTCGCAGTTCTGGATGATGTCGACGCCGAGCGCATCGGCTGCTCGGGCATAGCCCCAGGCCACCGCATCGTGGCGGGCGATGCCAGCCCGGCGCTGCATCGACGCGCCGAGCACTGGATAGCGGGTGTGCAGGTTGATGAACGGGACGATCGCCTGGATCTGCGCCGGGCTCAGCACCTCGGCATCGACGCCGTTGAGCCGGTTGGCGGTGACGCGGCGTTCGATGTCGCGCATGTCCTGCAGGGTGTGGCCCAGGTTCATCACGCCGCGCTGGCTGAACATCACGTTGTAGTTGATGTCCTGCGCCAGCCCTTCCCAGAGCTGCATCGACTTCTCGTACAGGTGGGTGGCTTCATCCCACAGGTAGTTGCTGCGCACGATGGTGGTGTTGCGCGCCGTGTTGCCGCCGCCCAGCCAGCCGCGCTCGACCACCGCCACATCGCGGATGCCGTGCACGCGGGCGAGGTAGTAGGCCGTGGCCAGTCCGTGTCCGCCCGCGCCCACCACCACCACCTCGTACTCTCGGCGCGGCTCGGGGGCGCGCCAGTGGCGCTGCCAGCCCTCGTGGTAGGAGGCCGCGTTGCGCAGCAGCGACCAGATCGAGTACTTCTGCATCAGGCTGGCTCCCTGTTCATTGCGCGAGCGACTGCACCAGCTCGAACAGCGCGCTGCGGCCCGCCGGTTCGAACACCCGGTTCGGCCCGCCCCCACCCCGCCGCGGGCTGCTCATCCACTGTTCGAAGGCGTCCCGCCCGGTCCACTCGCAGATCACGCAGACCAGGTTCTCGTCGTCGAGCGATCGCAGCAGCCGGCCCGACAGGAAGCCCGGAACCGCCTCCCGGCAGGTCTCGAGCACGCGGTTGTCCTGGAACTGGGTGATGGCCTCGTCGCGCCGCCCGGGCGGGCTGCGCAGTTGCAGGATGGACAGGAAGGGGGCCATCGCGCGCTCACTCGCTCAGGGAGATGTTGCGGGTGCGGATCGCGCGCCCGTAGGTCTCGTACTGCCGGCGCAGGAAGTCCTGGAAGTCGGCGCCGGCGGCGAAGCTGAAGTCGAGCCCGGTGGCGTTGATGCGATCGCGGATCTCGGTGCTGGCGAGCACCTTGCTCACCGCGGCGACCAGCTTCAGGCGGGCCTCTTCCGGGATGCCGCGAGGCGCCATCAGGCCGTACCACGATCCGGATTCGGCGCCGCGGATGCCCTGCTCGGCCAGGGTGGGCACATCGGCCAGCGCGCCGCCTGCGCGGCGCGGTCCGGCGATGCCGAGGATACGGACCTTGCCCGAGCCGCGCAGGTTGGCGCTGGTGGCGGCGCTGCCCGGCAGCAGATCGATGTGACCTCCGAGCAGCGCGGTGGAGGCTGGCGCCGCACCCTGGAAGGGCACATGGTTCAGATCGACGCCGGTGGCGGCCTCCAGCAGGGCGCCGGCCAGGTGCGCGGTGCTGCCGATCCCCCAGCTGCCGAACGACACCGAGCCCGGCTTCTGCCGCGCGGCTGAAAGCACATCGGCCATCGTGGCATGGGGCAGGTCAGGCCGGGCCATCCAGACCATGCTCAGCGTGGCGTAGAGCGCGATCGGCTCGAAGTCCTTCGTTGCGTCATAGCCCAGGCCCTTGCGCACCTGCGGGTTGATCGAGTGCGTGTCAGCCGTGGCGGTGATCAGGCGGTAGCCATCCTTCGGGCCGGTGGCCACCTGGGTGCTGCCGATGGCGCCGTTGGCCCCGGGCCGGTTCTCCACCGTGACCGGCTGGCCGAGTTCCTTGCTCAGGGCCTCGGCAATGATCCGGGTGGTGGTGTCGGTGGCGGCGCCGGGCGGCCAGGGCACGACGATGGTGAGCGGGCGGCTCGGAAAGCTCTGGGCGCCTGCGAGCGGAGCGGCGAGCAACCCGGCGAGCAGCGCGAGCAGGCGAAGGCGGTGGCGGGCGGTCATGGCTGCGGTCTCCGTGGATCGAGGGACGGGGTCGTGGCGGCGAGGGCCTCGAAGCCACGCTGCAAGGCCGCGCCGTCCACGCACGCCCGCGGGCCGATCAGCACCAGCGACGACATCGTGCCGGCTGCGTCCCATGGGCCATCGGTCTGCAGCGTCGCGCGCTGTCCGACCCGTTGATAGACATGGCGCAGCGCCGGCTCGCTGGCCACTCGCAGCACGCCCTTGGCGCGCAGCAGCTGCGGCGAGAGGGCGTCGAGAAAGCCGCGCAGCCGGGCGTCGTCGAGCGGCGCGGGCGTGCTCAGGCACCAGGATTCGAAGTCGGCGCTGTGTTGCCAGGGCGCGGGTGCTTCCAGGCGCGGGTCTCGGGTGCTTGCCAACCCGAGCAGCACGCTGGCGGGGATCTCGCCATGAACCGCGATCGCCTGCGGCTTGCCGGGATGCCGGGCGCGCAGTGTTTCGCGCAGCGCTCGCGTGTCATGCGCACTGGCCGCATCGGTCTTGGTCAGCACCAGCAGATCGGCGGCATCGATCTGGTTGTCGACCGTCCACGCCGAGGCCGATGCCTGTCTCGAGGCCTCGTGACCCAGGGCATCGACCAGGGTGATGATCCCGTCCAGGCGCAGCGCCGGATTGCTGAGCGCAACCTGGGCGATGCCGCGCGGATCGGCAAGCCCGCTGGCCTCGAGCACCAGCGCATCGGGCCGCTGCGGCCGCTGCGCGATGTCGATCAGCGTGCGGGTGAGGTCCGAGGACACGGTGCAGCAGGCGCAGCCGTTGGTCAGGCTGATCATGTCCTCGGTGCGCGAGCGGATCAGCGAGGCGTCGATGTTGATCCGCCCGAAATCGTTGACCAGCACCGCGATGCGCCGCTCGCCCGGTGATTCGAGCAGGCGGTTGAGCAGCGTGGTCTTGCCGGCGCCGAGGAAGCCGCTGAGGATGGTCAGCGGCAGACTGCCATCGGGCGCGAGCAGTTCATCCGGCATCAGGCGGCTGGCCTCGAGCAGGCCGGAGAGCATCTGCCAGCTCTGCGCGGCGGCCGTCATGCGCGCGCTCATGCCGGCTGCAGGCGCCCGGCGAGCGCCGTGCCCCAGATCCGGATGTCCTTCAGGCGCATCGGGTCGACCTCCCAGGGGTCTTCCTCGAGGATCGCGAAATCGGCGAACTTGCCCGGCTCGAGGCTGCCGACATGGCGCTCCATGCCCAGCACCCACGCGGCATCGATGGTGATCGCGCGCATGGCCCGGTCGACCCCGATGCGTTCGCCCTCGGCCACCACGGTCCTGTCATCCTCGGCGATGCGGTGCACCGCGATCCAGGCGGCGGTGAGCGGATGCATCGGCACCACCACCAGCGAAAAATCGGAGTGCAGCGCGAAGATCACCCCTTCGCGTTCCAGCGAGCCCAGTCGCGCCACGGCCTCGGCGCGGTCGGGCCCGTAGCCCACGGCGCTGTGCAGCTGGCTGCGGTAGTGCGTGAAGTAGTTGTTGACGCTGGCCAGGCCGCCGAGCGCCTTCAGGCGACGGGCCTGCATCGGCGTGCTCAGGCAGTAATGCTCGATGGTGAAGCGGTGGTCGAAGCGCGGGTGGCGCCGCTGCAGTTCGGCCAGCGCATCGAGGGTGGCGTCGATTGCCTCGTCGCCATTGGCGTGGCAATGGATCTGCAGGCCCCGGCGCCAGTAGGGCTCCATGCGGTCGGCCATCTCCTCCCAGGGCACGAAGTTGCGCAGGCCGTTGCTGCCATCGAGATAGCCCGGGAAGTTCATCCGCAGCGACATCGCCGGAAACGAGCCGTCGGAGAGGTACTTCACGCCCTTGAAGAACAGCTTCGCTGTGTTGCGCCGGGTCTGCTCCTGCAGGAACTCGGCCGCGCGCTCGCCGTGCCTGGTGTGGATCGGAAACTCCAGGGTGACCAGGCCCATGCGCAGCGGGAAGTCCTCGCTGTTGACGACCTCGTCATGCAGCGCCCACTCCTGGTCGAAATTGCTCGCGCCGAAGACCATCTCGGCGGTGGTGGTCACGCCGGCGCGGCGCGCGGTGTCGCCCATGCGCCGCAGCCCGGCGGCGCCGCTGCCCTGGCGGATCTCGCTGCGCACCCCGCTCAGGATGGCGCGGGTCGCCTCGACCTCGACGAACACGCCTTTCAGCCGTCCGTCGTCGTAGCGCTGCACGCCGTGCATCGGGGTGTCGTCGGTCACCTTCGAGCGCGTGATTGCCGGCGAGTTCACATAGATGAAATGTGGCGCGTAGGCGATCACCCAGATCGGCCGCCGGGTGCTGATGGCATCGAGCAGATCGCGATGGAGATGCCCGCCCTGCACCGCCGGGTCGAGCCCCCAGGCGATCAGCGGCTTGTCGGGATCCGGTTCGTTCTCATGCACGCGGCGCAGGGTGGCCAGGACGCCATCGAGCGAACCCACGCCGGCATTGATGCCCGCCGGTCCCGGCGAGTCGATCGGTCCGACATAGGCCATGGCGAGGTAGCTGGCCGAGATCGCGAAGTGCGTATGCGGGTCGATCAGCCCGGGCAGGATCACCTTGTCCTTGAGGGTCTCGTCGATCACATGCTCGTGCCGCGACAGCCACGGCCGCATCGACTCGAGGGTGCCGGTGGACAGCACCCGTCCGTCCATCACCGCCACGGCCTGCGCCACGGGGCGGCCCGGGTCCAGGGTGCGCACGCGGCGCGCGACATACACGGTCACCTTGCTCATCGCCGATCCCTCCTCGCCCGTCCGGCCTGTCTTCGCGGACTTCCGACGCATCGATCGTAGGGATTTCGCCGCCGCCCGGATTGGACAGATGCGACATAATTTGCGCCTGATGCGCCATGAGGGAGAGCGCCCCATGCCAGATGCCGGTGCCAGGGAACAGCCGCCGATCGCCGGGTCGGTGACTCACGCGCGGCGCAGCGCCGCCGCACGCGGCAGGGCGGCTCCGGGCGCAGAAGCCCGGCTCAAGGTCGGCTTCGTCCTCACCGAGCGGTTCACCCTCAGCGCATTCGCCGGCTTCGTCGATGTGCTGCGCCTGGCCGCCGACGAGGGCGATCGCAGCCGGCCGATCGACTGCTCCTGGTCGGTGCTCGGCAGGCCCGGCGTGCCGATCGTTGCCAGCTGCGGCCTTGCGGTCATGCCCGGCGCGCCGCTGTCGGCGCCCGAGTCATTCGACTATGTGGTGGTGGTCGGCGGCCTGCTGCACGGCGGCCAGCGCCTGATTCCGGGCACACAGGCCTTTCTCGCGCAGGCGGCGCGCGCTGGCGTGCCGCTGGCCGGCGTGTGCACGGGGTCGTTCGTGCTGGCGCGCGCCGGGCTCATGAAGGGCCATCTCGCGTGCGTCAGCTGGTTTCATCGCGATGAATACGCCGCCGCCTTTCCGGCGTTGCGCGTGATCTCGAACCGGCAGTTCCTGATCGATCGCGGGCGGATCACCAGCGCGGGCGGCACCGCGGTGGTTCATCTGGCGGCCGAACTCGTGGAGCGACGGCTCGGCCGGGCCGTGGCAAGCAAGAGCCTGCGCATCCTGCTGCAGGCGCCGCAGCCGGCATCCCGCGCGATCCAGCCCGAGCCTGCGGTGACACGCCCTGCGCGCGATCACCTCGTGCAGCAGGCCATGCTGCGGCTGGAGAATGCGCTGCAGGGCCCGGTTTCGGTGGCGGCGGTGGCGCGCGATCTCGGCATCAGCGCGCGCCAGCTCGAGCGGCGCTTCCAGGCCGATGTCGGCCTGACGCCGCGCGAGTTCAAGGCCCGGCTGCGACTGAGCCGTGCCGCGTGGCTGCTGGCGAACACCAATCTCTCGGTGACCGAGGTCGGCGTCGAGTGCGGCTATGCCGACTGCGCGCATTTCTCGCGGGTCTTCCTCGCGGCGCACGGCCAGCGGCCGACCGCGCTGCGGCGGCAGGCGCAACGGGCTGCAGCAGCCTAGGCGGCCATCGGCCGCCGCCTCAGACCCTGCGCGCCACCACCACCGCCGCCGCCGACCCCGACCCGATCAGCGCGCACCATCCCCGCAGCCACAGGCCCGCCGATGGCCCGGCCTGCTGCCCGGCGGCGAGTGCCTCGTCGCGGTGATGGCGCTCGTCGGCCTGGCAGCGCCGCAGAAGGGCGAGCAACTCCGCAGGCCCGCCCTCGCGCTGCAGGTGGTCGATCTGCTGCTGGTAGTGGCCGTCGACGAAGCGTTCGACCGCGGCGATCGTGGCGTAGACCGAGCGGGGCCCGGCCAGCGCGGGCAGCGCACCGGTCAGCCAGCCGGCAAGCCGCCAGGGGCCGAGCAGGCGGCTGCGCTGACGCGGCGGCAGCCAGGCCTCGATCAGGCGCAGGTGCTCGGCTTCGGTGGCCAGGTGATGGTTCGCGAAGGCCGTCATCGCGGCATCGCCGCGCCGCGCGGCCACCGCGAGGATGCCCCGGTAGATGAAGACTGCACCGGTCTCGCCGGCGTGGTCGGAGCGCAGTTCGCGCAGCATCGCGCCCGATACGGTCGGCGCTGCCGTTGTCGCTGTCTGTGCCGCTGCCGCCTCGCCGGCGCTCGGTTGTCCGGTCGCCTCGACCGGGGTGCCCGCCGCGTCATGGCCAGGCTCGAGCCTTCGGGCCAGCGCCTGCATGGCCGGGCGCATGCGCAGAAAGCCCCGGTAGGCGAATTCCATCACGGCAAGCCCGCCTGGCAGATCGGCGATGCGCGCCAGCCAGCGCCAGCCGGGCAGACGACGCCACATCGCCACGAAGGCCGCCGCGCCGCTGAGACGCGAGCCGTCGGCGCGCTCGACATGGAAGCGGGCGAGCAGCGCCGCCCGTTCATCGGAAGGCATCGGGCAGGCGGCCTCGGCGCTGATGTCCACGAAGCACAGCGACTCGTCGCCCTGTCGCCGCGCGAGGCCCCGGGCGTGCGCGATCTCGCGCCGACACAGCGGGCAGGCGCCGTCATAGAGGACGGTGAGCGGCTCCTGCGAGGCGGGCGTGGGTATGGCGGTCGTTGGGGTCACAGCAGGTCCTCGGCGCGCGACAGTCCACGCGTGACGCGTGTCCACCACGACGAGAAGCTCGCGCGATGCCGCTCGACCGGCGCGAACAGGCACGGCGCCGGATCGAGACGCGCCACCTCGCCCAGCCAGGCGGGCAGGTGCGGGTCGGCCACGGCGCGCACCGCCGCAGCCTCGCTCAGGGCCGCGCGCAGCCCGGCGGCGTCCACCAGCCAGCGCTCGGCAGTGACCGCGGCCATGGCCGCATCGACCCAGCGCCAGCGCGCCTCGGGCCAGGGCCAGGCCGCGTGGTGCTCGCGCAGGATCACGCCGATGACGATGGCGTCGGTGGGCAGGTCGGCGGGCGCGGCGCGCAGGGCCCACGGATGCGTGAGCCACACCGTGCGGCCGCGCAGGCGCGCGGCGGCCGCCGCGTCGGGCTGGATGATGCCCAGCCCGGCGGGCGGCTCGGTGAAGCAGGGCGGCTCGGCGAGGCCGCCTGTGGCGGGGTCCGGGGGCGAGGTCGGCCCGGCGGACCGTGGGCTCGCGCGTCCCGCAGCGCCGTCTCTGTCGAGGCGCGCGCCGCGCGCGATGGCGTCAAGGTCGGCGTAGCTGCGGTCGATCACGGTGCCGGGGCTGTGCCAGGCGGCAGGCGCGTAGCGCGCGACATTCTCGGCGTTGAAGAGGTAGGGCTTGTGACTGCCGGTGCCCGAGACCCATTGCCAGCTCAGGTGGTTGCTGGCGAGGTCGCCATCGAGCAGGTGGGCGACCATCCAGTCGGCGCCCGCGCGCCAGTGCACATGACGGATGTGCACCACATAGCTCGCCAGCCACATGCGCGCGTGGTTGTGCAGGGTGCCGGTGGCGTAGAGGGCGCGCACCGCCTGGTCGATGGCAGGCACGCCGGTGCGCGCCTCGCGGATGTCGTCGGGCAGGACGGTTGCATAGGCCCGATCGGGCATCGGGCCTTCGTGCATCGAGCTCAGGATGCCCTCGCCGAGATGCGACCAGACATGGCGGAAGTACTCGCGCCAGCCGAACTCGAACACCAGCTTGTGCTGCACCGGCAGCGTGCCGCGAGCGAGCACCTGGGCCAGCACCTCGGGCAGCGTGAGCACGCCGTGGGTGAGCCAGGGCGACAGCCCGGTGACCGCACCCTCGAGGTGATTGCGCGTGCGCGCATAGGCGGCCGGGCGCACGCGGGCGAGTGCCGCAAGCGCCGCGGCGCGGGTGGGCAACGCGACGGCGTCGGTCAGCAGGGGCAGGTTTTCGCTCATGATCAGGAGGCGCGAGGGTAGTCCCTCGCGCGTGACGAGCGCCGAGTGACCCTCGGCGGTGTGCTGCTTCGATGGGCTCCTCGCACTCGGGCCCGAGGGGAGAGGGGTCGGCGAAGAGCGGTCCGCATTCGAAGCGGCCGTCGATGACCATGGCGAAACCTGTCTTAAGCTCGGATGCGAACCCCTCGCCTGCACAGGAGTGCCGATGTCGAAGCCCACCGTCCCCGAACCGAGCCTCGCCGTGGGTGCGCCCGATGTCGTCGCGGATCCGGCGCGACGCCGGGTGACTGTGGCCGCCGGCGCGGCCGTCGGCGCCCTGCTCGTGCCAGCCGCGGCGCGCTCGCAGACCTCGCCGCCCTTCCCGGGCAAGCCGCTGCGCTTCGTGGTTCCCAGCGCCCTGGGCACCGGGGTCGACATGCTGGTGCGGGCGTTCGCGGAGCGCATCCGTGTGACCACTGGCCAGCCTACAGTGGTCGAGAACAAGGTGGGTGGCGGTGGTGTCCTCGGGCTGTCCCACTTCCTGAGCCTGCCGGCCGACGGTCACACCGTGGTGTCGATCACCTCGAGCTCGATGAACCTGGTGCCGATGATGCAGGCCGTGAACTACGACGAGTCGCTGCTGCGCCCCGTCATCGGCTTCTCGCAGCACACCGGCATGTTCCTTGCCGCGCCGTCCTCACCCTACACGACGCTGAAGAAGATGGTCGACGATGCGCGTGCCGCCCCCGGCACCGTCAACCTGGGCGTGTACTCGCCCCACTTCCAGGTGGCCCTGCGCATCTTCGAGGACATGATCGGCACCCGCTTCAATGTCGTCCAGTACAAGGGGCCCGACCTCTTTCTCGGTCTGGGCGAGGGCTCGATTCCGCTTGCGCTCGCCGACCTGGGTACAGCGGTGCGCTTCGTCGAATCGGGCAAGAACCGGCCGCTGGCCACCGCGGCAGCCACGCGTCACCCCAGCTTTCCGGATGTGCCCACGGTCGCCGAGCTCGGGTACCCGGGCTACGAGGTGCACGAGATCGCCGGCTTCGCGATCAACGCGAAGACGCCCGAGCCGCAGGTCCGGCAGATGGAGGAGCTGCTGTTGCGCACCGCCGCCGACCCGGAGTACCTGGCGCTTGCGCGCCGCCTGCCCGGTGCGGTGCTCACCCAGACACCGGGCAGGGATTTCGCGGCCACGCTCGCCCGGCGGCGCGCGGTTCAGGAAAAGCTGCTGAAGGACCTGAAGCTGCACAAGTGAGCCCCCGATGCAGCTGATCGATCTCTTCGACCGCGGGCTGTCCTTCGGGGCAGGCGCTCCCTGCCTGGTCGAGCCCGGCGGCCGTACCCTGTCCTACGGCGAGGTGGCACAGCTCACCCACCGTATCGCCAATGGCCTGGTGGCCGCTGGCATCGGGCGCGGCCAGGCGGTGGGCCTGCTGAGCGAGAACCACCTGCTGACCTTTGCCGCAGTGCTGGGCATCGTGCGCTCGCCGGGCGTCTGGGTGCCAGTGAATGCGCGCAACGCGCCCGAGGAGAACGCCAACATCCTGGCTCGGGCCGACTGCGAGTTCCTGTTCATCCACAGCCGCTTTGCGCCCCAGCTCGCCCTGCTGCGCACCTCGCTGCCGCGTCTGCGGGGCGTGGTGTGCATCGATGCCGACCTGCCCGATGCGCCTGCGCTCGAGCGCTGGGCCGCCGAACATCCCGACACCGCGTTTCGCAGCGACGACCGTGTCGACGATGTGGTGGCCATTCGGGGCACCGGCGGCACCACCGGTCTGCCCAAAGGCGTGCTGATCACGCATCGCAACTACGCGATGCTCTTTGCCAACTGGTATGCCGCCATGCCCGTGCGCGAGCGACCGGTGCACCTGGTGGTGGCGCCCATGTCGCATGCGGCCGGCACCATCGCGTTCTCGGTCTGCGCCTATGGCGGGGCCAATGTCATCCTGGGCTCGGCCGAGCCTGCCGCCGTCATCGAGGCGATCGCACGGCATCGGGTCACCCAGCTGTTCCTGCCGCCCACCGCCATCTACAAGTTGCTGGCGCACCCCGGCGTGCGCGACGGCGACTACGGGTCCTTGCGCTACTTCGTGTATTCGGCCGCGCCGATGTCGGCTGACCGGCTGCGCGAGGCGCTCGATGTCTTCGGGCCGGTGATGGTGCAGGCCTATGGCCAGGCCGAGGCGCCCTTCGTGTGCACGGTGCTCGGCATCGAAGATCATCGTCGCATTCTCGCCGACCCCGCGCTTGCCCACCGGCTGGCCAGTTGCGGGCGTGCCTCCCCGCTGGTCAGGGTGGCCATCATGGATCCGGACGGCAGGCTGCTGCCCGATGGCGAGCGCGGCGAGATCGTGGTCCAGGGCGATCTGGTGATGAAGGGCTATTACCGGGATCCCGACAAGACCGCCGAAACCCTGCGAGGCGGCTGGCTGCACACCGGCGATGTCGGCTACCGGGATGCTGACGGCTACTTCTACATCGTCGATCGGCTCAAGGACATGATCGTGTCCGGCGGCTTCAACATTGCGCCCAGCGAGATCGAGCAGGTGCTGTGGTCGCTGCCGGCGATCAACGACTGCGCGGTGGTCGGCGTGCCCGACCCCTATTGGGGCGAGGCGGTGAAGGCGGTGGTGGAATTGCGCCCCGGCGCTTCCTGGGATGCCGAGGCCGCGATGGCTCTGTGCCGTGAGCGGCTGGGCAGCATGAAGGCGCCCAAGTCGATCGAGGTGTGGCCCCAGTTGCCGCGCAGCGCGGTCGGCAAGGTGCTCAAGCGCGAGATCCGCGAGACCTTCTGGCAGGGGCAGGATCGGCGGGTGTGAGGCCTGTGGGCATGCGGTGGCTGAGGTTCAGTCCGGCCAACCCTCCGCCGGCAGCTTCGGCACCCGGCGGAATTCCCCGGGGTTTCGGGTGATCAGCACCATCCCGCGCGAGCGCGCATGGGCGGCGATCAGCAGGTCGTGGCTGCCGATCGGCTTGCCACGGCGCTCGAGCGTGGCGCGGATGTCGGCATAGTGCGCGTCAGCGGGCGGTTCGAAGGGCAGCACCGTCAGCGCTCCGAGCAATTGCTCCACCCGCCGGGTCAGCGGGGCCGAGCCCTTGCGCAGCGCGCCGAAGCGCAACTCGCACGCGGCCACGATGCTGGTGCAGATGCGCTCGGGCGCGATGGCGCCAAGCCGCCTCGCGAGCGCGCCCTGGGGGTTGCGGATGAGTTCCGACAGCGCGTTGGTGTCGAGCATCAGGCCCTGATCCGGCGTCACAGGCTGTCGCGCTCCTGCAGCGGCAGATCGGCGATCTCGGGCAGGGCATCAGGCATCGGCGCCCAGGAGGCGAGCAGATCCTTCAGCGGATGCCGGCGCACCGGCGACAGGATCAGCCGCTCGCCCTCCCGGCGGATGAGCACTTCGGAGCCCTCCATCTCGAACTCCCTTGGAATGCGCACCGCCTGATTGCGGCCGTTGCGAAACAGCGCGGCGTGGCGCGCGCCGGCGGGGCCGTCGGCCCGCTCGGGGCTTTCCGGGAGTGGCCGAGAGGAGAAAGAGGCGGGGATGTTCGACGATGGCATATGCCAAAGCCTATGCCAAATGGCCCTGCGGGGCAATCCGCCTTCCGGTCGCGCCTTCCGCCTGATTGCGAAATGCGATGGACGCTATTGGCGGCCATGCATTGAGGCGGGGAGTGCCGCACGGGATACTGGCGGCCTTCCCAGACCAAAGCAGGCGGATCCATGAGCGACACCCAAGAGACCGTGCTGGTGGCCGGTGGCGGCATCGGCGGACTGGCCGCGGCGCTCGCCCTCGTGCGGCGCGGCTACCGCGTGCGCGTCTTCGAGCAGGCGCCGGAGATCGGCGAGATCGGCGCCGGCATGCAGCTCGGCCCCAATGCCTTCCATGCGCTGGATGCGCTGGGCGTGGGCGAACTCGCCCGCAGCCGCGCGGTGTTCACCGACTTCATGGTCATGCACGACGCGGTCGACGGCGCGCAGGTCGGTCGCATCCTCACCGACGAGCGCTTCCGGCAGCGCTTCGGCAACCCTTACGCCGTCATCCATCGCGTCGATGTGCACACCGCCCTGCTCGAGGGCGCGGTGGCCACCGGCCGGGTGGACTTCCAGACCAGCACCCGCATCGAGCGGGTGGAGCAGGACGAGGCCGGCGTCACCGTCATCGATCAACGCGGCCAGCGCCTGCGGGGCGCGGCCCTCATCGCCGCCGACGGCGTGAAATCGGTGGTGCGGGCGCAGTATGTGAACGACCCGGCCCGGGTCACCGGCCATGTGGTCTATCGCGCCGTGGTCGACAGGGCCGAGTTCCCCGAGGACCTGCGCTGGAACGCCGCGAGCCTGTGGGCCGGGCCGAAGTGCCACCTGGTGCACTACCCGCTGCGCGGCGGCGAGCAGTACAACGTGGTGGTCACCTTCCACAGCCGCCAGCCGGAGGCGTGGGGCGTCACCGAGGGCAGCAAGGCCGAGGTCCAGTCCTACTTCCAGGGCATCGTGCCGATGGCTCGGCAGCTGATCGACCTGCCCCGGTCCTGGAAGCGATGGGCCACCGCCGATCGTGACCCGATCGGCACCTGGAGCTTCGGACGCGCCACGCTGCTGGGCGATGCCGCCCACCCGACCACGCAGTACATGGCGCAGGGCGCATGCATGGCGCTGGAAGACGCGGTCACCCTGGGCGAGGCGCTGCGGGTGCATCCCGACGACTGGACGAAGGCCTTCGACCTCTATCAGCGTTCGCGGGTGGCCCGCACCGCGCGCATCGTGCTCTCCGGCCGAGAGATGGGCCGGATCTACCACGCCGAGGGTGTCGAGCGGCTGGTGCGCAACCAGCTCTGGAAGGGCCGCTCGCAGGAGCGCTTTCACGACGCGCTGGAATGGCTCTACGGCTGGAATGTGAGCAACTGCCTGACTCAACCCGGAGACCCGTCATGACCGAACTCGGCCGCCTCGAGGACCTGCCGCAGGACTACCGCGACGACCTCACCCGCCAGAACCTCGTGCCGCTGTGGCCCAGCCTTCGCTCGGTGCTGCCGCCGAAGACTCCTGCGCGACGCACCCAGCCCGCCTTCTGGTCCTACCAGGCGCTGCGCCCGCTGCTGATGCGCGCCGGCGAGCTCGCGCCCATGGAGAAGGCCGAGCGCCGCGTGCTGGTGCTGGCCAACCCGGGCCATGGGCTGGAGAAGATGCAGGCCAGCGCCGCCATGTACCTCGGCATGCAGCTGCTGCTGCCGGGCGAGTGGGCGCCCTCGCACCGCCACACCCCGAACGCGGTGCGGCTGGTGGTGGAAGGCGAGGGCGCCTACACCACGGTCAATGGCGAGAAGTGCCCAATGGCGCGCGGTGACCTGATCCTCACGCCCACCGGGCTGTGGCACGAGCACGGCCATGATGGCGATGCGCCGGTGGTCTGGCTCGATGTGCTCGACCTGCCGCTGGTCTACTACACCGAGACCTCGTATGCCATCGAGGGCCAGCGCCAGAGCGTGGTGCCGGGGCGCGGCGACGAGGGCTACCGCCGCGGCGGCGTGGTGCCTGCGCCCGCCTTCGAGCGCGCGGCGCGCGCCTATCCGGTGGTGCGGTATCCCTGGGCCGACACCCGCGCTGCGCTGCTGGCGCTGGCGGCCGACCGGCCCGAGCTGCAGGCGGTGCAGGTCGGCTATGTGAATCCCGAGACTGGCGCTGACGCGCAGAACATCCTCGGCTTCTATGCGCTGATGCTGCGCCCGGGCCAGACGCTGCGTCTGCCGGTGCGCTCGCCGGCGGTGGTGTTCCATCAGATCGAGGGCGCCACCGGCGTGTCGGTCGGCGAAAGCGCCTTCGCGCTGAACGAGGCCGACACCTGCTGCGCGCCGGGCTACACCGAGGTGGTGCTGCGAAACGCCGCCGCCGATGCGCCTTCCTTCCTGTTCCTCGCCGATGAATCGCCGCTGCACCGCAAGCTCGGCGTCTACGAGAACCGGGGCTGAAGCGCCATGACCCGAATCATCGCCAGCGGCCCGCGCGGGCGACGATCGTGTCGCGGCGCCCCACTATGATGGGCGCCATCGTCGACCGCCTTGGGAGCGCGCCTTGCCCGCCAGACCGCGAGAACCGTCTTCGCTTCGCCTCGATCGGGGCGTGACCCTCTCGGGGCTGCGCACCTTCGTGGCGGTGGTGCAGGCCCGGGGCCTGTCGGGCGCGGCCCGGGTGCTCGGCGTCACGCAACCGAGCGTGTCGGTGCAGCTTGCCGCGCTCGAGCGCGCCTGCGGCGTGCTGCTGTGCCACCGCAAGCCCGAGTTCGCGCTCACCGACGCCGGCGCCGATGTGTTCGTGCGGGCGCGCCTGATCCTGTCGCGGGTCGATGAATTCGAGAGCGCGCTCGATCACCTGCAGCAGGCCGCCGGCCGGGTCAGCGTGGGCCTGTCCACCCCGCATGTGGCCATGCCGCTGCTCGCCGGGTTTCGCGCCGCGCATCCCGCCATCAGCCTGCAGGTGAGCATGGGCAACACCACCACGCTGCTGGAGGAGGTGGCGCGCTGCCGGGTGGATGTGGCGGTGATGACCCTGCGCGAGCCGCCCCCCAACCTGCTGTGCGTGAAGGTGGCCAGCCCGCGGCTGGCGGTCTGCCTGCGCGCCGATCACCCGCTGGCCCGGCGCCGGACGCTGCGCCCGGCCGATCTGGCTGCGCTGGAGATCATCGCCCGCGAGCCGGGATCGCAGACCCGGGCGCTGTTCGACGAGACCCTCGCCCGCGCCGGCGTGAAGCCGCGGGTGGTGATGGAGGTGGGCAACCGCGAGGCGCTGCGCGAGGCGGTGGCCGCCGGCCTCGGGGTGGGCATGCTGTTCGACAACGAGAACGGCGAGGACCGGCGCTTCGCGCTGGTGCCGCTGCAGGGCGTGCCGCACGCGCCCGGGGTCTACGCGGTGGCGCTCAGCGAGTCCCTGGGCATTCCTGGCGTGCAGGCGCTGGTCGAGCACCTGCGGGCGGGGGTTGGCGGGGCGCGCGCGGTCAGAGCCAGCGCTCGCAGCTGAGCATGAGGGTCATCGGGTGGATGGCCACCTGCTTTCATTCCACCGTCATATAGGCTTCGTATATTGCAGCGACGGCACCATAATTCACTTCAATGACAAGGCCGCCCGCCGCCGTCGCGCTTCGCGAGGACCGCTCCGCATGAACCCGCCCGCCGCCCACCCCGCCATTGCCGCCATCCGCCAGCTCTTCCAGGAGAAGGGCGAGCTGGTCTACGGCGAGGCGGTGAACCAGGTCCAGCATGCCCTTCAGTGCGGCGCGCTCGCCGAGTCTCAGGGCGCCGCGCCCAGCCTGGTGGTGGCGGCGGTGCTGCACGATGTCGGGCACATGCTGCACCGCGACGCCGCCGGCGCCGTGCAGGCCGGCGACGACGATCGCCATGAGCGGCTGGGGGCGAAGTTCCTGCTGCGCTGGTTCGGCCCCGAGGTGGCCGAGCCGGTGCGCCTGCATGTCGACGCCAAGCGCTATCTCTGCACCCGCGAGCCCGGCTACTGGGCGGCGCTCTCGCCGTTGTCGCAGCGCACCCTGGAGATCCAGGGCGGGCCGTTCACCGAGGAGCAGGCCCGCGCCTTCGAGCAGTTGCCGCACGCCATGGATGCGGTGAGCGTGCGCCGCTGGGATGACGGCGGCAAGAAGGCCGGGGTCAACACCCCGGGCCTCGAGCACTACCTGGCGCTGGCGGCCGAGTGCGCCAGGCCGATTCAGCAAGGATGACCCGCATGCGCTTCTCGCGTCGAAACTTTGTCGGCTACAGCCTCGGTGGCCTCGTGCCCGCCGGCCTTGCCGGCGTCTTTCCCGGGCTGGCGCTCGCCCAGCCGTCTCCAAAGCGCGGTGGCACCCTGGTGTATGCCAACTGCTCGGCCAACCGCCGTGGCGGCGATGTCAGCAACAGCAAGCACCCGTATTACATGGTCGACCTGATCACCCGCAGCGCGTACAACTCGCTGCTCTGGGTCGACGCCAACCTGCAGCTTCAGGGCGAACTGGCCAAGGCCTGGGGCGCCCTCGACGAGCGCCTGGAGACCTGGGAGTTCGTGCTGCACGAGGGCGTGCGCTTCCATGACGGCCGCGAGCTCACCGCGGCGGATGTGGTGTCATCGTTCGCGCTGCACAAGGCGAAGCACTGGGCTTCGGCGCAGATCAGCGAGGTCACCGCCAGCGGCCGCCACAAGGTGCAGTTCCGGCTCAAGAAGGGCAACGCCGAGTTCCCCTATGTGCTGGCCGAGTACGACACCATGATCATGCCGGCCGACGAGAACATCGATCGCATCGGCCTCAGCGGCATCGGCACCGGACCGTTTCGCATCGTCTCGGTCGATCCGCAGCGCCGCATGGTGCTCGAGCGCAACGAGAAGTACTGGCGCGCCGGTCCGTACCTTGACCGGCTGGAGGTGGTCAATCGCGAAGGCCAGATGGAGGCCGCGATCAACGGCTTCCGGGCGAAGCAGTTCGACGCGGTGCTCAACATCGATCCGCGGCTGGTGCGCCAGCTCGAGAAGGAACCTGACACCGAGATCGTCGGCGCCGCCAGCGGCGACCATGCGGTGATCATCCTGCCCAAGCATCCCGGCTCGCCCTTCAACGACAAGCGCATCCGCCAGGCGCTGGCGCTCGCGGTTGACCGCGAGGCGATCGTGCGGGTGGTGTACGGCAAGAACTCGGGCTGGGTGGGCAACGACAGCCACCTGGTGGCTGCCGACCCCAACTTCGTGGCGCGGCCGGTGCGCCGGGATGTGGCCCGCGCCCGCAATCTGCTCGCCGAGGCCGGCCACCCCAACGGCATCACGCTGCCCACGATGTACTACGCGCCCCAGTGGCCCGAGATGGCGCGCTACTTCCAGGTGCTGCAGCAGACCGTCAAGGAGGCGGGCATCACCCTGCCGATCGAGGAGCGGCCCTCCGATGGCTACCAGAAGTTCCGCCAGGGCGATGCCGATGTCACCAAGGGCAACCACCACAAGTTCGCCTACACCGCGGTGGGCCCGCGCAACCCCGGCATCAGCCTGTTCCGGATGCGCCAGGCCAACAACGAGAGCGGCTACTGGAGCGGCGCGCCGGCCGACGAATACATGAAGCTCTACGACCAGGCCATGGTCACGCGCGATGCCGGCAAGCGCAAGGCGATCTACGCGCAGATGCAGGCCATCCTGCACGAGGAGGTGCCCGCGCTGCTGCCGGCCGGGCGCAACAACCTGCTGGTCAAGCGGCCGGCGGTGCGCGGCCTGGACAACCACCCGCAGCACTGGTCGATCCGCTGGGACGGCGTGTGGAAGGCCTGATCACCGTCATCGCGCGGCGCGTGGCCCTGTCGCTGGCCACGCTGTTCGCGCTGGCGGTCTTCATCTTCCTGGCCACCGAGGTGATGCCGGGCGATGCGCTCGATGTCATCCTGTCTTCCGACGAGATCGCGAACATCCCGCCCGAGCGCCTCGCGCAGATGAAGCGCGATCTCGGCCTGGATCGGCCGGCCCACGAGCGCCTGGGCAGCTTCCTGGTCAATGCCGCCCAGGGCGACTTCGGCCGCACCCTGATCTCGAAGACGCCGGTGGCCGAGGTGATCGCCTACCCGCTGCGCAACTCGCTGGCGCTGGCCGGCCTGGTGCTGCTGATCGCGCTGCCGCTGGCGGTGCTGATCGGCGTGGCCGGCGCGGTCTGGCACCGGCGACCGGCCGATCATGTGATCGCCACCGTCACCATCGTCGGCTACTCCATCCCGGAGTTCGTCATCGGCACGCTGCTGGTGATCGCCTTCGCGGTGCTGCTGCCCTGGTTCCCGGCCACCATCACCGTCGACACCCGCGCGCCGGTGACCGAGCTGCTGCAGGTCAGCGCCCTGCCGGTGGCCACCATCGTGATCGGCTCGGTGGCCTATCTGAGCCGCCTGCTGCGGGTGGGCATGATCGAGGCGCTCGGCGCCGACAACATCGAGCGGCTGCGCATGACCGGCGTGCCGGGGTGGCGGGTGGTGTTTCGCCATGCCCTGCCGGCCGCGGTCATCCCCTGCCTGACTGCCATGGCCCTGTACGCGGCAGCGCTGGTGTCGGGCATCGTGGTGGTGGAACTGGTGTTCTCCATTCCCGGCCTTGGCCAGGAACTGGTGCGCGGCGTGGTGCGTCGCGAGGTGCATGTGGTGCAGGCGATCGCGCTGGCCTCGGCGCTGGTGGTGGTGGCGCTCAACCTGCTGGCTGACCTGTCCATCCTCGCGCTCGATCCGCGCACCCGGGGTGGGTGAGCGCCGATGCCCTCGCGTCTGCGCCTGATCCTGCGCCGGCCGCTCGCCCTGGTCGGCGTGGCGCTGGTGCTGATCCACCTGCTGATGGCGCTGTCGGCGCCGTGGTGGATCCCGCACGACCCCACCGCGCTGGTCGGCCCGGCGCTCGAGCCGCCCGGGGAAGACTTCGTCTTCGGCACCGACGAGCTCGGCCGCGACTTCCTTTCGCGGGTGGTGATGGGCGGTCGGGTGGCGATCCTGGTGGCCTTCAGCGCCGGCCTGATCGCGGCTCTGGGCGGCGGGCTGGTGGGGCTGGCTGCGGCTTATTACCGCGGGTGGTTCGATGACGGCGTGTCGCGGCTGGTAGAGCTCAAGCTGGCCATTCCCTCCATCCTCTTCGTGTCCCTGTTCGTCACCGGCTTCGGCCAGTCGATGGGCGTGCTGATCGCGGTGATTGCAGTGATCAAGATGATGGGCGCCATCCGCACCTCGCGCGCGGCCGGCCTGCAGCTGATGTCGCTGGGCTATGTGAAGGCCGCGCAGCTGCGCGGCGAGCGTGGCCCGGCGATCATCGTGCGCGAGATGCTGCCCAGCGTGGTCGATCTGCTGCTGGTCGAGTTTGCGCTGCGCAGCTCCAGCGCGCTGCTGCTGGTGAGCGCGCTCTCCTTTCTCGGGCTGGGTCTGTCGCCGCCCACGCCCGACTGGGGGCTGATGATCCATGCCGGGCTGTCGGCCATCCACTCCGAGCCCTGGCTCATCCTGATCCCGGCGGTGTGCATCTCGACGCTGGTCATCGGCATCAACTTCGCCACCGAGGGCATCGCCGATGCCCTCGGCCTGGATGCCGCGCGCGGTGGCGCCCATGGCTGAGGCCGGTCGCCCCGATCCCGGCGTGGCGCAGGCCGTCCCGCCGGAGGCCCCGCTGCTGCAGGTGGAGGGCCTGTCGATCGGCTATCGGGATGCCTTCGGCCGGATGAGCCTGGCGGTGCGCGAGCTCGGCTTCACGCTGGCCGCCGGTGAGTCGATCGGCCTGGTCGGCGAGAGCGGCAGCGGCAAGAGCACTTTGGCGCGCGCCCTGCTCGGTCACTATCGCGGCGCGGGCGAGCGCACCGCCGGGCGCATCCTGATCCGCGGCCAGACCCTCGATGAGCGCGACCCGGCGAGCCTTGCCCGGCTGCGCGGCATCGACATCGCCTTCGTGCCGCAGAACCCGCTGTCGTCGCTCACCTATCACCTGAGCGTGGGCGCGCAGCTGGTGGAGATCCTGCGCACCCGCGCCGGCCTGGACGCGGCGACCGCGCGCGGGCGCGCGCTGGCGCTCATGGCCCAGACCCGCCTGCCCGACCCGGCAGCGCTCTTCGATCGCTATCCGCATCAGCTCTCGGGCGGGCAGCGCCAGCGTGTGGTGATCGCCTGCGCGCTGGCCTGCCAGCCCCGCCTGCTGGTGCTCGACGAACCCACCACCGCGCTGGACAAGTCCACCGAGGTGCAGGTGCTCGGCCTGGTCACCGAACTGCGCCGCAGTCTCGGGGTGGGGCTGGTGCTGGTCACCCACGACCTCAATGTGGTGGCGCGGATGTGCGACTCGGTGCTGGTGATGAAGGACGGCGTCTGCGTGGAGCAGGGCGCCACCGCGGCCACCTTCGCCAGCCCGGCCACCGACTACACCCGCGAGCTGGTCGGGTCGGTGCTGCGGCTGGACGCCGAGCCGCCGCAGGACCGCGCCCGTCATGACCAGCCGGCGCTGGTCTCGGTGAACGGGCTGGGTCATCGCTATCAGGCCGGTGGCTGGTGGCGTCGGACGAGCAGGCCATCGGCCCCCGCGCTGCTGGGCGTGGATCTCAGCCTGCGGCCAGGCGAGGTGCTCGGCGTGATCGGCGAATCGGGCTCGGGCAAGAGCACGCTCGGCGGCGCGCTCGCCGGGCTGATCGCCCCCAGCGAGGGCGGCATGCGCTTCCAGGGCGATGCGCTGCCGGGTGGGGCTTCGGCGCGCAGCCGCGAGCAGCGTCGGCGCATCCAGATGGTGTTCCAGGACCCGCTTTCGTCGCTGAATCCGCGTCAGCGGGTCGGCACCGCCATCGCCCGGCCGATGCAGGTCTTCTTCGGCATGAGCCATCGCCAGGCCTGGGACCGGGCGGCGGCGCTGCTCGACGAGCTCGGCCTGGAGGCCCGCTTCCTGGAGCGCTATCCGCGACAGCTCTCGGGCGGGCAGCAGCAGCGGGTGGCGATCGCCCGCGCGCTGGCCGCCGAGCCCGAGCTGATCATCTGCGACGAGTTCACCTCGGCGCTCGACGCCACCGTGCAGGGTCAGGTGATCGACCGGCTGATGCAGGTGCAGGCCCGCCGCGCGCTCGCGCTGGTGGTGATCACCCATGATCTGGGCGTGGTGTGGCGCATGGCGCATCGGGTGCTGGTGCTGCGCGAGGGCCGGATTCACGAGCAGGGCCTCACCGCCGATGTCTTCACGCGGCCGGCCTCCGACTACACCCGCCTGCTGCTGGCGGCGGCCACCTCGGCCAGCCGTCCGCAGTCGGACCCGCCCGGCGACCAGAGCGCCTCCCTCGGAAAGGAATCCCCGTCATGACCGTTTTCGATCGACGCGAGTTCAGCCTGGCCGCTGCGGCGCTGGCCGCGGGCGCGGGATTGCCCGCTGCTGCGCTTGCCCAGGCCCCGGCGGGTGCCAAGCCGGCCGGGCCCGCGCCGGTGCGCGGTGGGGTGCTCAAGGTGGCGCAGTGCTCGGCCAACCGGCGCACCGCCAATGCCGGCAACGCCCGCCATCCCTACTTCTTCGTCGACCTGAGCACGCGGGTGGCCTACAACTGCCTGACCTGGGTGAACGAGAAGCTGGAGTGGGAGTACGAACTCGCCCGCGAGATGGCACCCACCGACGAGCAGGTCAATGTCTGGGACGTCAGCCTGCGCGAAGGCGTGCTCTTTCACGACGGCCGCGAGATGGTCGCCGACGATGTGGTCGCTTCCTTCGAGGCGCATCGCACGGGCGCGGCCTTCGCTTCGCAGATCCAGAAGGTGGAAGGCCTGGGCCGGCACAAGGTGCGCTTCCACCTGAAGGAAGGCAACGCCGAGTTTCCGTACGTGCTGGCTGAGTACCAGCACGCCATCATGCAGGCCGACACGCCGGCGCGGATCGGCCTGAACGGCATCGGCACCGGCCCTTTCCGCTTCGTGAGCGCCGACCCCAACCGCTCGGCCATCTTCGAGCGGCACGAGCGCTACTGGCGCAAGGGTTTTCCTTACCTGGACCGGCTCGAGATCCACAACCGTGAAGGCCAGCAGGAGGCCGCGCTCAACGGCCTGCGCGCCCGTCAGTTCGACGCGGTGCTCACCATCGACGCGCGTGGGGTGCGCCAGCTGCAACGCGAGCCCGACCTGGAGTTCTCGGTGGGCCGCGGCAGCTACCACTTCGTGATCCAGCTGCCCAAACACCCCGGCTCGCCCTTCGAGGACAAGCGCATCCGTCAGGCGTTCGCGCTGGCCATCGACCGCGAGGCGATCGTGCGCATCGCCTATGCCGGGAAGTACGGCTGGGTGGGCAATGACAGTCACCTCGTGGCCACCGACCCCAACTTCCTGTTCCGGCCGGCCAGGCGTGATGTCGCCGCGGCCCGCCGGTTGCTGGCCGAGGCGGGCTACCCCAACGGCATCACGCTGCCCACGCTCTACTTCAGCCCGCAGCTGCCCGAGGTGCCGATCTACTTCCAGGTGCTGCAGCAGACCGTGAAGGAGGCGGGCATCACGCTGCCCATCGAGGAGCGGCCTGCCGACGGCTATGTGGCCTTTCGCACCGGCGACAACGATCTCGCCAAGGGCAAGTTCCACAAGTTCGCGATGACCGCGGTGGGTTCGCGCAACCCGGGCATCTCGCTCAACCGCATGCGCGGCGCATTCGTGGAGAGCGGCCACTGGCGCGGCCCCGAGCACGACCGCTACATGGATCTCTACCGGCGCGCGATGGTCACGCGTGACGACACCCTGCGCAAGCGCCTCTACCACGAGATGCAGCGCATCCTGCAGGAGGAGGTGCCGGCCATCCTGCCGGCGGGTGGCGATGCCATCCTGGTGCGCCGCAAGTTCGTGCGCAACCTGAACTACCACCCCCAGATCTGGTCGATCCGCTTCGACGAGGTCTGGCGCAGCGCCTGAGCCGGCCGACCCAACCCGTTCATCCCAGGAGCACCCGATGTCGTCCAATCCCTTCGAGCAGCCCGGGCAGTTCTTCAAGGGCAACCTGCACACCCACAGCAACACCTCCGACGGCATGCTCCCGCCCGAGGAGGTCTGCCGGCGCTACCGTGAGCGCGGCTACGACTTCCTGTGCCTGTCGGACCATTTCCTGCCGAAGTACGACTTCCCGGTGACCGACACGCGGCCGTTCCGCGCCGAAGGCTTCACCACGATCCTCGGCGCCGAGATGCATGTGGGCAATACCGCGCTGGGCGAGAAGTGGCACCTGCTCGCCAACGGTCTGCCCCTGGACTTTCCGGCGCCGCGCGAGGGCGAGACCGCGCCCGAGATCGCGGCGCGCTGCCGTGCTGCCGGCGCCTTCGTGAGCATCGTGCATCCGGCCTGGTATTCCCTGGGTGTGGACGACGCCCGCAGCATCGAATCGGCCCACGCGATCGAGGTCTACAACCACACCTCGGCGGTCAAGACCGACCGCGGCGACGGCACCGTGCTCTTCGACCAGATGCTCGCGCTCGGCCACCGGCTCAATGCGCTGGCCTGCGATGACGCCCACTTCGAGCTCGACGATGCCTTCGGCGCCTGGGTGATGGTGCGCGCCACCGAGCGCAGCCCCGAGGCGCTGCTGGCGGCGCTCAAGGCCGGCCAGTACTACAGCACCACCGGGGTGGAGCTTCGCGACATCCGCTTCGAGGGCGACGAGCTGGTGGTGGCGTGCTCGCCCGCCACCGGCATCTACCTGCAGGGCAAGGGATCGCGCGAGGTGCATGCCATTGGCCACGACCTCACCCATGCCCGCCTGCCCGCGTACAAGCTCGGCAAGCACGGCTTCATGCGGCTGACGGTCCTCGATGCGCAGGGCCGCCGGGCGTGGAGCAATCCGTTCTGGCGGGAGGGCTGAGGGCGGGCTGCGGTGCGCAGACAGCGCGCCGAGGGCCGGACCGCCAGCGCACGATTCGTTGAACCGCGTTCAACACTGGTTCGAGCGATGTAGGATTACGGATCTTCCTCGTCATGACCGGAGATCCCGTGCCCTCGATGATTCTTTCCGCCAAGCGTCAGGTGGTGCTGCCGGCCGACCTGTGCCGGCAGATGGCGCTGCAGCCCGGCTCGAGCGTGGATGTCTCCCTTGCCGAGGACGGCTCGGGGATACTCATCCGGCCGGCGGCCGTCGCGCCACGCAAGCCCGCAAGCGTGCTCTTCGGGCGTGTCACCCACCGCGGCCGGCCGGTATCGATCGACGAGGCGCAGGGCGTGGCGGTGGCCAGGCGGGTCCTCGGGCGCAGTGCCCCGTGATCGCGCTCGACACCAATATCCTGGCTCGCGCGATCGCCGAGGAAGCCGACGCTGACGCTGTCACCCTGCGGCAGCAGCGCCAGGCCCGGGCGCTGTTGTCGAGTGGACAGCCCCTGTTCGTGCCTGTGACCGTGGTCCTCGAGCTTGAATGGGTGTTGCGCGGGGCCTACGGCATGCCTGTCGCCGACGTTGCCGCCGTGCTTGAGGACCTGCTTTCCATCGAGAGTCTGACGGTAGACCGGGCAGGCGCGGTCGCGCGTGCGTTGAAGCACTATGTCGCGGGTCTCGATTTCGCCGATGCACTGCACCTTGCGCACGCCGGTGTGTGCGGCAGTCTTGCCACCTTCAACAGGCGATTCGCCAACAAGGCGCGCAAGCAGGGGCTGTCGCCCCCGGTACAGGTACCGTGATCGCTCAGCTGGCTCAGGGCAGAGCCTGCAAGGGGGGCGGGCTCTGGAAGGGGTTCAGCACGCGCACGCCGCCATAGTCCTGCCCTGGGGCGAGATCCTCGCTGACGACGGTG
>JAGWVN010000043.1 GCA_018970865.1 Betaproteobacteria bacterium
TCGGTCATGTCGGCTGGTTCCAGACCCACTGGCTGGTCCGCAATCCGCAGCGCCATCGGGGCTGCCAGGCCGATCCCGCGGCGGTGGCCGTGGCCGCCGATGACGCGCTCTACGACTCCAGCCGGGTGCCGCACGCCGAGCGCTGGCGCCTGCCGGTGCCGGGCCCGGCGGCGCTGCGCCGGCAGCTCGCCGAGCAGCTCGAGCGTTCGCTCGCGCTGCTGGCCGCGCTGCCCGACGACGCCGATGATGACGCGCTCTACTTCTTTCGCCTGGCCCTGCTGCATGAGGACATGCACCACGAGGCCGCGCTCTACATGGCCCGCGCGGTGGGCGTGCCGATCGCCGATCCGCGCTGGCAGGCGCGCGCGCTGCCCGCGTCCGCGCCGCCGCTGCGCCTGCCGGCCGGCCGCTGGCGGCTGGGCAGCGATGCGCAGGCCGGCTTTGCCTTCGACAACGAGCTGGCGGCGCACGAGGTGGTCCTGCCTGCCCTCGAGATCGATGCCAGCGCGCGCGCCTGGGCCGACTACCTGCCGTTCATCGAGGACGGCGGCTATCAGGTCATGCGCTGGTGGGACGAACCCGGTCAGGCCTGGCTGCGGGCCAGCGGCGCGCGCGCGCCCCGCTATCTTCGCCGCGAGGGCGGGGGCTGGGAGCACTGGCTGCACGGCCGCTGGCAGGCGCTCGATCCGCGCCAGCCGGCCTGCCACCTCAGCGCCCACGAGGCGCGGGCCTGGTGCCGCTGGGCCGGCCGCCAGCTGCCCACCGAGGCGCAGTGGGAGCGGGCCGCGCTCACCGGCGGGTCGGCCTTCCGCTGGGGCGATGTCTGGGAGTGGACCGCCAGCCCCTTCGCCCCCTTCGCGGGCTTTCGCGCCCATCCCTACCGGGACTATTCCGCGCCCTTCTTCGACGGCCGCCCGGTGCTGCGCGGCGGTTCGTGTCTCACCCAGCCGCGGCTGCGTCATCCCCGTTACCGTAACTACTTTCCCCCCGACCGGTCCGATGTGCCGGCAGGATTCCGCTCCTGCGCGCTGTGACCTTCCTCTGAAAGATGCCCATGAACGCCTTCATCCGATGCCTCCTCGCCACCGTGCTCTCGCTCGCCGCCGGCCTGGCCCAGGCCCTGACCATCCAGCCCTACACCCCGGCCGCCCTCAGCGCCGCCCAGCAGGCCGGCAAGCCGGTGGCGGTGCTCTTCCATGCCGACTGGTGCCCGACCTGCAAGCAGCAGGAGCGCGTCTTCGAGCGCCTGAAGACCGAGCAGGGACTGGATGTCCTGCTGCTGGTGGCCGACTACGACAAGGAGAAGGACCTGCGCAAGGCGATGAATGTGCGGGTGCAGTCCACCCTGGTGGTGTTCCGCGGCGCGGCCGAGAAGTCCCGCCTGGGTGGCGACACCGAGCCCGACAAGCTGCGCGCCGCCCTGCGCGCGGCGCTCTGAGCCGCCGCGATGTCCCTGACCCTGCCGCAACTCGGCCTGAGCCTGGCCGCGGGCAGCCTCACCACGCTCAGCCCCTGCGTCTTCCCGCTGCTGCCGCTGGTGCTCGGCGGCGCGCTGCAGGCCAACCGCTTCGCCCCGGTGGCGCTGGGCGTGGGCATGGCCGCCTCGTTCGCCGGCATCGGCATGCTGGTGGGCGCGGCCGGACCGGCGCTCGGCCTGGATGGCGATCTGGTCCGCGTGGCCGGCGCCTGGCTGCTGGTGGCCTTCGCGGTGGTGATGCTGGTGCCGGCCTGGAGCGAACGCTTCACCACCTGGATGACGCCGCTGGCCAGCGGCGCCAATGCCGCGTCCTCGCGACTGTCGGGCGGCTCGCTGGGCAGCGCGCTGCTGCTCGGCGCGGTGCTCGGCCTGGTCTGGAGCCCGTGCTCGGGCCCCTTGCTCGCCTCGGCGCTCACCCTGGTGGCGAGCGAGGGTGGCGTGGCGCGCGGCGGCATCGTGCTCGGTCTGTTCGGGGTGGGCGCGGCCATCCCGCTGGTGGCGGTGGCCTACGCCTCGCGCGCCGGCTTCACCCGCGCCCGCGGCTGGGTGCTCGCCCGCATCGGCGTCATCAAGACGGTGTTCGCGGTGCTGCTCGGGCTGATGGGCCTGGCCATCCTCACCGGCGCCGACAAGTGGATCGAGGCGCGGGTGAACGCGCTGCTGCCGGAGGGGTGGGTGGGTCTGACGGTGATGTTCTGATGCGCGGTGGCGCCCGCCGCCCGCGCGTCGGCTCAGCCGGCGGCCAGGAACACGCCGAACCAGTCCTGCGGATCGGTCCAGTGGCGCACCCGGCTGAAGCCGGCCTCGCGCAGCAGCGCGGCGAAGTCGGCCACCGTCCACTTGCAGGAGTACTCGGTGTGGATGCGCTCGCCGGCCGCGAAGCGGCGCTCCCCGCCGGGCCAGCGCACGCTCAGGGCCTCGCGGGCTTCGAGGTGCATCTCGATGCGCGCCGCCACCGGGTCGTAGAAGGCCACATGCCGCCACTGGCGCACCGCGAAGTCCGCGCCGATCAGCCGGTTGAGGTGCCGCAGCAGGTTCAGGTTGAAGGCGGCGGTGACGCCCAGCGCGTCATCGTAGGCGGCATCGAGCACCGCGGCGGGCTTGATCAGGTCGGCGCCGATCAGCAGCGCGCCGCCCGCGGCCGTCTCGCGGGCCTCGCGCAGCAGCCGCAGGGCCGCGCCCGGCAGGAAGTTGCCGATGCTCGAGCCGGGATAGAACACCAGGGCCGGCCCGCCGAGAAGGTCGTTCGGCAGGGCCAGGCGCCGCGAGAAATCGGTGCCCACGCCGGTCATCGCCAGGTCGGGATGCTCGCGCTGCAGGCGTTCGAGCGCGTCGCGCAGGAAGGCCACCGAGATGTCGAGCGCGAGATACCGCCCGGGGCGCAGCAGCCCGAACAGGCTGGCCGCCTTGGCGCAGTTGCCCGCGCCCAGGTCGACCAGCGCGGGCGCGGCGCCGGTCTCGGCGAGCGCGGCCCGGGCGATGGCCGGTCCGTGCGCAGCGAAGATCGCCGCCTCGGTACGGGTGGGGTAGTACTCCGGGGTCTCGGTGATCGCCTCGTACAGGCGCGAGCCCAGGCTGTCGTAGAAGAACTTGGGCGCGACCTGCGCGCGGAGCGCGGTCAGGCCGGCGATCGCCTCCTCGGCCTGAGCGCGGTCGTCGAGCCGGTCGAGCTGGATGAAGGCGGGAGCGGGCATGAGGCGGCCGACTATAGCAGCGCGGTCCTGCCCCGGCGCGGCGGCGCGGCCTTGCCGCGGGGTGTGCCTGGCGTGCCTGGCGTGCCCGGTGTGCCCGGCGCGCCGGCCAGGGCCGGGGCAGGGCCCCGGTGACGGCGGCCCGCCGCCTGGGCTGGTTTTTCGCCCATGACTGGGACGGCCAGGCCCTTCGGCGGCTGGGCGCCGGGCCCGGCGGGCTGCGCTTCGACACCGCGGGCTTCGACCTGCTGTCCTTTCCCGGCAGCCTGGGCCTGCTGCGGCATGATCACGAGCGCTTCGCCGACGCCCAGGCCGCGCGAGGCCGCCGCCTGGGCTGGGCCGGCGTGCTCTCGCATCACGAGCAGCTCGGCGCGCTGGCGGCGGCGCTGGTGGCCGAGCGGCTGCGCCTGCCCGGCGCCTCGCCCGAGTCGCTGCTGGCTGCCCAGCACAAGGTGCACGCCCGCCGGGTGCTGGCGCAGGTGGCGCCCGAGGCCAATCTTGCCTGGCAGCCGGTCACGCTGCGCCGTCATCAGACACCGCCCGAGGACATCGCCTATCCCTGCTTCGCCAAGCCGGTGAAGGGCGCGTTCTCGGTGCTGGCCCGCGAGGTGCCCGACCGCGCGGCGCTCGCCGCCATGCTGCGCTTCGGGCCGCTGGAGGGCTGGCTGGCCGATCGGCTGGTGGCGCCCTTCGACCGCATCTGCCGGGCGCGGCTGCCGCAGGCTGGCAGCGCGCACCGGCTGCTGCTCGAGGAGCCGGTGCCCCTGCGGGTGCCGCAGCACAATCTCGACGGCTGGGCGGGCGGCGGCGAGGTGCATGCCCTGGGCGTGGTCGACGCGATCACCTATCCCGGCACGCGCTCCTTCCTGCGCTGGGAGTATCCCAGCCGGCTGCCGGCGGCGGTGCAGGCGCGGGCCCTGGATGTGGCGCGGCGCTTTCTCGGCGCGATCGGTTTTCGCACCGGGCTCTTCAACCTGGAGTTCTTCTTCGACCCCGCCACCGACCGCCTGAGCGTGATCGAGTGCAACCCGCGGCTGGCCTCGCAGTTCGGTGACCTGTATCGGCGCGTGGACGGCATCGATCCGCATGCGATGGCCGTGTCCCTGGCGCTCGACGAGGATCCGCTCGCATTGCCGCGCGCGGCGCCGGTGGCCGGGGTGGCGGCCAGCCTGGTCTATCGCGCCTTCGATCCGGCCGCCGTGCCGCCGCCGCCCGATGCCGCGCGCCGCGCCGCCTTCGCGCAGGCGTTTCCGGACGGGCTGCTGCTGGCCATGCCCAAGCACGGCGCCGCGCTCGCGCGCGATTTCAGGTGGGCCGGCGATCACCGCTACGGAATCGTTCACCTGGGAGCGGCCGACCGGGCGCAGCTGGCGCAACGGGCGGCGCAGGCCAGCGCGCTGCTGGGCTGGCGCTTCGACTGGTGAGCGTCGCCGGCGGCAGTGCGCCCAGGCGCGCGCAGGCCAGGGCGGCCAGACAGGGCAGGCACTGCAGGGCGAGCAGCAGCATCCAGCCGTCATGCCGACGGCCGCTGTCGAGCGTGTCGATCAGCAGGCCGAGCAGGCAGGCCAGCAGGCCGGCAAGCAGCATGCGTTCCTCGCGCACGCCGCGATCCGGGCCGCGTCCCGCGTCGCCGGTCACGGCCTTGCGCGTGACCTCGAACACGCCGCGTCGGCCCGCCAGCCCCGCGATCACGCCCCGGGCGATCGCATGGGACAGGCCCAGGCCGACCAGCGCGGCGCCGGCGGTGTCGGCCAGCCCGCAGCCCACCCGCCGCTGGTAGAGCAGCGGCGCGAGCAGCAGGCGCACGCCCAGCACGGCCGCCAGCGGCAGCGCGAACAGCAGCATCGGCGGGCCCACCCAGCCCGGCGCGGCGAGCACGCCGACCGCGCTGACCATGGCCGCCAGGGTGAGGCCGAGATTGAGCGCATCACCGATCCACGGCAGCCAGCCGGCGAGAAAGTGATAGCGCTGGCCGACGGTGAGCGGCGAGCGGCCGAGCAGCGCGTCACGGTGCCGGCGCAGGATCTGCATGGCGCCCTGGGCCCAGCGCTGACGCTGGCGCCGGCAGGCCTCGAAGTCCTGCGGCACCAGGCCGCTGCCGAGCACCGAGTCCACATAGACCAGCCGCGCGCCCCGCTGCAGCAGCCGCAGGCCGAGTTCGCTGTCCTCGCACAGGCAATCGGCCGCCCAGCCGCCGGCCTCGCGCAGCGCGCTCGCGCGCACCAGGCTCATCGTGCCGTGCTGGATGATCGCGTTGCGCTCGTGCCGGTGGTGCATGCCCACGCGGAAGAAGCCCTCGTACTCCCAGTTCATCATCCGCTGCAGCGGCTGGGCGGCCCAGTCGCGGTGGGCCTGCGGCGACTGCACCACCGCGCAGGCCGGGTCGCTGAAATGCCCGGCCAGGGCGGCCAGCCAGCGCGGGCTCACCTGGTAGTCGGCATCGACCACGCCGATCCAGGCCGCGCGCGGGTCGCTGCGGGCCAGCGCCACATTCAGCGCGCCGGCCTTGAATCCCGGCCAGCGTGGCAGGCGGATGAAGCGCAGCGCCGGGGCGCCCGCCGGCCGCTCGCGGCGCAGCCGCTCGACATGGGCCCGCACCGGTCGCCAGCGGGCCGGGTCGCGGGTGTTGTTGTCGACCACGATCACCTCGTAGGCCGGCCAGTCGAGCGCCATCAGGCTGTCGAGGGTGGCGATCACCATGGCCGGCGGCTCGTTGCAGCAGGCCAGGTGGATGCTGACGAAGGGCGCGAGCTCGCCGGCGCGCAGGGGCTGCTCGCGGGCCGTGCGCCGCAGGCTGCCCGGCCAGTAGGTCTCGGCGAACTCGAAGAGCTGGCTCAGGCCGATCAGGGCGCTGATGCCCATGACCAGGGCGAGCGGCAGCCACAGCGCAAGCTCGCGCGCGCCGGGGTATTGCGCGAGCAGGGCCGACACGGCCAGCACCGCGAAGGCGGCGACCGCCTGCGCGCCGGCGGCCAGACAGAGGCGGCCCGGCAGCCGCAGCCGCCGCGTGGCGATCAGCACCGGCAGCATCAGCGCGAGGCCCAGGGCCGCCGAGAGCAGCGCCTCGCCGCGCCAGCCCGGCCTGGCCTCGACCGGACCGCGCAGCGCGAACTTGGGCTGCCGGTCGGCATCGAGCAGGCCCCAGTGCGGTCCCACGCTGCCCTCCAGCGCCCGCTTCCAGGGCTGGTCGATCGCCTCCATCAGGTGGTAGTCCAGCCCGAGGCTGGCCGCGCGCGCGATGAATTCGCGCACGAAGACCGCCTGCGCGGCAGGCGAGGGCAACGCGGCGCCGCGGCGCTCGCCCGCCGAGGGCCAGCCGATCTCGCCGATCACCACCGGCTTGCCCGGGAAGCGCGCCCGGATCTGCGCGAGCCGCTGCAGTGCCACCGCCACCGCGCGATCGGCCGGCACCCCCTCCCAGTAGGGCAGCAGGTGAACGGTGATGAAGTCGACATGGGCGGCGAGCTCGGGCTGGGCCAGCCAGATGTGCCAGGGCTCGGCGGTGGAGACCGGCTGGTCGATGCTGGCGCGAACCCGATCGAGCTGGCGGCGCAGCTGCGCCGGCGGCAGACTGCGCCGCAGCTGGGTTTCGTTGCCGACGATCACCCGCTCCACCGCGGTGTGGCGCAGGGCGGCGTTCAGCGCCGCGGCGATCTCGCGCTCGTCGGCCTGCGGGTCGCCGTCGAGCCAGGCGCCAAGCGTGAGGCGCAGACCGTGTCGCTGGGCGATGGCGGGCAGCGCCTCCAGGCCCTGCGCGCCGTAGGTGCGCACGCGCCGGGTCAGGCGCGACAGCGTGGCCATGTCGGCGGCCAGCGCGGCCGGTTCCGCCGGCCGTCCGTCTCGGGCATCATCCCAGCGGTGCTGCGGGCTGTAGGCCACGCCGGCCAGCGGCAGGGGCGCGTCGGGCGCATCGGGCGCGCCGAGCGGCCGGTTCAGGCCCGCCCACGCCGCAAGGCCCAGCAGCGCCACGCCCAGCGCGATGCCCCCGGCCTGCGCCAGCACCGGCAGCCAGGCGCGCAGCACCCGCCCGCGGGCGATCTTCATGAGAGGGAGTTCCGACCAGGCATGGCGCGAATCCTGCCCGAAACAGGCCACGGCGTCTGAGAGTGCGTTCGCTGCCGTGGGAAATGACCGTCCGGCGTCTGGCGCTCCTGTTGCCGGCGGCGGCGCTCGCCCTGCTGCTGGCCTGGCTCCTGACGCAGGTCCTGCCGCAGCCGGCCGATCCGCCGGTGGGTGCCGGACGCGGCGGCCCGGGCGGCGCGGCGGCATCGTCGCGCCCGGCGGGCCCCGCCGCGGGCGCGACGCGCCTGCCCTGCGTCTCCTACGCGCCCTTCCGCCGACCGGGCCACACCCCGTTCGATCCCGACCTGCGGGTGAGCCCGGCGCAGATCGAGGCCGACCTGCGCCTGCTCGCCACCGTCACCGGCTGCGTGCGCACCTACGGCGTGTCGCAGGGCCTGGAGGCGGTGCCGGCGATCGCCCGACGGCTCGGACTGCGGGTGCTGCTCGGCGCCTGGATCGGCAGCAACCCGGTCGACGACGATCGCGAGCTCGGCCACGCGATCGCCCTGGCCCGCGAGCATGCCGATGTGGTCGACCTGCTGCTGGTCGGCAACGAGGTGCTGCTGCGCGGCGAGCGCACGCCGGCGTCGCTGGCGGCCCTGCTCGACCGGGCGCGGCGCGAGCAGCCGGTGCCGGTGGCCTATGCCGATGTCTGGGCCTACTGGCTGCGGCATGCCGAGGCGCTGCGCGGCCATGTGGATGTGGCCGCGGTGCATGTGCTGCCGTACTGGGACGATGAGCCGGTGGCCATCGAGCATGCGGTGGACCATGTGGCGCAGACCCTGGCGGCGATGCGCGCGGCGCTGGCGCCGCTGCCGGTGTTCATCGCCGAGACCGGCTGGCCGGCCGCCGGCCGCCAGCGCGGACCGGCCGCGCCAGGCACGCTGGCGCAGAACCGGCTGGTGCGCGGGCTGCTGCAGGCCCCCATCGACTGGGGCTGGCAGCCCGGCTGGAACCTCATCGAAGGCTTCGACCAGCCCTGGAAACGCGCGCTCGAGGGCGCGATGGGCGGTTACTGGGGCGTGTTCACCGCGGCCGGCGAGCGCCGGGTGATTGCGGATGGCCCGGTGGTGCCCGACCCGGCGGCGGCGTGGGGCCTGCTCGCGGCCCTGGCCGGTGCGCTGTCTGGCGCGCTGCTTGCGGGCAGGCTGGGGGCAGCCCGCCGGCCGCTGGCGATCGCCGGCGGGCTGATCGCGGCCCTCGCCCAGCAGCAGATCGCGTCGCTCGCGGTGTGGAGCCTGGGGCCCGGGCAGACGGTGCTCGGTGCGCTGGCGGCAGTGCCCGCCCTGATCTGCGCGCTGCTGGCGGCGCTGCCGCTGGCGCGCGCCGTGGCCGCTGCGGGCCCCTGGCTCGACCGTGCCCACGCGCTCGTCCTGGCGCTCTGCCTGCTGGGGGTGCTGCAGTTGCTGGTCGACGGCCGCTACCGGCCCCTGCTCTGGCCGATGTTCGGCGCGCCGGCGGTGCTGATGCCGGCCCTGTGGCTGGCCGGCCGCCTGCCGCCGCCTCGCCCGGGCGTCCTCGGCGGCTTGCTGCGGATCGCGCTGGCCGTGGCGCTGGTGATGGCCGCCCTCGCCCTGCTCTGGCAGGAGGGTCTGGTCAACCACCAGGCCTGGCTCGCCGCGCTGGCCTGCCTGGGCCTCGCCCTGCCCGCGGTTCACGGCGCCGGACGCCAGACCACCTCCTGATCGACCGCGCAGAGCACGCAGGGCGCCCGCGCCGGGTTGTTGCAGAAGGCGAGCGCCCGCTCGCCCGCATCAGCGTGACACCGTCCCCGCCTGCGCCGACGGCGCTGGCAGACCGCTGCCGAAGGCGCGCAGCATCATCGCGGTAAGGTCGTGCAGCCCGCCCAGCGCCGGGCCGCCGGGTTCCATGCCCGGCCGGAAGCCCTGCGCGGTGAAGCGGGCCAGCAGCGCCGGATCGCGCGAGATCACATGCACCGGCACCAGCCAGGATGCGCCCTCCCCGGTGACGCTGGCCGCCGGCTGGTGGTCGCCCACCAGCACATGGATCGATTCCCTCGGCTCGGGCCGGGCCAGCCAGGCGCCCAGCCAGCGGTAGGCGTAGCTCACGCTGCGCAGGTAGTCGGGGAAGAGGTCGAGCCAGTTCGGCCGCTCGGCCAGCGCGCGGCGGGCGTCGGCCTCGGGATAGGGGTCGGGCCCGAGCAGCCGTTCCCAGTCGGGCTGGAAGGGCGGCACCGGGCTGAAGGGCAGGTGGGTGTTCATCGTGGGCATGAACACGAAACGCGGCGGGGCTTCCGGACCGCGCGGATGCATCTGCTCGAAACGCGCGGCGGCGAACTGGTCGGGCACATGCCAGAAGCCCAGCGGCGGTCCGCGCCAGCCCAGCGCCGGGCCGTCGATGAACACCTGGTAGTTGAAGAACGCGCGCTCGGGCCACTCCCAGCTGAGTGAGGCATACACGCCGAAGGTGCGATAGCCATGGGCGCCGAACAGGCTGATCAGGGTCGGGCGGGTGGTGGTGAGCAGCACATCGTGACGCATCGGGTCGCTCAGGTCGATGCCCGAGAGCACGCCGAGCTGGGCGAGGTCGGAGCCGCCGCCGAAGGTGGGCGAGCGGAACCAGGCCGACACCACCTGCCGGCCGCCTGCCGCGATCTCGGCGGTGAAGCGCTCGCGCAGCGGCGCGAGCACCGGGCGGGCGCGCGGGTCGGTGTGCACGACCTCGCCCACCGACTCGAGCATCATCAGGTAGACATCCCGGCCGCGCAGCGCGGCCAGCGCCTGGCCGGGCGGCAGGTCCATCGCCTCGTCGACCGGGCTGCGCGCCGGCAGCAGCGCGGCCTGATGCGCCGGCGACACGGCAGCCAGCAGCAGCCGGGCCTGCCGCCAGTAGGTGGGCGTGACCGGCTTGGACACCACCGGCCAGGTGGCCTGCACGCCGGCATGGTTGGCGACCACCAGCAGCGCCGCGGCCAGGGTGGCCAGCAGCGCGCCGCGGCGGCGCAGCGCCCAGGGCGCGGCTTCGCGGGCCATCACGCCAAGCGCGCCGTGCAGCGCGCGCCACAGGGCCCAGAGCAGACCGGCCGAGCCGAGCAGCACCGCCGCGCTCAGCCACCAGGGCTGCTCCTGCGTGAACACGCGGATCACCCGCGGCAGCTGCGCGCCGTCCCAGTAGAGATTGATCGGCCGCCCGAACAGGGCCGGGATGGTCACATCGCCATAGCGGCTGATCACCAGGGCGGTGTAGACGAGGCTGATCGCGGTCAGCCCGGCGCGCCCGAGGCGGCCGCGCCAGGCAACCAGGCCCAGCACCAGCACCCAGGTCCAGACGAATTCCGGCGCCACCCGGTGGTCGGGCCGCACCGCCGGGGTGGGCCACCAGTTGGCGAAGCTGAGCATCGCGTTGAGAAAGAGCAGCGCGGCGGCCGGCTTCAGCGCGCGGCGCCAGGCGGAGGCGGTCTCGGGCATGACGCATTAGACCGCATCGGCGTCGCGCTGCGGTATAAGGTTGCGCATGCCGGTCGTTGTCATCGCCCTGCTCGGCGCCGAGTGCACCGGCAAGACCACGCTGTGCGAGGCGCTTGCGCAGACGCTTCCCGGCCTGTGGGTGGCCGAGGCGCTGCGCGAGTTCGTCGCCCGCCATGGCCGCCCGCCCCGGCCCGCGGAACAGCCTGCGCTGCTCGCTGAGCAGGTCGCGCGCGAGGAAGCGGCCATCGCCCGGGCGGCAGCGCAGGGCCTTGGCTGGGTGCTGACCGACTCCGCGCCCCTGGCCACCGCGCTCTACAGCGAACAGCTGTTTGCCGACTCCGGCCTGACGGCCGCGGCGCTGCGGCACCACCGGCGCTACCGGCTCACGCTGGTCACCGGCCTCGAGGTGCCCTGGGAGCCCGATGGCGCGCAGCGCGACGGGCCGCAGGCGCGCGCGGATTTCGATGCCCGCCTGCGCCGCGCGCTGGCCCTTGCCGGGATCCCCCATCACCGCGTCGAGGGGCCGCACGGGCCGCGTCTGGACCGGGCGCTTCGTCTGGCGCGGGCTGCCGCCGAGGATTACAATCGCGGCTCACGCTAGGGGTCCCGCACAAAACCGCGGCAGCAGTCGGCTGCGGTCCGAGTCATCGGACGGGTGAGAAAAACCCTTGGAACCTGATCGAGTTAATGCTTGCGCAGGGAAGCGTGGAGGCCTTGGCCTCGGCGTGTCGTTTGTGCGCGCCGTCGATCAATCCGCCCCGCTCGCCTGCCATCGTTCCGCAAGGAGTCACCGATGGCCACACCCACTCATCCCCTCCCGCCCGCGGGCGCGCGCCGCTCGCCGCTCGCCCTCGCCTGCGCGCTGGCGCTGAGCGCCTGGACGCCCTGGGCCGCGGCGCAATCCGGCACCGCCGCGGCGCCCGCTTCGTCGGCGCCCGCCGGCGGCAATGCCGGCGCCCCGAGCGCCGCCGGCCCTGCGGTCCTGCCCGAGGTCCGCGTCCTCGCCCGGCCCTTCCCGCCGGCTACCGAGACCGCCACCGTGGGTGGCCTGTCCAGCGCACCGCTGGCCGAGACCCCGATGTCGATCAGCGTGATCCGGGCCGGCACCCTGCGCGATGTCGGCGCGGGCGGCCTGTCGGGCGCCATCCGCGGCGAACCCTCGGTGGGCGATGCCTACAACGCCATCGGCTACATCGAGTCGCTGCAGGTGCGCGGCTTCCTGCTCGACAACGCGCAGAACTACCGGCGCGAGGGCCTGCCGGTGTCCAACCACACGCCGATGGCCTTCGAGAACAAGGAGGCGATCGAGATCCTGCGCGGCACCTCGGGCATCCAGGCGGGCACCAGTGCGCCGGGCGGCCTTCTCAATCAGGTGCTCAAGCGACCCACGGTGGCACCGCTGCGCGAGGTGTTCTTCGGCCTCTCCGAGCGCGGCTCGGCGCTGCTGCACGCCGACCTCGGCGGCCGTGCCGGCCCCGACGAGGTGCTGGGTTACCGGGTCAACGTGTCGGCCGAAGAGCGCCGCCTCGAGGTGCGCGACGCGCCCGGCAACCGGCGCTTTGCCAGCGTCTTCCTCGACCTGCGCCTGCCCGATCGCTCGGTGCTCGAGATCGAGGGCGAGCAGCATCGGTACTCGCAGGTGAGCGTGCCCGGCTACGGGCTGCTCGACCGCAACGGCGATGGCGTGGCCGAGACCCTGCCGGCGCCGGTCGACCCCCGCCGCAATCTGAACAACCAGCCCTGGTCTCAGCCGTTCGAGAGCCGGGCCAGCGCGGCCTCGATCGCCTGGCGCAAGACCCTGTCCGAGAACTGGCAGCTCGCGCTGCGCACGGCCTGGCAGGAGATCCGCACCAACGACCGGCTGGCTTTCCCCGACGGCTGCAGCAGCGGCCCGGCCTATGTCTATCCCGGCCTGTGCGGCAATGGTGATGTCGACATCTACGACTACCGCAGCGACGGCGAACGCCGGGTCAACCGCAACAGCGAGGCGGTGCTGCGCGGCAAGGCGACCACCGGCGCGGTCCGCCATGAACTCACCGTCGGTCTGCTCGACGCCGAGTACAGCGAACGCTACCAGCCCCGGCAGGCCTACAACTGGGTCGGCACCAGCAACATCTACACGCCGGTGGTGCTGCCCGCCGACCCGGTGCCCGGCGATCTGAACACCCTCCGCGACAGCCGGTCGCGCGAGTTCTGGGTGGCCGATGCGATGCGTCTGCCGGGCGGCTGGTCGGTGTGGGGCGGCGCAAGGCACAGCGAACTCTCGCGCAGCAGTGAGCGCACCGACGGCAGCCGCGCGCTCAGCTACGACCAGTCGCTCACCACCGGCTGGGGCGCGATCGGCTGGCAACCCTGGACCGGCGGCATGGCCTATGTGTCGGCCGGCACCGGCGTGGAGTCCGAGGCGGTGCCCAACCGGCCCACGCTCTACAGCAACGCCGGCGCGGTGCTGCCGGCGCTGCGCAGCCGTCAGGCCGAGGCCGGCTTCAAGCAGGTGCTGCCCTCGGGCGGGCTGTTCAGCGTGGCGCTGTTCGAGATCGTCAAGCCGTTCTCGGGCGATCTGCCCGATGCCACCGGCAAGCTCAGTCGCGAGGCCGGCGCCCGCGAGGCGCGGCATCGCGGCGTCGAGCTCGCCTGGTCGGGCCGGCCGCTGCGCTCGCTGTGGCTGCAGGCCCAGGCCACGCTGCTCGATGCCGAGATCACCCGCTCGCCCGATGCCACCGAGGCCGGCAAGCGACCCACCAATGTGACCCCGGCTGCGGCCAGCGTGCTGGCGGCCTGGCAGGTGCCCGGCGTGGATGGCCTGCAGTGGATCAACCGGCTGGCGCTGTCGGGGCGCAAGGCAGTCACCCGCGACAACACGGTGTCCATCCCGGGTTACGCGCAGTGGGACACCGCGCTGAACTGGCGCCTGCGCGCCGATGGCCGCAGCTTCCTGTGGCGGGTGGGCATCGACAATCTGCTCGACAAGCGCTACTGGCGCGAGGCGCCCACCCAGTACTGGGGCGGCACCTATCTGTTCCCGGCCTATCCGAGAACCTTCCGGGCCTCGGTGCAGATCGGTTTCTGATCTGACACAACGGTGCCCCCGGCTGCGGGGACACCGTGGGTCAGCCCGATCAGTAGCTGAAGTTCAGCTGGAAGATCGCCGTGGTGCCGCTGGTCTCGTTGCCCACCACCAGCAGCGGCTTGCCGTTGGGTGACTGAGCCGCAGGGATCAGCAGCAGGCCTTCCGGTCCGCGATCACCGGTGGCCCCGGTGCGGGTGTTCAGGTAGGTGACGAAGCTCACCGCCGCCGGGTTGCTCACATCGTAGACCATCACCCCGCCCACACGCTCGAGCCCCACGAAGGCCAGGAAGCGGTTGCCGAAGCGCGCGACGACCACGCCCTCAGGTTCCGGGCCCTTGTTCGGGCTGCGGCTGTCCAGCGTGTCGTTGTCGTTGCTGGCATTGAATTTCACGTTGGGCAGCGCTTTGGTGCGCTGCTCGAGATCGTCACCGGAGTCGTGCACGCGCTTGATGTCGGTGCTCCAGATCGAGAACGATCGGGCGCCGAAGGCGTAGAGCTCGGTGCACTGTCCGGCCGCATTCTTGCCGCTGGAGCCGCCATTGGGGGTGGTGGTGATGCGCAGGCGTCCGAGATTCGAGTCGAAGATCTGGTTGGCGGCGTTGCTGAACACCGTCGGGTCAAGGCCCTTGTCACAGTGCGTGCGCACTCGTGACTCCTCGTTGAAGCCGGGCCAGTCGGCGCGGGCGTCGCCCTCGTTGGCGGTGATCAGCCAGGTCTGGCCGCTGTGCGAGAAGCTCGCGATGCCATCAGGCAGGTACAGGCCGCGCACCGGTTGTGTGGCGATCCTGACCGCTGGCGTGCCGCTGTTGGTGTTCGTGCCGCCATCCTCGTCGGATGCATCGAGGCCCATGCCGGGTAGACTGTGGTCCTTGAAGCCCAGGGCGCGGATGTCGGTGATTCGCGCGTTGAGGATGTCGACGGTGGCGATCGCATTGTTCTCCTGCAGCGTCACCCACGCGGTGCGGCCGTCGGCGCTCACCGTGATGTATTCCGGCTCGAGGTCCTGGGCCACGGTGGCGTTGGGGCCGTAGATGCGAACCCCGGCCGCGCGCAGTTCATCGACACGGCTGTTCCAGGCCTTGAAGTCGGCGGTCATCACCTCTGGGGTGCCTTCGCGGTTGACCCGGATGATGCTCACCGAGCCTTCCGGGTCGACCGAGTCGGCCTGGCCGTAGCTGTTCGGTTCGCCTTCGTTGGCCACCAGCAGATGGCTGCCGTCGGGCGTGAAGACCACCATGTCGGGCAAGGCGCCCACCGTGACGCTGTGCCGCAGCTGCAGGGTGGCCGCGTTGTAGAAGGCAACCTTGCCCGGGCTGGTCTTGGGCGAGGCCTCGATGGCCAGGGCAACCAGGCCGTCGTGCACCGCCACGCTGTTCACCGAACCGCCCATCTCGGTGACGCTGATCGAGCCCACCTTGGCCGGCGCTGCGGGGTTGCTCAGGTCGAGCACATCCACGCTGCCGTTGGCGCCATTGACCACGAACAGGCGCTTGCTGGCCGCATCATAGGCGGTGATTTCGGCCGCGCCGACCGCCGCGCCGTCGAATCCGCCGATCTTCTCCATCGTGAGCGAGACGGGTGTGGGCGTTTCCGGGCCTGCCTCTCCGCACGAGAGCAGGAACACCGGGAGCAGCAGCACGGCGATGCCCCGAAGGCAGTCGAAAAGGGCTCGCGGCGGCCGGCGCGACGAATCTTTCATGAGGGGGTGCCTTGAAAAAGGTAACGACGCGGCGAGGATCGGTGACTGCCATGACGAACCGGTGACCGTTTGATGACCTTGCGATGACAGGGGGCCTGCCCTGCCTTCCATGCTCGCCGGCGAGCCACGATCTGCCCCTGCCGGCTGTGGTACAAGTCGGCCACTCAAGCCGCCTGATCAGGAGCTTCCATGGACCTCGCCGAACTCCGCTCATTCACCGCGCGCAAGTGGGATGACGACCTGCTGCCGCGGCTGGTCGACTATGTCCGCGTGCCCGCCAAGTCGCCGGGCTTCGACCCGAGCTGGGCCGCGCACGGCCACCTGAAGGCGGTGATCGAGTCGGCGCGCGACTGGTGCCGGGCCCAGCCGATCGCGGGCATGACGATGGAGATCGTCAGCATCGACGGGCTCACGCCCTGCCTGTTCTTCGACATCCCGGCCACCGGCGGTCTGGGCAACGACAGCTCGGTACTCTTCTACGGCCACCTCGACAAGCAGCCCGAGATGGTCGGCTGGCGCGAGGGGCTGGGCCCCTGGACGCCGGTGATCGAGAACGGCCGCCTCTACGGCCGCGGCGCGGCCGACGACGGCTACGCGGTCTACGCCGCGCTCACCATCGTGCAGGCGATCGACGCCCAGAAGCTGCCGCGGCCGCGCTGCGTGGGCCTGATCGAGACCTGCGAGGAGAGCGGCAGCCCCGATCTGCCGGCCTACCTGAAGCGGCTGGCGCCGCGCATGGGCCAGGTCAAGCTGGTGGCCGGTCTCGACTCCGGCTGCGGCAACTATGACCAGCTCTGGGTGACCAGCTCGCTGCGCGGTCTGGTGGGCGGCGTGCTGACCGTCGAGGTGCTCTCCGAGGGTGTGCACTCCGGGCTGGCGAGCGGGCTGGTGCCCTCGTCGTTTCGCATCGCGCGGCAGCTGCTCAACCGCATCGACAACGCCGCCACCGGCGAGGTGCTGCTGCCCGAGCTGCATGCCGAGATTCCGGCCGAGCGCCTGGCCCAGGCGCAGGCCGCCGGCGCCATCCTGGGTGACGCGGTCTGGAAGCACTTCCCCTGGGTGGGCTGCTCGCACGAGCCGGGCGCCGACCCGGCCGCGCACGACAAGCACGCCCATGCCATGCCCACCACCACCGACCCGGTGCAGGCCATTCTCGCGCGCACCTGGCGGCCGGCGCTGTCGGTCACCGGCGCGGCCGGCCTGCCCTCGCTCGATTCCGCCGGCAATGTGCTGCGGCCCAAGACCTCGCTGAAGCTGTCGATGCGGCTGCCGCCCACCGTCGATGGCGAACGGGCCACGCGGGCCATGAAGCAGGCCCTGGAGAGCAATCCGCCCTACCAGGCGCGGGTCACCTTCAAGGCCGACTGGGGCGCCACCGGCTGGAACGCCCCCGAGACCGCGCCCTGGCTGCGCGGCCTGCTGCAGGAGGCCTCGCAGTCGGTCTTCGGCCGCGAGCCCGCCTGGATCGGCGAGGGCGGCACCATCCCGTTCATGAACATGCTCGGCGAGGTCTTCCCGCAGGCGCAGTTCCTGATCACCGGCGTGCTCGGGCCGCAGAGCAACGCGCACGGCCCCAACGAGTTCCTCGAGATCGGCTATGCCAAGCGGCTCACCGAGGCGGTGGCCCGCGTGGTGGCCGGCGTGCGCTGACGCGAACCGGGTCCGTCCATGCCGGCCAGCCAGCCTTCGGCGCAGGATCTCTTCGCGGTGGTGCGCGAGGTGCTGTCGGCCGAGATCGCGCCGCTGCTGCCCGCGCCCGAGCAGTTCCGGCTGCGCATGATCGACCGCCTGCTCGAGATCCTCGCGCGGGAGCAGAGCCTTGGCGCGCCCGCGCTCGCCCGCGAGCGCGACGGCCTGCTGCGTCTGCTTGCCGACCCGATGCCTGTCGATGTCGCCCCGATGGCCGGGGCGACCCGTGCGGCTGATCCGGCCGCGCCGGGCGCCGCCGCCTCGGTGGACGAGCTTGCCGCCGAGCTGTGCCGGCGCATCCGCGACGGCCGCGTCCCGGCCGATTCCCCGGCCCTGCTCGCCCATCTGCGCCAGAGCCTCGGAGACGCCCTGCGCATCGACAACCCGCGCTGGCTGCCCCCCGGCGCCTGAGCGCGCCGCGGCCGCCTGCACCCCAACGCGGCAGTACCGCAACGCCGCAACGCCGCAGCGCCGCAGCACTGCAGCGCCGCTCAGCGCGCCTTGCGCGCCCGCTTGCGGGGCCCCGCGAAGCCGAACAGATAGGCCGCGATCTTGCGGATCTGCACCTCGTCGGAGCCCTCGGTGATGCGGTAGCGCCGATGGTGGCGGAAGAAGTGCTCGAAGGCCTTGGTGCGGGTGTAGCCGATGCCGCCGTGCACCTGGATGGCGAGGTCGGCGGCGTTGCAGGCCAGCCGATTGGCGCGGTAGTTGGCGATGGCCACCTGATCGCTGACCGCCTCGTGCGGCTGGCGGTCCATCTCCCAGGCGGTGCGGAACACATAGTGGCGCACCATCTCGCACTCGGCATGCATTTCGGCCAGCGGAAACTGGATGGCCTGATGCTGCGCGATCGGCTTGCCGAAGCTGCGCCGCTCGCTGGCGTAGCGCACCGACTCGGCGATGCAGTAGCGCGCCACCCCTGCGCTCTGCGCGGCCTGGCGGATGCGGTTCTGGTGCACGAAGTGCTGGGCCAGCACCAGGCCCTGGCCCTCGCGGTTGAGGATGCAGTCGGCCGGCACGCGCACATTGGTGAAGCTCACCTCGGCGTGGTCGCTCGGCATGTTGAAGGTCCAGTGGTAGTACTCGATCTTCACGCCGGGCGCATCCATGGGCACGATGAAGGCGGTGATGCCGTCGGCGTCACCCTGCTTGCCCGAGGTGCGGGCGAAGACCAGGTCGGCGGTGGCCTTGTGCACGCCGCTGTTGAAGCGCTTGACCCCGTTGATCACCCAGTGGTCGCCCTCGCGCACGGCGGTGGACTCCATCCAGGTGGCGTCGCTGCCGTGGTCGGGTTCGGTCAGCGCGAAGGCGATGTAGTGCTCGCCGGTGACCAGGCCGTTCAGGTACTGCGCCTTCTGGGCCGGCGTGCCGTAGGCATGCAGGATGTGCACCATCGGCATGCTCGGCACCAGCGAAGACTCGTCGGGCAGGTTGCCGTGCAGGCCCAGGCCGCGCGCCGACAGGTGCTCGCGGATGATCACCACCTCGAGGTTCGAGGCCGCCTCGCCGCCGAGGTCGCGCGGCAGGCCCAGGCGCAGGAAGCCGGCGCGGTCGGCGCGGCGCTTCATCTCGCGCACCAGTTCCTCGAACTCGTCGCGCGGCACGCCGCCGCGTTCCCAGTCGGTGCGGGCGTATTCGCGGCGATGGTCGAAGAACTCGGGGTGGGCCTGCTCCAGCGGCACGATCTCGCGGGCGATGAAGGCATCGAGTTCCGCGAGCCGCGCCCGGATCGCTGCGGGTATTTCGAAATCCATCAGGGCTCCTGGCCGCGCCGCGCGAGCACCGGTGCCCGGTGGGCCGGCGCCTCGCGGCTGTGTGAGGATCCGGGCATGGCCCAGCATACCCAAGGGCTTCCGCTTCAAGGCGCCGATGTCCGACCCCGTGGAACTGAGCAGGTCCGTTGATGCGCTCGCCGCGCGCCATCTTGGCGCGCAGGCGCCGGTGCGCGGGCTGCGCGCGCTCACCGCCGGCGCCAACAAGGCCACCTGGTCTTTCGAGGCGTTGATCGACGGCGACTGGCGCGGCTTCGTGCTGCAGCGATCGGCCGAGGCCGCCGCCCTCGAGCCCGACGCCGAGGACGACTGGCTGCCGATGCTCTCGGGCGCGCAGGAGTTCGCCGCCATGACCGTCGCCGGCGAGGCCGGCGTGCCGGTGCCGCGGGTGCACGCGCTGCTGCAGGCCGACGACCTGATCGGCCCCGGCGCGATCACCGCCCGGGTCGAGGGCGAGACCCTCGGCCCGCGGATCGTGCGCGACGCCGGCTTCGCGTCGGCCCGCGCCGCGCTCACCGGGCAGTGCGCGCGCGCGCTGGCGGCGGTGCACGCCATGGCGCCGGCGCGGCTGCCCTTCCTGGGCCGCCTGGGCGCCGACGAGACCCTGGCCCTGTACCAGCGCGTGCTCGACGGCGTTGGCCGGCCGCTGCCGGTGATCGAACTCGCGCTGCGCTGGGGGCGCGAGCGCCGGCCGCGCAGCCCGCGCCTGGCGGTGGTGCACGGCGACTTCCGCACCGGCAATTTCATCGTCGGCCCCGAGGGCCTGCGCGCGGTGCTCGACTGGGAGGTCGCCCATCTCGGCGATCCCATGGAAGACCTCGGCTACCTGTGCATGCGCACCTGGCGGTTCGGCGGCGCCGGGCCGGTGGGCGGCTTCGGTCAGCGGGCCGAGCTGTTCGCGGCCTATCAGGCGGCCAGCGGCCAGCCGGTTGATCCCGAGGCGGTGCGCTTCTGGGAGGTGATGGGCTCGGTGCGCTGGGCGCTGGGCTGCGTGCGCCGCGCCCGCAGCTTCCGCCACCAGGCCCGCCGGCGGCTGGAGTTCGCGGCGGTGGGCCGGCGCTTCGCCGAGCCCGCCTGGGACATCCTCGACCTGATCGAGGGCCGCGAGGCCTGATCCGGATGAGCGCCTCCGCCATTCCCCGGACCCTGCCGCTGTCCGGGCGAGACCGGCTCGACCTGTCCGCGCTCGATCGCCTGCTCGCCGACACGCTGCCCGACTATGCCGGCGCGCTCGAGGCCTCGCGCTTTCCGGGCGGCTTCTCCAACCCCACCTACCTGCTGGCCTTCGCGCGACGCGACGGCGCGCCGGGCCGCCTGGTGCTGCGCAAGAAGCCCGCAGGCGTGCTGCTGCCCTCGGCGCACCAGGTGGATCGCGAGTACGGCATTCTCGGCGCGCTGGCCGGGTCAGGTGTGCCGGTGCCGGCCCCGGTGCTCATCCGTCCGGATGGCAACCCGGTGCTCGGCGAGGCCTTCTACCTGATGAGCCATGTCGAAGGCCGGATCTTCACCGATCCGACCCTGCCCGGCCTGACCTCGGCAGAGCGTGGCGCGGTGTTCGACGCGATGAACGCGGCGCTCGCCCGTCTGCACACGCTCGATCACCGCGCGCTCGGGCTGGCCGGCTTCGAGCGGCCGGGTCCCTTCCTGGCCCGGCAGGTGGAGCGCTGGACCCGCCAGTACCGGGCGGCGCAGACCGGCGAGATCGCGGCGATGGAGCGGCTGATCGCGTGGCTGCCCCGGCACCTGCCCGAGGACGGCCCGCTGGTGATCACCCACGGCGACTACAAGCTCGCGAACCTGGTGGTGCATCCCCGCGAGCCGCGGGTGGCGGCGGTGCTCGACTGGGAGCTCTGGACGATCGGCCACCCGCTGTGCGACCTCGCCTTCAACTGCCTGGCCTGGCATCTCGCCGAGCCGCCCTCGGGCCTGCTCGGGCATGATCTTGCCGCGCTGGGCATTCCCGACGAGGCCGGCTATGTCGCGGCCTACTGCGAACGGGTCGGCCGCGAGCCGCCGGCCGACTGGGCCTTCTACCTCGCGTTCAATCTCTTCAAGCTGGCGGCGATCCTGCAGGGCGTGTACCGGCGCGCCCTCGACGGCACGGCCGCCTCGCCGCAGTCGCTGGCGCGCGGCGCGCTGGCCGCGCAGCGCGCCGAGCTCGCCTGGCAGCTGGTGTCCTGAGACGGCTGACGGGTCAGGGCCCGCGCCCTGCCCGTCGCCCGGGCCTCAGCGCACCTCCAGCCCGGCGCGGGTGAGCAGATCGCGCCACACCGGCCGCTCGGCCTCGTAGGTGGCGGCGAAGGCCTCGGCGGTGCTGCCCACCGGCTCCATGCCCCACTGCACGATCTGGTCGCTCACCTCGGGCTGGCGGACCACGGCCGCGAACTCGCCTGACAGCCGCTGCAGCACCGGCGCCGGGGTGCGCGCCGGCGCGATGATGCCCAGCCAGCCCGGATTCATGCGGAACACCGGCGCATCCAGCCCCTGCTCGATCAGCGTGGGCACCGCCGGCAGCGGGCGCAGCCGCTTCAGGCCCGAGCAGGCGAGCAGCCGGACCTTGCCGCTCTCGACCATCGGCCGCACGGTGGAGGGCGCCAGGAAGGCGAGCTGGATCTGCCCGCTCACCAGGTCCTGCACCAGCGGGCTCTCGCCCTTGTAGGGCGCGTGCACCATCGCCGCGTCCTGCGCGTCGCTCATCGCCATGAGCGCGACATGGCCGTAGTGCCCGACCGCGGTCGAGCCGTAGCTCAGGCGACCGCGCTGCGCCTTCATGTGGCGCAGCAGCTCGGCGAGCGTGTTGACCGGCACCGCGGCATTGACGGCGAGCACCATCGGCACCACCGCCGACAGGCTCACGAAGGCGAGGTCGTTCGCCACGCTGAAGGGAATCTGCGGGTTGAGCATCGGGGTGGCGATCAGCGCCGAGCTGCCGGCTGCGCCGACGGTGAGACCATCCGGCGCGGCCCGCGCCACCGCGGCGGTGCCGACCACGCCGCCCGAGCCGGCGCGGTTCTCCACCGGCATCGGCTGGCCCAGCCGCTCGGCGGCGTGGCGGGCGAGCAGGCGCATCAGCAGGTCGGTGACGCCGCCCGGGGCGTAGGGCACGATCAGCCGCATCGGCGCGCGCGGCCAGTCGGACTGCGCGCGCGCGCCCGGCAGCGCGCTCGCGGCGAGCAGGCCGGCGGCCGCCCGGTGGAATCGGCGGCGGGATGCCGCGCGCGATGGGGTGTCAGAGGGTGGGGTCATGGCGGACGGGCTCCAGGCGGACAGGCAGTAGGGGGCTGGCAGGGGGATGTCGGGCCGACGCGCCGTGCGCCGCGCACCTCCACGCCGACTTCGTCGAGAAGGCTGCCATCGGCCGCGCGCAGCGCGATGCGATGGACGCCGGGCTGCGGAAACCAGGCCAGCTGCGGGCCGCGGCCGAGCTCCCGGCCGTTGAGCAGCCAGCGGGCCGCGCCGGCCTGCGGCCCGGGCTGGGCGCGCAGCAGCACCCGCTGGTTGTCGGGCGGGATGTCCGGGTCGAGCGCGATCCGGGTCTGGTCGGGCGGATAGGCAATGCCGGCTCGGTGGGGTGCGCCGGCCAGCCGGATGGCGCGCTGCTCGGTGCCGCGCAGGAAGTACTCGCTGCGGGGCGGCTCCTTGGGCGGCTCGAAGCTCACCGTCTGCCGCAGCACCCCGGCCGGCGCCGGGGGAGGGGTCGAGCCCGCGCCCCGCTGCAGGTGGGCCATCAGCTCGGCCCACACTGGCGCGGCGCCGCGCACGCCCGTCACCTGGCGCATCGGCTCGCCGGCCGCGTTGCCCACCCACACGCCCACGGTGTGCTGCCGGGAGAAGCCCAGGCACCAGCTGTCGCGCATGTCCTTGCTGGTGCCGGTCTTCACCGCGCTCCACTGCCGGGTGACCAGCGGGCTGTCCCAGCCGAAGCTCGCGGCGCGGGCATCGCGGTCGGCCAGGATGTCGGTGATGATGAAGGCGGCGGATTCGCCCAGACCCCGTCCGCCGCCAAGCGCGCTCAGGCGGGCCGGCTGCGGCCCCTGGCGCCGCACGATGGGCGCGCTGGCGCGGCCGCCGTTGGCGAGCGCCCGGTAGGCATTGGCGAGTTCGATCAGGCTGACATCGGCCGAGCCCAGGGCGAGCGAGGGCCCGTAGTGGTCGCCGGGCTTGTCCACCGAGATCATGCCCAAGCGGCGCAGCGTGCGGGCCATGGCGTCAGGGGTGACCATGCCGGCCACCCGCACGGCCGGCAGGTTCAGCGACGAGGCCAGCGCCACCCGCAGACTCACCCAGCCGCGGAACTGCCGGTCGTGGTTCTGCGGCAGGTAGAGCCCGGCGTCGGTCGGCAGGTCGGCGGCCCGATCCTCCAGCCAGGAGGCGGCGGTGAGCCGGCGCTCGTCGATCGCCAGCCCGTAGAGGAAGGGCTTGAGGGTGGAGCCCGCCTGCCGTGGCGCCAGCACCGCGTCGACCTCGGACGCGGCCGACAGCGGACCCGAGGAGCCTACCCAGGCCAGCACCTCGCCGCTGGCGTTGTCGAGCACCACCACCGCGCCATCGGTGGCGCCGCGGTCGGCGAGCTCGCGCAGGTGCCGGCGCAGGGCGTCGCGGGCGAGCCGCTGCAGCTCGGCATCGAGGGTGCTGCGCAGCCGCTGGCCGGGCTCGGTGAGCAGCTGGCGGGCGAGGTGGGGCGCGAGCTGCGGCGCGAGATCCTCGCTGGCCGGCGCGCCGCTGGCAGCGCGGCTGAACACCGCCTGTGCGCGGCCCTCGAGCCCGCCGCAGAGCGCCTGCAGGCCCTGCTCGCGCAGCAGCAGGCAGGCCCGCTGCGCCACCCGCGGCGGCGGGGCATTGGGCCCGCGCGCGAGCGCGGCCAGCAGCGCGCCTTCCGCGGCATCGAGCCCGATCGGCAGCTTGCCGAAGAGCTGCTCGGCGGCCGCGCCGATGCCCACCGCCTCGCCGCGCAGCGGCAGGAGATTGAGGTAGGCCTCGAGGATCTGCGGCTTGGTCCAGTGCCGCTCCAGGGCCAGCGCCCCGCCGGCCTGGTCGAGCTTGTCGATCAGGCCGCGTCGGCCCTGACCGGCCGTGCCGGCGAGCAGGCCGGCGAGCTGCATGCTGATGGTGCTGGCGCCGCGCAAGGGGCCGCCGCTGGCCGCCTCGCCCAGGGCCGAGCCGACCGCCCGCCAGTCGATGCCGCTGTGCTCGAGGAAGCGCCGGTCTTCGGAGAGCAGCAGCGAGCGCTGCAGCGCCGGCGAGACCTCGGCCAGCGGCACCCAGGCCAGGCGCCGCACCCGGGGGTCGAGCCGCAGCCGCTGCAGCGGCTCGCCGTGGCGGTCGAGCAGCCAGGCCTCGGAGCTGCGCCAGGCAGCCTTGACCTCGGCGAAGCCGGGCAGGGCCGCGGCGGCCGGGGCGGGGGTGAGCAGGAGTGCCGTGGCGACGGGCAGGGCAGCGAGCCGCATCAGGGCAGCCCTGAACCGCCCGGGCAGACCGGCGCCGCCGATGCCCATCGCGCCCCCTAGGGCTGCACCCGCATCGGCGCCACCGGCAGCTCGCCGCGGGCGTCGGGCGCGTACATCGCCTCCACCCGGGTGGGCGGCAGCCGGAACTCGCCGGGCTGGTTCAGGCGCACCAGGTACTCGAAGCGCCAGCGGCCGGCCGGCATCTCGGCGTAGTAGGCCTGCACCGAGGCGGCCTCCCGTTCGATGAAGCTCGGCGTCAGCTCGGCGCCCGCTGCCGTATCGCCAGCGGGCGCGGCGCCCGCCCCGGCCACGATCCGGGTGTCGCGGGCCAGGCCCGAGCCGAGCACGGTGGCGCCGGGTGGCAGGGCATCGGCGATCACCACCCAGGGCAGGGCGGCGTCGGCCTCGACGCTGATCCGCACGCGGATCAGGTCGCCACGGCTCCAGGCCTGGGGCTGGCGCCGCTCCACCGCCTCGAGGCTGCGGCTGACCCGGTAGCCGGCCGTCACCGGCTGGGTGAGCGGCACCGCCGCCAGCAGCTGGGCCTGCAGCCAGGGCCGGCCGGTGCCGCCGTGGCTGACCTGCAGGCGCGAGTCGCCGGCCGGCACCGGCAGCGTGAGCCGACCCTGGGCGCTGTCGCGCCAGGCATGCTCGCGCTGCTCGCCGGCGAGGCTCAGCCGGGTGCTGCCGGTGACCGGCGTGGCCTCGGCGCTTTCGCTGAATCGACGCAGCGCGACCAGGCCCCAGCCATTGCCGGGCGTGCCCGACCAGGCGCCCTGGCGCTGGCGCGCGAGCAGGCCCAGCGCCAGTCGCGGCGCATCGGCCTGCCAGCCCGGGCGCTGGCGGGCGAGCAGCAGCAGACGCGCCATGGCGCTGTCGTCGTTGCTGAGCAGCCACCAGGGTTCCGGCACCGGGCCGGGCGCGAGCGCGAACTGGGTGCCGCTGCTGACCAGCCGCGCGCGCAGCAGCTGCTCGGCCTGCGCGCGCAGCGTCTCTCGCTGGGGCAGCGCCGGCACGGCATCGAGCACGGTCAGCCAGTCGATCAGGCCCGAGAGCGGCAGACGGGTCGGATCGATCCCCAGCGCGGCCACCTGGGCCATCGGGGCGCGGCCGTGGCGGGCGAGCGCGGCCATGGCCGCCAGCCGCCGCTCGGCGGTGTCGGGGCGGGCCGACCAGCCCGGGCGGCGCAGCCGTCCCTCCACGGATGCCGCCAGCCCGGCCAGCAGCTTCTCGCGCAGGGCGGCCGGCAAGGGCAGCCCCGACTCGGCCGACAGCTGCAGCAGGTAGGCGGTGAGGCTGTCGCTGCCCGCGGCCCGCTCGCCCTCGCGCACCGGGAAGAACTGCAGCAGCCCGGCCTCGTCGAGGTGGCTGGGCATCTCGTCGACCAGGGTGCGCCACAGCGCCGCGTCGCCCAGGCCCGCGGCCCGTGCGGCGCGCTGCTCCAGGCAGCGGAAGGGATAGCGCGCCAGCCAGTCGCGCGCGCCCTCGTTGGCCCCGCCCAGCCCGGCCGAGAGCGTGGCGCGCAGCCTGGCGCTCCCCGGCAACGCGCCCGCCGGGCTGGCGAGCTCGATGAGGGCCTGACCGTCGATGGCCTGCAGCAGGGCCTGGCGCACCGTGACCGGCACGGCCGGCGCCACGGTCTGGCTGACCGCGAGGCTGTCGCGCTGGCCGCCCGGCTCGCTGGCCTGCAGCGTCCAGAGCAGACGGCTCGCGCCGCCCGGCACCGTGAGCGGCAGGCTCACCGACTGCGCGCTCCCCGCGGGCAAGGAGAGGCTGCGCTGGGTGCCGAGCACCGGCGCGGCCTGCGGGTCGTCGGCCCGCGCGGTGGCGTTGAGCGTCACCGTCATCGGCTGGGCGCTGTGGTTGCGCACCACCACCTCCGCGGGCAGGCTGTCGCCTTCCCGCACGACGGGGGGCAGCGCGGCCACGACCTGCAGCGGCTGGTGGGTGCGGATCACCGCCTCGCCGGTGCCGAACAGGCTCTCGCCGGCATCGGCGATGGCCACCACCCGGAAGCGGCTGAGCGAGTCGTTCAGCGGCACGCTGAGCTGCGCGCGTCCCTGCGCGTCGAGCTTCACCGCGGGGTTCCAGTAGAGCAGGGTGTCGAAGAGTTCGCGCGTGGGATTGCGACCGCCGTCGCCCCCCGCGGCCACCGCCTTGCGGCCATAGTGGCGCTTGCCCACCACCTGCATCTGCGCGGTGGCGGTCTGCACCGCCAGCGGCCGGCGCTGCATCATGGCCTCCAGCAGCTGCCAGCTGCTGTTGGGCATCAGCTCGAGCAGCGCCTCGTCGACCACCGCCACCGCCACCTCGGCGCCGGCGGCCGGCGCGCGGCCGTCGGGCAGCCGCACATCGAGGTTGATCCGGGCCTGCTCGCGCACCCGCCAGGTGTCGCGCTCGGGCGCCACCCGCACCGCCAGGCGCGAGCCGTCGATGCCCACCTGCAGCTCGGTGATGCCCAGCCGGAAGGCCGGCCGGGCGAGATCGACCGTGGCGGTGGGCGCCAGCCGCGCCGCCGGCAGCTCGCCGGCGCTGCGGTATTCATGCCACCACTCGGTCGGGCTGCGCCAGCCCCAGCGGAAGAACGAGTACCAGGGCACCTCGCGCAGCCGGCCGCGCACGGGCATCACCGAGACGAACACATTCGGCCCGTAGCTCGCGAGCATCGGCAGCTCGATCACCGGGTGGGTGCCGCGCAGCTCCATCACGCGGGCATCGATCACGCCCTCGCGCTCGACGGTGACCAGCGCCGTGGCGCGTCGAAACGGCATGCGCACCTGCAGCCGCGCGGTCTCGCCCGGCGCCAGCCGACGCTTCTCGGGGATGAGGTCGATGCGGTCGACCGCCTGGGCATCGAACCACTGCTCGCCCTGCTCGGAGAACCAGCTCGAGGCGCTCGCGGTGGCCGCCAGCCCGGCGTCGTCGAGCGCGCTGGCCACCAGCACCACTTCGCCCGCCTCGCCGGGCGCCAGGCTGGGGTTGATCTCGCACACCGCCACGCCGCCCGCCGTGGTACGGGCCCGGCACAGTTCGCCGAGATCGCGCGACACCCGCCGGTTCTCGTAGGCGTAGAAGCCGCCCACCAGCCGCTTGCGGTGCGAGATCACCCGCTCGAGGCGGCCGCGCAGGCGCACCTCGCGGCCCTTGAGCGCCTGCCCGCGGGCATCGAGCACCGCCACCCGCACGCCCAGCGCCTGGCCGGGCGCGCGCCAGCCGTCGGCCTTGATGCCGACCATCAGCGCCGCCGGCTGCAGCACCGTGCTGCGCGCCACGCTCTGGATCTCGCCGGAGGGGTCGGTGAAGCTGGCCTCCACCTCCAGCCGGTGCGGCACCGCCAGGGCCGGCAGATCAGCCAGCCGCACCCGCGCCGCGCCCTGCGCATCCAGCGTCACCGCCTGCTTGTCGAGCACCAGCCGCTCGCGATGGATGCCGCGGCTGGCCAGGCGCTGGTCGGCCGCGGCGCGGCGGGCCGGCGAGTCTTCGGCGTCGGGGTCCGAGGCATCCTCGGCTTCGAGGTCACGGCGCGAGAAGGCGAAGCCCTCCCAGCCCTCCGGGGTGGGCTGGTGCGGGCTCAGGCGCGCGCTCACCCGCACCGGCAGCCCGGCCGCCGACCCGCCGGCCAGCCAGGCCACCCGCAGATCGGCCGCCAGCTCGCGGGTGGCCGGGGGCGGGCTGGCCGGCAACGACACCCGGGCGTCGAACACCGGCAGGCGGAAGGCCTCCACCCGGAAGCTGCCGCTCGCCAGTCGGCCGGGCCACAAGGGCGCGGGCGCGCCGGCCGCGGGCTCGGCCTGCTCGAGATAGACCTGGTAGCGACCCAGGCGCGCGCCCGGGGGCACGCGGAACTGCGACTGCGCCGCGCCGCCCTCCCACCCGAGCGGCTGCTGCCAGGTCTGGCCGCTGCCCTCATGGACGATGACCAGGCTGGCCGGCAGCTGCGCGGGGGCCGGCCGGCGCAGGCCGCCGGAGCCATGCGCGCGCACGAAGTGCTTCATCGAGACGGTTTCACCGGCGCGCAGCAGCACCCGGTCGAACACGGTGTGGGCAGAGGCCTGCGTGCTGCCCGACCAGCTCACCGGCAGCTCGAAGCGCCAGGGCTCGATGCCCTGCTGCCAGCCGGTCCAGGCGAAGGAGAGGTCTTCGCGGCCCTGCGCGTCGCGGACCCGCGCCGACACGAAATGGCCAGGGCGGTCTTCGCCGCACTCGGCGGCCGGCTCGGGCAGGGCCACCGGCACCCGGGCCAGGCCCTGCGCGTCGGTGCGTCCCGACCAGAGCAGGCGGGCGCGGCAGTCGCTGATGCGGACCTCGGCGCCGGCGACCGGCTGGCCGCGGTCCAGGCGGGTGACCCAGACCAGCGCGTTGTCGCGGCCCTGCTTGTGGTGCACGGCAAGGTTGGTGACCAGCGCCGCGGTGCGCACGAACATCGGCGCGTCGCGCTCGAGCAGCGCCCGGCCGAGCAGCCGTGACTCCACCTCGAGCACATGGAAGCCCGGCTCGGGCAGCGGCACGCCGATCAGCTCGAAGGGCCGGTCGCCGTCGCCGCCCGGTTCGGGCAGGTTCAGC
>JAGWVN010000169.1 GCA_018970865.1 Betaproteobacteria bacterium
GGTGAACGCCTGGATAGGCCACGCGAGGCACGCCGACACCCTGCGACTGCAACAGGCAATGTTCCGTGGCGGTTGGTTCGATCCGGCTCGCATTCCACGGGGATAGGAAGGGGCTTGATTGCCGCGGAGCCGGCCTAGCCCGCCACCAGCGCCCCTCTGCGCAGCCGCGCCCCCAGCGTATCCAGAAAGTCCAGGCAGGCCTGCAGCTGGCTGCCCTCGACATACTCGTCGGGCTGATGGGCCACGCGGATTTCGCCGGGGCCGCACACCACGGTGGGCACGCCCGCCTCCTGCAGCATGCCGGCCTCGGTGCCGAAGCTCACGCGGCCCGGGGCGTCGCAGCCGCACAGCGGCATCAGCGCGTCGGCCAGCGAGCGGTTGCCGCGCTCGTCCAGCCCGGGCGCATCGAGGATCTCCTCGATGCGGATGCCGCAGGAGGGATCGATGCGGCGCATGCGCGGCACCAGCTCGGTGTCGCAGTGCTGGCGGATGCGGGCGAGCACGGCCGGCGCCGACACGCCGGGCAGGGCGCGGATCTCGAACAGGAACTCGCAGTCTTTCGCGGTGATGTTGTGCGCGGTGCCGCCCTGGATCAGGCCGGCGTGCACGCTGGTGTGCGGGAACTCGAAGCCGTCATGGCGCTCGGCGCGGGTGAGCTCTTCCTGCAGCCGGTTCAGGAAGACGATGACCTCGGCGGCCATCTCCACGGCGGACACGCCCTGATGACGCAGCGAGGAGTGCACCGAGAAGCCGCGCACCCGGCAGCGGTAGATGGCGGTGCCCTTGTTGGCCACCACCACCCGCATGCGGGTGGGCTCGCCGATGATGCAGGCCGCCGGGCGCACCGGTGCCTCGCCGATCTGCCGGGCGAGCAGGCGCATGCCGTGCATGTTGCTCTCCTCGTTGTACGAGAGCGCGAGGTGCACCGGCGTGCGCAGGCCGGCGGCCTTGAAGCGCGGAATGGCATCCACGCAGCAGGCGATGAAGCCCTTCATGTCGGCGCTGCCGCGGCCGAGCCAGCGGTCATCGCGGGCGGTGAGGGTGAAGGGATCGCAGGACCAGTCCTGGCCGGCCACCGGCACCACATCGGAATGCCCCGAAAGCATCACGCCGGGCTCGTCGGCCGGGCCGATGGTGGCGAAGAGGTTGGCCTTGCCGGGTTCGTCGCCGGCCTGGATGGTGGCCCGGATGCCGTGGTCGTCGAGGCGGTTGGCCACCCAGTCGATCAGGGCCTGGTTGCTGCGGCTGCTGACGGTGTCGAAGGCGACCAGGGTGCGCAGGGTGTCCAGGGTGCTGTCCAGCGGCATGGCGTCGGCTCGGTTCGGATGGGGGTGAACCGAGTGTAGCCGAGCGGCTCAGTCCCCTCGTGGCGCAGGGTTGCCCGCAGCGCCGGGCAGACCCTCGGGGAACAGCACCTCGGTGAAGCCGAAGCGGCTGAAATCGCGCACCCGCATCGGAAAGAGCAGCCCGTCGAGGTGGTCGCACTCGTGCTGCACCACCCGCGCATGGAAGTCCGACACCGTGCGGTCGATGCGCGCGCCGTGGGGGTCGTGGCCGTGATAGCGCAGATGCCGGAAGCGCGGCACCACCGCGCGCAGGCCGGGCACGCTCAGGCAGCCCTCCCAGCCCTCCTGCTCCTCGGTGCCGATCGGCTCGAGCACCGGATTGACCAGCACCGTCACCGGCACCGGCGGGGCATCGGGGTAGCGCGCGATCGGCTGGCCGGTGCCGAACACCACCACCCGCAGGTTCACGCCGATCTGCGGCGCGGCCAGACCGGCGCCGCCGGCGGCGCGCATGGTGTCGAAGAGGTCGGCCACCAGGGCATGCAGCTGCGGCGTGTCGAAGGCCTGCACCGGCTCGGCGCGGCGCAGCAGGCGGGCATCGCCCATGCGCAGGATCTCGTGGACGGCCATCAGGGGTCTCCGGGGTGCAATGGGGAAAGTGATCGGAAGGAAGCGTGATCTGAGGGGAGCGTGCGGGCGGGAGCGCGCGGAAGGATGTCGGCGCGGGTGGCTCAGGCCGCGATGCCGGCCACCAGGGTCCAGCGGACGCCGGGCTCGCCGCCCGTGTCGATGCGCGCCAGCGTGGCGCTCGGCAGCGCCTCGTGCGCGGCCAGCGCGCCGTGCCAGAGCTCGCACCAGGCCTGCCAGAGCAGTTCGCGCTCGGCCGGATCGGCAATGTCGCGCAGCACGCGCAGGCCGCGCTGTTCCAGCACCGCGGCGCTGTCGGTGGCGCCGGGCAGCACCGTGCAGTCATCGCCCATGCCACGCAGCATGCGGGCGAGGTAGTCGGCCGCGCAGTCGGCGCCGCCGTCGCGCGCGCCCACCAGCGCGGCGGTCTCGCGCCAGTACTGCATGCCGATCAGCCTGGCCGAGCGGCCGGCGAGTTCGGCCGTGGCCTGCGGGCCGATCAGCCCGGCGAGCTCGGCGATGCCGTTGCGCAGGTACTCCAGCGCGTAGTTGCGGGCGGCCTTGCGCAGGCGCTGCGCGCTCCACTGCGCCTCGGGGGGCTGCGGCTGGCGGGCCGGATCCCAGCGCGGCGGGCGCTCGCCGGGGGCAAAGCGCAGCCGCTCGCCGGGGCCGAGATCATGGTCGTGCTCGAGGAAGTAGCCGCACAGGCCGAACTCGCCGGTCATGTCCTCGCTCACGCACACGAAGCCCAGCCGCGGGTTGCGCAGCGACACGCCGTTGTGGGCGTACCAGCCTTCCAGGAAGCCACGGCTCGCCTCCACCGGCACGCCGCACAGCGTGGGGCCGTCGAACATCCAGCGCGGATAGCGGAATCGCACCCAGGCCTTGCGCGGGGACTCCTCCATGTACTGCACCGCGACCCCGCCGATGCCGTTGGAGAGCGCGTGATACCGGGCGCAGGCCACGGCATGGGGCAGGCCGGTGAGGCCGAGCTTGTCGAAGCTGGAGAGGAACTTCGCCTCATGCTGGCGCCGGAACAGCCGGAACATCCACTGGCCGACGAGCTCGGGCCCGCGGCGGCTGGCCACCATCAGCTGCAGGCCGAGGAACCAGGCATGCAGCAGCCGGGCCTGCGCCTGCAGGGCGGCGTCGTCGGCGGCGTCGGTGGGGCGATCGGAAGGCGGCGGATCGGTGAACCGGGGATCTGCGGGCCGGTTATCGGAAGGCAGGGGCGAAGCGGGCGGAGGAGCGGGCGGAGAAGCGGGCGGAGAGGTGGTCATGGGCGTCGTGCGGGGGGCGGCTCACCCCGCAGTCTGCCTGAGCGGGCCGGGTCAGCGCGCGGGCGGCGGTTCGCTCCCCGGCGCGCCGAAGAGCCGATCGATGGCCCGCGCGATCCCGGGCGCGGTGCCGCAGCGGCACAGATTGCCCGCCGCCAGCGCGCTGGCCTCGGCCGGACCGCAGTCGGGCCGGTGCTCATGCAGCCAGGTCAGGGCCATCACCTGGCCGGCGCTGCAGTAGCCGCACTGCACCGCGCCGCAGGCGGCCAGCGCCTCGCGCACCGGCGCGCTGGCGCTGTCGGCCGCCACCGACTCGATGGTGCGCACCCGCCGGCCGGCGAGCTGCCAGGCCATCACCAGGCAGGCATTCACCGGCTGGTCATCGAGCCAGACCAGACAGGCGCCGCAGCGGCCGATCTCGCAGCCGGGCTTGGCGCCGGTCAGGCCGTGGTCGTCGCGCAGGATGTCGAGCAGACGGCGGGCGGCCGGCCCGCGCGCGCTCACCGGCGCGCCATTGAGCAGGAAGCTCACCTCGGTCATGCCCTGTCCTCCAGCAGCGACAGCACCTGGGCCGGGTCGGCCGGCCAGCGCGCGGGTGCGCGGCCGATCGCCGCGGTGATCGCCGCGGCGCAGACCGCGGCGCCGATGTTCACGCCGATCTCGCCGGCGCCGCGCGGGCCGATGCGGTCATCAGCGGGCACCGTCTCGATCGGGTGCACCTCCATGAGGGGCGCATCGAGCAGCGTGGGCATCAGGTAGTCATCGAGGTTGCGCGCCGGGTAGCGGCCCTGCGCGGCGGGCAGGTCTTCGACCGTGACCATGCCCTGGCCCATCAGCGCGCCGCCCTCCATCTGGCCGAGATAGCCAGCCGGCGAGATCACCGGGCCCAGGGCCGGAAAGAGCGCCATGCGGGTCACCCGCAATTGCCCGCTCCAGGTGTCGACGCAGACTTCGGCGAGCGCGGCGCAGGCGCCAAACACCAGGTGTGCCGAGGCGATGGCACTGGGCGTCTCCTCGCCGGGCAGGTCGATGAGCTGCACCGGCGGCGCGCCGGGCCCACCCGCGGCGCGCCACGCGGCCACCTGCCGCAGGAAGGCCGGCGCGTGCTCGCGCAGGGCGCGGTGGATCAGGGTGCTGGCGCGCGAGGCGGCCACCGCGCCGGTGTCGGGGGCGAGCGCCGAGTCGCCGAGCACCGGGCGCACCGCCTCGGGCGCGCAGCCGAAGGCCTCGGCGGCCATCTCGCGCACCGCATCCCCCAGGCTCTGTCCCATCTCGGTGAAGCTCACCCGCACCTCGAAGCGGCCATCGGGCGCCAGCGCGAAGGCCAGCCGTCCGCCGTTGGGGCCGCCCTTCCCATAGCCGTCGCTGCGATGGACCAGGGCCAGGCCGACCGCACGACGATAGCGGGCGTCGGCCTGCTGCTGCGGACCCTGCCAGAGCGGATGGGCGGCCGCGGCGGCCAGCGCAAGCCGCGCGCCATCGAAGGGCGCGATCTGCTGGCCGAGCGGCCCGGGGTCGTGCGGGCCGGTGAGGTTGCGTTCACGCAGGCTCAGGGGATCGAGCCCGGCCGCGGCGGCGAGGCGGTCGAGCTGCTGCTCGAGCGCGATCTGCACCTGCACCGCGCCGAAGCCGCGCATCGCCCCGGCGATGCCGTTGTTGGTGTAGGCGAGCTGCGCGTCGACCGACACCGCCTGCCAGCAGTACGGACCCACGGCATGCTCGCGCGCCGCGTCGAGCACCTCGGGCCCGTGGGTGGCATAGGCGCCGGTGTCGGCGAGCACATCGACCTCGTGCAGGGTGAGCCGGCCCTCGGCGTCGCAGCCGCTGCGCATGCGGATGCGCATGGGGTGACGCTTCACGCCGAG
>JAGWVN010000170.1 GCA_018970865.1 Betaproteobacteria bacterium
GACTGGGTACCCGGGGGCGACAAGGCCGGCATCTACGCGGCGGTGAAGCAGGGCTTCTTCAGCGCCGAAGGACTGGATGTGACCGTGGTCTCGGGCCGCGGCTCCTCCGACGCCGTGACCAAGCTGGCCACCGGCGCAGCCGACATCGGCGTGGGTGGCCTGCCCGCGCTCATGACCGCGGTGGCCGAGTCCAACGCCCCGGTCAAGGCGGTGATGTCGATCTACTGCAAGGAACCCGACGCGCTGTTCACCGTCAAAGGCGGGCCGATCCGCAGCCTCAAGGATGTCGCCGGCAAGACCATCGCCACCGCCACCTTCTCGTCGTCGAACGCCCTTTGGCCGGTGATGCTGCAGACCCTGGGCATCGACCCCGCGCAGGTCAAGCTGCTCAAGGTCGATCCGAGCACGCTCGCCCCGCTGCTCGCGCAGGGCAAGGTCGATGCCACCATCAACTGGGTGACCGTGGGTCCGCTGTTCGACCGCGTGCTGGGGCAAGCCGGCAAGGACCTCGAGGTGCTGCCATGGTCGGCCTATGGCCTGGACGGCTATGGCTGGAGCGTCATGGCCTCCGACAAGACCATCCGCGAGCGGCCGGAGGTGCTGCGCCGATTCCTGAAGGCGCTGGCCCGCGGCATCCAGTTCGCGGTGGCCAACCCCGATGCCGCAGCCGCCGATCTGAAGTCGATGGTGCCCGAGATGGATGTGAAGATGGCCGCCGCCGAAATGCGCTCGTCGATCCCGCTGATCCAGAACGAAGTCTCGCGCAAGGACGGCATGGGCGCCTTCGAACCCAGGCTGCTGGCCACCACCTGGAGCTGGGTGGCGCGGGCCATGAACTACCCCCTGGCCAAGGTCAATCCGGAAGCCATGGTCGACCGCCGATTCCTGCCGAAATGAGCGGCGGCGCGCAGGCGCAGCGCGATACGGCCGAGGCCGCACGCGCGACACCGCCGGTCATCGAACTGGCCGGCGTCGGCCATGTGTTCGAGACGCGCGGTGGCGGACAGGTGACGGCGCTGCAGGCTGTCGACCTGACGCTGCGTCGGCACGAGTTCGTGTCGGTGATCGGCCCGTCGGGCTGCGGCAAGTCCACCATCCTGAGGCTGGTGGCCGGCCTGCTGAAGCCGGCCAGTGGTCAGGTGTCGATCTTCGGCGCGCCGGTGACCGAGCCGCGCGACGAGATCGGCGTGGTCTTCCAGCGGCCCACCCTGTTGCCCTGGCTGGATGTCACCGCGAATGTGCTGTTCCCGATGCGCCACAAGCACGGTCGTGTCGACGAGCGCGACCGCGATCGCGCACGCGAGCTGATCCACACCGTCGGCCTTGGCGATTTCGCGGGCCGGCTGCCGGCCGAGCTCTCCGGCGGCATGCAGCAGCGGGTGGCGATCGCACGATCGCTGCTGCATGACCCCGACATCCTGCTCATGGATGAGCCCTTCTCGGCGCTCGATGCGCTCACCCGAGACGAGATGAGCGTCGAGCTGCTGCGCATCTGGAGCGAGCGGCCCAAGACCGTGGTGTTCGTCACCCACTCGATCCAGGAGGCGGTGCTGCTGTCGGACCGCATCGTGGTGATGAGCCCGCGGCCCGGACGGGTGGAACGGATCATCGAGGTGCCGATCGGCCGGCCGCGGGGGCTGGACACCCTGTCCGATCCGGTGCTGCACGCGCTGGTCGACGACATCCGGCGCTCGGTGTTCTCGCGGCCGGCCGCGGTGACCCCATGACCGCGCTCGCGTCGCTGGGCCTGCGTTTCGCCTCGCTGCTCGCCTTCCTCGGCGTGCTGCTGCTCTGGGAGACCGGCTGCCGGCTGTTCAAGGTGCCGGTATTCGTGCTGCCGGCGCCCAGCGCGGTGCTGGGCGCCGTCGGCGAGATCGGCGCGGCGCGCTGGCTGGAGCACCTGATGGCCACGCTCAGCGTGGCGCTGGCGGGCTACGCGGTGGCCATCGTGCTGGCCTTCGTGCTGGCGGTGGCGATCACCGGCTCGCGGCTGCTCTCGCGCATCCTGCTGCCCTGGCTGATCGTGATCCAGTCCACGCCGATCATCGCGGTGGCGCCGATCATCGTGGTCACCCTGGGCGCCGGCAACCTGCCGCGGGTGGTGATCACCACGCTGATCGCCTTCTTCCCGCTGGTGATCGGCATCGCCACCGGGCTGGCGGCGGTGCCGCCCGAGATGCTCGAGCTCTCGCGCTCGCTGCGCGCGCCGCGCTCGCGCGAGTACCTGCAGGTACGCATGCCCTTTGCCGTGCCCTACATCTTCTCGGCGCTCAAGGTGGCGATCACGCTCGCGGTGATCGGCGCGGTGGTGGCGGAGTTCGTGGCCGCCGAGCGCGGTCTGGGCTATCTCATCCTGTTCACCACCTCGACCTTCAAGATCCCCACCGCCTTCGCGGCGCTTGCCCTGCTGGTGGGCAGCAGCCTGAGCCTGTACGGCCTGATCGTGTGGTTGCAGCGGCGCTGGTTCCCGTGGAGCATCACGGCCCATGACTGACACCCTGCCCCCCGCCCCCCCGCACGACCTGCTCATCGCGCATCTGCGCGCCGCCAACGAGGTCGGCCGGGCGGCCATGGCCGCCGGCCATCATCCCTTCGGCGCGCTGCTGGTCGGGCCCGATCAGCGCACCGTGCTGATGACCCAGGGCAATGTCGACACGGTGAACCACGCCGAGTCGACCCTGGTGCGGCGCGCCGCCGAGCAGTACAGCCCGGCCTTCCTGTGGCAGTGCACGCTCTACACCTCGGTGGAGCCCTGCTGCATGTGCGCCGGCACCGCCTACTGGGCGCACATCGGCACGGTGGTGTTCGGCATGACCGAGCGCGACCTGCTCGCGGCCACGCTCGACCATCCCGAGAATCCCACACTCGACCTGCCGGCTGCCGATGTCTTCGCCCGCGGCCAGAAGCCGGTGCGGCTGATCGGTCCGGTGGCCGAGGTGCGCGACGAGGTGCTCGCCCTGCAGCGCGCCTTCTGGCGCGAGCGCCCGCGCCAATGAGCCTGCTTGCGCCGACCCCGCCTGACTTCTCGCTGAGCCCGCATCGCCGTCCGGCCGATGCCCAGCGCGCCCGGGATGCGGCCGGTGACAGCGCGGTCTTCGCGGGCGGCGCCACCGCGCTGCAACTCGCCTGGACCACTGGTGCCGCGCCCGCGCCGCAGACCCTGATCCCGGTGGCCGCCTGCGCCGGCAGCATCGGCATCTCGCGGGACGGCCCCTGGCTGCGCCTGGGCGCGGCCGACAGCCTCGAGGCGGTGCGCAGCCATGCGCTGGTGCGCGCGCATGCGCCGCTGCTCGCCGCGGCCTGCGACCGGATCGGCTCGCTCGCCCTGCGTCGTCTGGGCACGCTCGGCGGCAACCTCGGCTGGCGCTTTGGCGACGCCATCGGTGCCCTGCTCGCGCTCGACGCGCAGGCGCTCGACGCCGGGGATCAGTGGCGCTCCCTGAGCGAGGTGCTCGCGCTGCCTCGGCTGCCCCTGCTGGTGGCGCTGCGGGTGCGCGCAGCGGCCGCGGCCGACTGGCGCTTCGAGAAGGTCGGCGGGCGGCTCGCCTTCAGCCCGACCCGATTGAGCCTGGCCATGGCCAGGGGCTTGCCCCCCGACGACGCAGCCGACGCGGCTGACGCGGCCCTCGCGCCGGGCTGGCGTCTGGCGGCCGGCGGCGCCGGCCTGCCGGTGCGCCGCCTGCGGCGGGTGGAAGCGCTGCTGGGCGAAGATCCGGCTGCCCTGCCCGATGCCGGCCGCCTGCGCGAGGCCTGCCTGGCCGATCTCGATGCCGATGCCGTCCGCGCCGGCCTCGCCGCGCGGCTGCTGCTCGGCCATCTCGCCCATCCCGAGGGCCCGCCGCCGGCGCAACTGCCAACCAGCGCGAGCGCGCGCTCGGCGGCGATCACCGCCGACGCCCCCGCGCCCAGCGGCGCGGCCGCGGCGCTGCTCTCGCGACTGCGCCCCCGCGCCGACAGCGCCGAGCGCCTGAGCGGCAACCCCGGCTATCACACCGACCACCTGCCCGCAGGCCTGCTGCACGGCGCGCTGGTGGGCAGCCCCCACCCGCACGCCCGGATCCTGTCGATTGACATCCGCGAAGCCGCGGCCATGCCCGGGGTGCGCGCCGTGGTCACCGCGGCCGACTTCGCGGCCGACCCGCGCTACGGCCTGCGGGTGGTCGACCGCCCGGCGCTGTGCCACGACCGCGTGCGCTGCGTGGGCGACCCGGTGGCCGCGGTGGCCGCCGACACCCTCGCCCAGGCCCGCGCCGCGGCCGCGGTGGTGCGGGTCCGCTACGAGCCGCTGCCGATCGTCGACGATCCCGAGGCGGCGCTGGCTTCCGGGGCGCCGGCCATCCATCCCGGCGGCAATCGGCTGCATGCCTGCGCGCTGCGCCGCGGCGATCCAGGCGCCGCGCGCGCCGCCACCGTCCACTGGGTGGCGTCGGAGTGCCATACCCCACGGCAGATGCCCGGCTTTCTCGAGACCGAAGGCGGTGTCGTCGAACCCGATGGCGCGGGCGGCCTGCATGTGCGCTTCGGCGGCCAGAACCCCGAGCGCGACCGCCAGGAGATCGCCCGCCTGCTCGGCCTGGACCCGGCCCGGGTGCGGGTGACCGCCACGCCGGTGGGCGGCTCCTTCGGCGGCAAGGACGAGCTCACCGTGCAGCCGATTGCGGCGCTGCTCGCCTGGCGCAGCCAGCGCGCGGTGCGCCTGCAGCTCAGCCGCCCCGAGTCGGTCGATCTTGGCGTGAAGCGCCACCCCATGCGCATCCGCATGCGCAGCGGCTGCGACGCCGAGGGCCGGCTCACCCTGCATGAGGTCGATGTGCTGGCCGACACCGGCGCCTATGCCACCCACGGGCCCGAGGTGCTCGACGCGGCGCGCGAGCATGCCGTGGGTCCGTACCGCTGGCAGGCGGTGTCGGTCGACGCGCAGCTCGCCTACACCAACAACGGCATCGCCGGGGCGATGCGCGGCTTCGGCGCGGTGCAGGTG
>JAGWVN010000044.1 GCA_018970865.1 Betaproteobacteria bacterium
TCAGGCAGGCAAATCGCTCGGCCAGCTCCACGCCGTAAGCCCCGATGTTCTGGATGGCTGCCGCGCCGCAGGTCCCGGGGATCATCGCGAGGTTTTCCAGGCCGGCCAGGCCCTGATCGAGGGTCCATCTCACCGCCTCGTCCCAGGACTCGCCCGCCTGCAGGCTCACCTCGGCACCGGTCGCCGTGCGCCGGCACTGCCGGCCGCGGGTGCGGATCAGCAGCACGGTGCCGTCGAAATCGCCGGCCAGGAGCAGGTTGCTGCCGCCACCAAGCACCAGCCGGTTGCGCTCGCCGGCGAGCGTCGTCAGGGCGGCAGGCAGGTCGTCGAGCGTGTCGAGTGCGACGAGGCGACGCGCGCGGGCGCGGACCCCGAAGGTGTTCAGCGCGTCGAGCGGCGCGTTGTGGGTGATGCGCAGCGGCATCGGAGCCGGCGCGCGCGATCAGCTCGGCCGGTAGGCCAGGCGCACATAGATGGGCGCGTAGGCTTCGGCCTGGGTGATCTCGACCAGCGACTCGCGGGCGAGTTCCAGCAGCGCGATGAAGGTCACCACCGCCACCGGCACGCCGCGCCCCGGCTCGAAGAGCTCCTGGAACTCGGCGAAGCGCCGGTGCTGCAGGGCGCGCAGCACCGTGGTCATGAACTCGCGCACCGAGAGCTCCTCGCGGCTGATGCGATGGTGCTGGGTGAGCCGGGCGCGTCGCAGCACATCGGCCCAGGCGTTGCGCAGGTCGGGCAGCTGGACATCGGGGAGCTGCACGCTCACGGTCTGGTCGAGCAGCACCCGCGCGGCGAGGAAATCACGGCCGATCTGCGGCAGCTGGTCGATCTGCTGGGCACCCTGCTTGATGCGTTCGTATTCGAGCAAGCGGCGGGCGAGCTCGGCGCGCGGGTCTTCCACCTCCTCGCCGGTGTCGGCCTTGCGCACCGGCAGCAGCATGCGCGACTTGATGTCGATCAGCATGGCCGCCATCAGCAGGTACTCGGCCGCGAGCTCGAGGTTGTGCTCGCGCAGCTGCTCCACATAGGCGAGGTACTGGCGGGTGACCTCGGCCATGGGAATGTCGAGGATGTTGAAGTTCTGCTTGCGGATGAGGTAGAGCAGCAGGTCGAGCGGGCCCTCGAAGGACTCGAGGAACACCTCGAGCGCATCGGGCGGAATGTAGAGATCGAGCGGCAGCTGCAGCACCGGCTCCCCGTAGAGCCGGGCCAGCACCTTGAGCTCGAGCTGGTCGTCCGGCGCCTGCAGGGCATCGCCGGTGGGCTGGGTCATCCCCGGGTCTGGTAGACGTAGGCCTGCTGGCGAACCCGCGACTGCTGGTCGCGGGCGGCGGTATCGAGGTCCTGGGGGTGATCCCACCAGATGGCGCGGCCCTTGCGCTGCTCGTCTTCAAGATGGGGCTTGTCCTGCTTGAGCTGCTGCAGGAACCGGGTGATGTCGGATTGGTAGATGGCCATGGCGCGCTCCAGATGCCGGATTTTACGCCAGCTCGGGGGGCGGCGTCCGGCGCGCGGCATCGAGGGCCGACTCGAGGTCGGCGAACAGGTTCTCGCGGCCGAGCTCGTCGAGCAGGCCGGCCCGCCGGATCAGCGACAGCGGCTGCTCGGTGGCCTCGGCCAGGATCAGTCGGCCGCCCCGTCGGCGCAGCGCGCGAAGCAGCCCCTGCAGCGCCTCGAGGCCGGTGGTGTCCATGCTGATCAGCTGATGCAGGTCGAGCACCACGATCTCGCCGGGCGGGCCGGACGGATCGGCGAGCTGCTCGATGCGGGTCGCCGTGCCGAAGAAGAGCGACCCGAAGAGCCGGTAGGCCCGCACCCGCCGGCCGTCGGGGAGCTGGCCCAGGTCAGCGGGCAGGCGCACCGGCTCGAGCCGGGTGAGCGAGGAGATGCGATAGATGAAGAACAGGCTGGCCAGCACCAGTCCGACCTCGATCGCCACGGTGAGATCGAAGACCACCGTGAGCAGGAAGGTGGAGACGAGCACGATCCGGTAGTTGAGGCTGAACTGCCGCAGCTGTCGGAAGGCCTGCCAGTCACCCATGTTGAAGGCCACGAAGAGCAGGATGGCCGCGAGCACCGCCATGGGCAGGTGGTGCGCGAGCGGCGCCGCCAGCAGCACGATCAGCAGCAGGCACAGCGCGTGCACCATGCCGGCCACCGGCGAGCGCGCGCCGCTGCGCACATTGGTGACGGTGCGGGCGATCGTCCCGGTGGCGGCGATGCCGCCCACCAGCGGGCTGACCAGATTCGCGATGCCCTGCGCCATGAGTTCCTGGTTGGGGTCGTGACGGTCATCGATCATGCCGTCAGCCACCCGAGCGCACAGCAGCGACTCGATCGCGCCGAGCAGCGCGATCGACATCACCGGGCCGGCCAGGCTGCGCACGGTGTCCCACTCGAAGGCCGGCAGCGCCAGCGCGGGCAGCGCGCGCGGGATGCCCCCGAACCGGCTGCCCACGGTCTCCACCGGCAGGCCGGTGATCGCCACCACCGCGGTGCCCAGCACCAGCACCACCACCGTGCCGGGGACGGCCGCCATCCAGCGCCGCCAGCGCGCCGCGTTGGGGTGGTAGGACTTGGGCCACAGCACGATCAGCACCAGGGCCGCCAGGCCCATCGCGACGGCGGCCGGGTTGACGGTGCGGATCTGGCTGATGATGGCATCGAGCTGGCCGAAGAAGTGCGATGGCATCCGCGGGATGGCCAGGCCAAGGAAGTCCTTGATCTGCTGCAGGGCGATGATGACCGCGATGCCGTTGGTGAAGCCGATGATGATCGGCAGCGGGATGAACCGGATCATGCCGCCCAGGCGCAGCGCGCCCATCAGGAAGAGCAGCGCGCCCGCGCCCATGGTGGCCAGCAGCAGCCCCGGCACGCCATGGCGCTCGACGATGCCGTAGAGCAGCGCGACGAAGGCGCCCGCCGGCCCGCCGATCTGCACCCGCGAGCCGCCCAGGGCCGAGATCAGGAAGCCCGCGACGATGGCGGTGAAGATGCCGGCCTCGGGCTTCACGCCGCTGGCGATGCCGAAGGCCATGGCCAGCGGCAGCGCCACCACGCCCACCGTGAGGCCCGCCGAAAGGTCGGCGGTGAGGTCCTGCCGCCTGTAGTGCCGCAGGCTGTCGATCAGCCTCGGCCGGAAGCGCGCCAGCTGCATCGGGCGCGCCGCGTGCCTTCAGCGGATCCGCATGCCCGGCTCGGCGCCGGCCTGCGGATCGAGCAGATGGATGCCGCCGCCACGGGCGGGGTCGTCCCAGCCCGCGGCGAGGACCATGCCCTGCGACACCCCGAACTTCATCTTGCGGGGCGCGAGATTGGCCACCATGACGGTGAGCCGGCCGACCAGCTGCTCGGGCGCGTAGGCCGAGCGGATGCCGGAGAACACCGTGCGTGTCTGCGGCTCGCCGCAGTCGAGGGTGAGCCGCAGCAGCTTGTCGGAGCCCTCGACCGTCTCGGCGGCCACGATGCGGGCCACCCGAAGGTCCACGCGGGAGAACTCGTCGATGCCGATCACGCCGTCGGCCTGGGCGTTGCCTGCGGCCTTGGGCGTCGCGGCGCTGCTGCCCGCGGCCGCCTCGCCCGGCGCGGTCTTCGCGGCGGCGGACTTGCCCGCAGGCTTGCCACTGGCGGCTGCCGGCTTGTCGGCCACTGCCGGCGCATCGGGTGAGATCAGGGCCTCGAGCAGGCGCGGATCGACCCGGGTGGTGAGGTGCTGGTACTTGCCGACCACGGAGGGCGCGCGCTGCGCGTCATCCCAGCCCAGCGGCCCGCTGCCCAGGAAGCGCTCGGCCTGCACGGCCAGGGCGGGCAGCACCGGCTTGAGCCAGACGGTGAGCGCCTGGAAGCCGGCCAGGCACAGCGAGCACACCGCCTGCAGCTCGGCGCGCCGGGAGTCATCCTTGGCCAGTTCCCAGGGACGGGCGGCATCGAAGGCCTGGTTGATCCGGTCGGCGAACTCCATGGCCAGGCGCAGCGCGCGGCCGAAGTCGCGGCCCTCGTAGCACTGCGCGATCTGACCGGACACCGCCGCGGCATCGAGCTCGGTCCAGGCGGGCATGGCGGACACATCGGCCAGGTGACCGTCGAAGAAGCGGGTGACGAAGTTCGAGGCCCGGCTGGCGATGTTCACATACTTGCCGACCAGGTCGGCATTGACCCGCGCGATGAAGTCGTCGGGGTTGAAGTCGATGTCCTCGACATGCGGATTGAGCTTGGCCGCGATGTAGTAGCGCAGCCATTCCGGGTTCATGCCGATGTCGAGGTAGCGCAGCGGCGAGATGCCGGTGCCCCGGCTCTTGCTCATCTTGTCGCCGCTCACGGTGATGAAGCCGTGCACGAAGATGTTGTCGGGCACCTTGCGGCCGGAGAACTTCAGCATCGCCGGCCAGAACAGGGTGTGGAAGTAGATGATGTCCTTGCCGATGAAGTGGTACTGCTCCACCGTGGGATCGGCCAGGAAGGCCTCGAAGCCCTGCGGCGTGAGCCGGGCCGCGCCGCCGCTGTCGAAGTGGTGCTTCAGGCTGGCCAGATAGCCGATCGGGGCGTCGAGCCAGACATAGAAGTACTTGCCCGGCGCGTCGGGGATCGGGATGCCGAAGTAGGGTTCGTCGCGGGAGATGTCCCAGTCGCCCAGCCCTCGCTCGCCGTCGAGCCACTCGCGGGCCTTGTTGGCCACCTCGGGCTGCAGGCGCCCGCTCTGGGTCCAGTCTCGAAGGAAGTCCACGCAGCGCGGGTCGGACAGCCGGAAGAAGAAATGCTCGGAGCTGCGCAGCACGGGCGTGGCGCCCGACAGCGTGGAGCGCGGGTTGCGCAGCTCGGTGGGGGAGTAGACCGCGCCGCAGGCCTCGCAGGCGTCGCCGTACTGGTCCTGCGCGCCGCACTTCGGGCACTCGCCCTTGATGTAGCGGTCGGGCAGGAACATGCCCTTGACCGGGTCGAAGAACTGCTCGATCTCGCGGGTGTCGATCAGGCCGTTGGCCTTCAGGGCCCGGTAGATCGACTGCGACAGCTCGGTGTTCTCGGGGGAATGCGTGGAGTGCCAGTGATCAAAGGAGATCAGGAAGCCCTGCAGGTAGCGCGGCCGCTCGGCGGCGATGCGCGCCACCAGGGCCTCGGGCGCGATGCCTTCGGCCTGCGCCTTGAGCATGATCGGCGCACCGTGCGCATCGTCGGCGCACACGAAGTGCACCTCGTGGCCGCGCATGCGCTGGAATCGCACCCAGATGTCGGCCTGGATGTACTCCATGAAGTGGCCGATGTGGAACGAGCCGTTGGCGTAGGGCAGGGCGGTGGTGACGAACAGGCGGCGCGCGGCCATGGCGGGTTCCGACGGAGGGCTGCCGGGAGCGGCAGGTTCCCGAAGCTGATTGGGGGCGAGCCGCGATCTTAGCAAACGGACTTGCTAAACTTCGCGGCTTGCCCGCCGCGCGGCCCCCCTGGCCGCGGGCTTCTCCAGGAGTGCCGAATGCCTGTTTCCGAAGCCGATGTCCGCTCGGCCCTGTCGGGTGTGGTCGACCCCAACACCGGCAAGGATCTCGTCACGAGCAAGTCGGCGCGCAACATCCGCGTCGATGACGACTCGGTGAGCGTCGATGTCGAGCTCGGCTACCCCGCCCGCTCGCAGATCGACCCCATCCGCCGCCAGGTGATCGCGGCGCTGCGCGCGCTGCCCGGCGTGGCCAATGTCAGCGCCAATGTCTACCAGCGCATCATCGCCCACGCGGTGCAGCGTGGCGTGAAGCTCATGCCCAATGTCAAGAACATCATCGCCGTGGCCTCGGGCAAGGGCGGCGTGGGCAAGAGCACCACCGCCGTCAACCTGGCGCTGGCGCTGGCCGCCGAGGGCGCCTCGGTGGGCATGCTCGATGCCGACATCTACGGACCCTCTCAGCCCACCATGCTCGGCATCTCGGGCCGGCCCGAGACCCGCGACAACAAGACCCTCGAGCCGATGGAAGGGCATGGCATCCAGGCCAGCTCCATCGGTTTTCTCATCGACACCGACACGCCCATGGTCTGGCGTGGCCCGATGGTCACCCAGGCGCTCGAGCAGCTGCTGCGCGACACCAACTGGCGCGATCTCGACTACCTGGTGGTCGACATGCCCCCGGGCACCGGCGACATCCACCTCACCCTGTCGCAGAAGATTCCGGTGACCGGCGCGGTGATCGTCACCACCCCGCAGGACATCGCCCTGCTCGACGCCCGCAAGGGCCTGAAGATGTTCGAGAAGGTGGGCGTGCCCATTCTGGGCATCGTCGAGAACATGGCCATCCATGTCTGCTCGCAGTGCGGTCACAGCGAGCACATCTTCGGTCAGGGCGGTGGCGAGCGCATGGCCGCCGACTATGGCGTCGATTATCTCGGCGGCCTGCCGCTCGACATCCGCATCCGCGAGCAGACCGATGCCGGCCAGCCCACCGTGGTGGCCGATCCCGACGGCCCGCTGGCGGCGCAGTACCGCGCCATTGCCCGCGCGGTCGCGGTCAAGATTGCCGAGAAGTCGCGCGACATGAGCTCGAAGTTCCCCAGCATCGTGGTGCAGAACACCTGAGCCTGGGGGCAGGCCGGCCCAGCCGACCTGCCCACCGCGCCGCGGCGCCCGGTTCAGCCGGCTCCGCTCAGCCAGGGCAGGGTGCGGCGCAAGGACACCACGCTGCCGGCCTCGTCGGCACGATAGCCCGGCAGGGCCGCGAGCGCCTCGCGCCAGGCCTCTGAGGCCAGCACCGCGCGCAGACGCTCCCCCGGCGCCGATTCCAGCACGGCGCGGTCGCACACCAGGAAGTACGCCTCGGTCACGATCGGCAGGAACGCCAGGGCCTGCGTCGCCGCCGCCGCGCGCAGACCGAACCCGGCATCGGCTGCGCCGGTGGCCACCGCGATGGCCACCGACAGGTGGTTGGCCTCCTCCTGGCGATAGCCGCTGATGCGTTCGCCCGAGACGCCGGCTTGCGCCAGCAGGTCATCGAGCAGAGCCCGGGTGCCGGTGCCGGGCGAGCGGTTCACGAAGCGCAGCCGGGTCAGGTCGGCCAGGCCGGTCACCGACAAGGGATTGCCGGGAGCGAGCATCAGGCCCTGCTCGCGCGCGCACACCCGGATCAGCTTCTCGCGCCCGGGGCGCAGGCGCGTGGCGAAGGCGCGGTGGATGGCCGAGCCGCGCCCGCCCAGGCCCGGCACGCCGAGCGGCAGGTGGATGCCGGCGAAACGGCACTGCCCGCGGCGCAGCGACTGCAGCGCGGCCACGCTGTCCTCGAAGCGGAGGTCGAGCATGAGTCCGGCATCACCGCACAGGCGACGAAGCTCGGGCAGCGCCAGATCGTGGCTGGCCGCGCAGCCGGCGATCGGCACCGCGTCGTCGAAGGCCAGGGAGAGTTCGCGGCTGATTTCGGTGGCCAGGTTCTCGATCGGCGCGGCCAGCCGGCCCATGATCCGGGTTTCGGCCCAGAGCAGCTTTTCGGCGAACTCGCTCAGGCGCGCCGCGCGGCCCTTGTCCCAGAGGATCAGCGGCCGGCCGAGTTCGCTCTCGCGGGCCTTCAGGTAGCCCCAGAGATGCCGGTACGACCAGCCAAGCTCGCGGGCGGCGCCGGCGATCGAGCCCTGCCGGTGCAGGCTGCCCAGCACCCGCATGAAGGGGTTGCTGAGCAGGCCGTCGCTGGGCGCCTGCAGCGTGTATTCCAGGCGGATCGGAACAACCGGGCCCTGGCGGCTCATGGGGATGGGGCCGGGGCGCGGCCGCCCCGGCAGCGGCTCAGATCGAGCAGGCGGGCCCGGTGACTTCCACCGGCTTCTTCTGGCGCAGCTCGACCGAGTTCCGCACCGCGATGATCTCGGCCAGGATCGACACCGCGATCTCGCCCGGGGTGCGGCTGCCGATGTCGAGGCCGATCGGACCATGCAGGCGGTTGATCTCGTCGGCCGAGAGATCGAAGAGCGCCAGCCGCTGCTTGCGGCTGGCGGTGTTGGCGCGCGAACCGAGCGCGCCCACATAGAACGCGGGTGACTTCAGCGCTTCGAGCAGCGCCATGTCGTCGAGCTTGGGGTCGTGGGTGAGCGCAACCACTGCGCTGTGCGGGTCGAGCTCGAGCTCGAGCACCACATCGTCGGGCATGCCGGGCGCGTAGCGCGTGCCAGGCAGATCCCAGGTGGTGTTGAATTCCTCGCGCGGGTCGCAGCAGATCACCTCGAAGTCGAGCATCAGCGCCATCTGGGCGAGCGCGCGCGAGAGCTGGCCGGCACCGATCATCAGCAGCCGCCAGCGCGGCCCGAACACCGCGCGCAGGGTCTGGCCGTCGAAGGCGAAGGCCTCACCGCGCCGGGCCGGCTCGAGCGTGACCGCGCCGGTGGGCAGGTGCAGCCGACGGCCGACCAGCTCATGGCGCGCGGTGCGGGTCAGCAGTTCGTCGATCCAGGCGGGATCGGTGAGCGGCTCCTGCACCAGGCGCAGCGTGCCGCCGCAGGGCAGTCCGAAGCGGGCAGCCTCTTCCTTGCTGACGCCGTAGCGGATCTCGGAGGGCTTGTCGACCCGCTCGCCCTGGCGCACCCGCTCGATCAGATCGTCCTCGACGCAGCCGCCCGAGACCGAGCCGACGACCAGGCCATCGTCGCGCAGGGCGAGCAGCGCGCCGGGTGGCCGCGGAGCGGAACCCCAGGTTTCCACCACCGTGACGAGCCATACCCGATGACCCTCGGCCCGCCAGTCGCGGGCCTGCCTGAGCACCTGCAGATCGAGGCTGTCCATGTCGTGTTCCTCCGGCGTGGTTCGGGTCAGCGGGCCAGCAGCCAGGCCGCGGCGGCCAGCACGGCGGCGCCGAGGGCCAGCCAGCCCCAGGGCAGCCCGCCAGCAGCAGGCTGGGTCGGCGCCGAGGTCGGGGCGGCGGCGGACGGCGCGGCGGCCGCCTCGGTGGCGGGCGCCGCTCCCTCGACCGCGGCGGCAGGGGCTTCAGCCGCAGGCGCCGCGGCAGCCGCCTGTTCGGTGAGGTACTTCTCGAAGGCCGCGAAGAATTCCCCGGCGACCTTCTCGGCGGCCGAATCGACCAGACGCGAGCCGATCTGCGCGATCTTGCCGCCCACCTGCGCCTTGGCGCCGTAGCGCAGCAGGGTGTGGTCGCCATCGGCCGACAGGGCCACATCGGCCGAGCCCTTGCCGAAGCCGGCCACGCCGCCCTGTCCGTCGAACTCGATGGTGTAGGACTGCAGGGGCTGGATGTTGAGCAGCCGCAGGCGGCCCTTGAAGCGGGCATTCACCGGACCCACCCGCACCGCCATCACCACCGAGTATTCATCGGGGCCGGTGAGTTCGAGCGACTCGCAGCCGGTGATGCAGGCCTTGAGCGCCTGCGGGTCGTTCAATGCCGTCCAGGCCTGCTCGGGGCTGGCGGGCAGGCGGCGTTCTCCCTGGAGATTCATGGATGCGGATCCTGTGGTGTCAGCCAGCGCCTTGCCGGGGGGGCGGGCCTGAATCCCGCGCCGGACCTGACGCCGCGCTGCCGTTCGATGGCCTGACGGATGTCCGCCAGACTGTGCAGATTGTGAACCGGAATCATGGCGCTGACATGCGGCAGCAGGGCGCGCACCCCGGCCGCCTTCGGCTCGAAGCGATCGTACCGCAGGAGCGGGTTCAGCCAGATGATTTCCCGGGCCCAGCGGGCGAGCGTGGCCGCAGCCTGATCGAGTTCCGCGGCATTGCCGCGGTCCAGGCCGTCGGTGACCAGCAGCAGCGAAGCGTTGCGGGTGAGCACCCGGCGCGCCCATCGCTGATTGAAGGTCGCGAGGCTGCTGGCAATCCGCGTGCCGCCCTGCCAGTCGCTCGCGGCGCGTCCGGCCAGCGCGAGCGCCTCGTCGGGGTCGCGGTGGCGCAGGCAGCGCGAGATGTCGGTGAGGCGGGTGCCGAACACGAAGGTGTGGGTGTTGCGCTGTCGCCGGGCAAGGCCGTGGGCGAACTGCAGGAACGCCCGGGCGTAGCGTTCCATCGAGCCGGAGATGTCGATCAGCATCACCACCGGCGGGGGCAGTCGGCGGCGGCGTTGATGGGCGAGGGCGGGCGCGTCGGGCTGGCGCGGCATGGCCCGCAGGCTGGCCCGCAGGTCGATGCGGCCGCGCGCGGCCGGCGCGTAGCGGCGGCTGACCACCGGCTGCAGGGGCAGGTCGAGGGTGCGGGCAAGCTGCTCGGCGAGCGCGAACTCGGCCACGCTCATGGCCTCGAAGTCGGTGCTTCGGAGCCGCTCGCGCGCCGAGTGGCTGAGCGCGGCATCGGCCACGGTCTCGGCGTCTCGCGGCGAGGGCGTCCCGGCGCCTCCCGCCTCGGCCGCCATGGCCTCCTCGACACGCCGGTTGCCGCGAGGCGCGGGCGCGCCGGCCGGTTCGGCGGCCTGCGGCAGACGGCTGGCCAGCACCCGTTCCAGCAGCCGGGGATCGCGCCAGAACGCGTCGAAGGCGGCGTCGAAGACCGGCTGCTGGGCGCGGCTGTCGAGCATCGTGGCCGACATCGCCGCGTGCACATCGTCGCGGCGCGCCACGCCCACCACCTCGAGCGCCGCGACGGCGCGCAGCGCGCGGTCGGTGCCCACCGGCATGCCGGCGGCGCGCAGCACTCGCGCGAAGCGCAGCACATTGCCGGCAAGTTCCCCGGGCACGGTTCAGGCCGCGGGCAGACCGCGGGCGCGAATCTCGTCGAGCAGCTGCGCGATGTCCCCACCGGGCAGCCGGGCGATGTCGTCCTGGTACTTGAGCAGCACCCCAAGCGTGGCCTCGATGGAGGCCGGGTCGAGGGCCATCGCGTCGAGGGCGATCAGCGCGTTGGTCCAGTCGATGGCCTCGGCCACGCCGGGCGCCTTGAAGAGCCCGAGCTCGCGCATGCGCTGCACGAAGGCCACCACCTCGGCGGCCAGCCGCTGCGACGCGCCCGGCGCGCGCCGCGCCAGGATGGCGAGTTCGCGCGCGGCGTCGGGATAGTCCACCCACTGGTAGAGGCAGCGCCGGCGCAGCGCGTCATGCAGCTCGCGGGTGCGGTTGGAGGTGAGCAGCACGATGGGCGGATGGGCCGCGCGGATGGTGCCGATCTCGGGGATGGTGATCTGCCGCTCGGCCAGCATCTCGAGCAGATAGGCCTCGAAGGGTTCGTCGGCCCGATCGAGCTCGTCGATCAGCAGCACCGGCGCGCGCTCCTGCGTGAGCGCCGCCAGCAGCGGGCGCTCGATCAGCATCTCGCGCCGGTAGAGCGAGGCCGACAGCGTGTCTCGATCAGCGCGCCCGAGCGCCTCGGCCAGCCGGATCTCGAGCATCTGCCGCGGCACATTCCACTCGTAGGCGGCCTGCGCGATGTCCAGCCCCTCGTAGCACTGCAGGCGGATCAGCGGCACGCCCAGCGCGGCGGCCAGGGCCTTGGCGAGCTCGGTCTTGCCCACGCCGGCCTCGCCCTCGAGGAGCAGCGGGCGCTGCAGTCGCAGGGCGAGGAACACCGAGGTGGCCAGCCGGCGGTCGGCCACATACTCCTGATCGGCGAGCACCGCGATCAGGTGGTCGACATCGGTGATGGCGGTCATGGCGGGGAAGGGGTGCGACGGGCCAGGCGGCCCGTGAGCGACTGCCCGCCCGGGCTCGGGCCCGGGCGGACGGATGCGGCGTTCAGCGGCCGAGCGCGGCCTTCACGGCCCGGGCGGTCATGGTCACCACCATGGCGGCGCGGTACTCGGCCGAGGCGTGCAGATCGGCATTCATGCCGGCCACCGGCAACCTGACCGCGGCCGCAGCCTCGGGCGTGAAGTTCGCGCTCAGGGCAGCCTCCAGCTCCGAACAGCGGAACACGCAGGCACGGGCGCCCGTGACGCCAACCCGCACGCCCGCCGGGGACTGACTGACCATCACGCCCACCAGCGCGAAGCGCGAGGCCGGCTGCTTGAACTTGGCATAGGCCGCCCGGGTGGGCACCGGGAAGCTCACCGACAGGAGGAGTTCGCCCGGCTGCAGCGCGGTCTCGTACAAGCCGGTGAAGAAGGCCTCGGCCGCAATCTCGCGGCGGTCGGTGCGGACGGTGGCGCCCAGGGCCACGGCCGCCGCCGGGTAGCAGGCGGCCGGGTCGGCATTGGCAAAGGAGCCGCCCAGCGTGCCCATGTTGCGCACCATGGCGTCGCCGATGCCGCCGGCCAGATCGGCCAGCGCCGGGATGGCGCCCCGCACCGCGGCCGAGGCGTGCACCTGGGCGTGGGTGACCATCGCGCCGATCACGACCCGGTCGGCCGTCACCTCGATGCCGCGCAGGGCGTCGAGCCCGCCGAGGTCGATCAGCCGCTCCGCGCTCGACAGGCGCAGCTTCATGGCCTGCACGAGGCTCTGGCCGCCGGCCAGATAGCGGGCGTCGGCGCCCTTGGCCGCGGCGGCGGCGGCCGCGGGGGTGTCCGGCCGGAGGTATTCGAATGCGTACATGCCCTGCTCCTTGCTCAGCCGCGGGCGGCCACGGCCGACACCGCCCGCACGATGTTGTGGTACCCGGTGCAGCGGCACAGGTTGCCTTCCAGACCCTCGCGGATCTGCTGCTCGGTGGCGCCCGGGTGGTCCTTCAGGAGCTGCACCGCCGACATCACCATGCCTGGGGTGCAGAAGCCGCACTGCAGCGCGTGGCAATCCTTGAAGGCGACCTGCATCGGGTGCTGGCCATCCGGCGAGAGCCCTTCGATGGTGGTGACCTCGCCGCCCTGCGCCTGCAGAGCCAGGATCGAGCAGGCCTTCACGGCGCGCCCGTTCAGGTGCACGGTGCAGGCGCCGCACTGCGCGGTGTCGCACCCGACATGGGTGCCGGTCAGCTTGAGGTGGTCTCGAATCAGCTGGACGAGCAGCGTCCGGGGCTCCACCTGGACGGTCACGGCCTTGCCGTTGACCTTCAGGCTGACGGAGTGATCCATGGAGAATCTCCTTTGTGGGGTGGCGATGCGTCGGGGAAGAGCATGAGCGGCCGCTTGCCGTACCGGCCGACGCGCAGGCGAGAGTGTTCCACGACACGGCCCGGCTGGCGAATGAAATCCCCGCCGATCGGGATCGCCGCGCGCTGCGGCGCATCAAAACGGTCCGGCCCGGGATCCGCGTCGGCGTCCGCTCGGGATGGCGGATGGCGCGGGCTTCATCAGCCTTGCCTATGTCCGTCATTGCATATGAGAATACACGGATGGGCGCAGCACCCGTGTCGAGGCGCCCATCCACCCCCGACTGGAGGAACCATGCAGAAATCCCTGCACATCAACCCGGACAAATGCACCGGGTGTCTGCAGTGCGAGATGGCCTGTAGCTACGAGAACTACGGCACCTTTGCCACCGCCAAGTCCCGCATCAAGGTCTTCGATTTCCATCAGACCGGCCGCAAGGTCCCCTACACCTGCACCCAGTGCGACGAGGCCTGGTGCCTGCATGCCTGCCCGGTGGAGGCCATCAAGCTCGACGCCGGCACGGGCGCCAAGGTGGTGGTCGACGATGTCTGCGTCGGCTGCAAGGTCTGCACCATCGCCTGCCCCTTCGGCACGGTGAACTATGTCCAGGAAACCGGCAAGGTCCAGAAGTGCGACCTCTGCGGCGGCGAACCGGCCTGCGCCGAAGCCTGCCCCACCGGCGCCATCACCTATGTCGATGCCAACTGGACCGGGCTCGACCGCATGAAGCAATGGGCCGACAAGCTGGGCAACCAGCCTTCGGCCACCTGAAGGAGACGCACACATGTCCTGGGCTGGAAAAATCCTGAGGGTCAACCTCACCGCGGGCACCTGCGTCAGCGAACCGCTGCGCATGGACTGGGCGCGCGAATACCTCGGTCAGCGGGGTCTTGCCACCAAGTACTTCGTCGAGGAAGTCGACGCCAAGGTCGATCCCCTGGGGGCCGACAACAAGATCATCTGGGCCACCGGCCCGCTCACCGGCACCATGGCCTCCACCGGCGGCCGCTACTCGGTGATCACCAAGGGCCCGCTCACCGGCGCCATCGCCTGCTCCAACTCCGGCGGCTACTGGGGCGCCGAGCTGAAGATGGCCGGCTGGGACATGATCATCTTCGAAGGCCGATCGGCCAAGCCGGTGTACCTCTCGGTGGTCGATGACAAGGCCGAGCTGCGCGACGCCAGCCACCTCTGGGGCAAGACCACCTGGCAGACCGAGGAAATCCTCAAGAAGGAATCCCAGGATCCGCTCACGCGCGTGTCGTCCATCGGCCGGGCCGGCGAGAACCAGGTGCTCTTCGCCTGCATCGTCAATGACCTGCACCGCGCCGCCGGCCGTTCCGGCGTGGGCGCGGTGGCCGGCTCCAAGAACCTCAAGGCGATCGCGGTGCGCGGCACCCGGGGCGTGGGCAACATCCACAATCCCAAGGCCTTCATGAAGGTCACCGCCGAGAAGAAGAAGATCCTTCACGACCACCCGGTCACCGGCCAGGGTCTGCCCACCTACGGCACCCAGGTCCTGATGAATGTCATCAACGAGACCGGCGCGCTGCCCACCCGCAACCACCGCGATGTGCAGTTCGAGGGCGCCAGCCGCATCTCGGCCGAGGCCATGGCCGAAAAACGGCCCACCGATGGCAAGTCGCATCTGGTCACCAACCAGGCCTGTTTCGGCTGCACCATCGCCTGCGGCCGCATCTCCAAGATGGACGAAACCCACTTCTCGGTGCAGAACAAGCCCGAGTACTGGGGTGCTTCCGGCGGCCTCGAGTACGAGGCGGCCTGGGCGCTGGGCGCTGCCCCTGGCATCAAGGATCTCGAAGCCCTCCAGTACGCCAACATGCTGTGCAACGAAGACGGCTACGACCCCATCTCCTTTGGGGCCACCGTCGGCGCGGCCATGGAGCTCTACGACATGGGCGTGCTCACCAAGGAGCACACCGGCGGTCTCGAGCTCACCTTCGGATCGGCCGAAGCGCTGGTCAAGCTCGCCGAGCTCACTGCGCGTGGCGAGGGCTTCGGCAAGGAACTCGGTCAGGGCTCCAAGCGGCTGTGCGCCAAGTATGGGCATCCCGAGCTGTCGATGTCGGTCAAGGGCCAGGAGTTCCCGGCCTATGACTCGCGCGGCATCCAGGGCATGGGCCTGACCTACGCCACCTCCAATCGCGGCGCCTGCCATCTGCGCTCCTACACCGTCGCCTCCGAGATCCTGGGCATCCCGGTGAAGACCGATCCCCTGGTCACCGAGGGCAAGGCCGATCTGGTCAAGGCCTTCCAGGATGCCACCGCGGCCTTCGACTCCTCCGGCCTGTGCGTGTTCACCACCTTCGCCTGGACGCTGGCCGATCTGGCGCCCCAGGTGGCGGCTGCCTGTGGTGACGAGTACACCATGGAGAACGTCGCTCTCATCGGCGAGCGCATCTGGAACCTCGAGCGCGACTTCAACAACCGCGCCGGCTTCACCCGCAAGGATGACGACCTGCCGCCGCGCCTGAAGACCGAACCGGCCCAGACCGGTCCGGCCAAGGGCCTGGTCAGCGGCATCGACAAGATGGTGCCCGAGTACTATCAGGTCCGCGGCTGGGACGAGCAGGGCCAGCTCAAGGCCGAGACCCGTTCGCGGCTGGGTCTGTAAACGCTCAGCCTGCTTCGCGCAGCAATCAGGGCGGCCGAGGGTCGCCCTTTTTTTCAGTTGGCGCCGCTGGCGCTGCGGCCGTGCCGCAGCCCGGCTGGCACAGGAGCGAGCAATGAAGCATGTGATCATCGGCAACGGCCCGGCCGGCGTGGTGGCGGCCGAGACCATCCGCAAGCACCGGCCCAACGACGAGATCTGGCTGATCGGCGACGAGCCCGAGCCTTCGTACTCGCGCATGGCCATCCCCTACCTGCTGATCGGCAACATCCCCGAGGCCGGCACCTATCTGCGCAAGGATCCGGGCCACTTCGACCGACTGTGCATCAGCACCGTGCAGGGCCGCGTGGTGAGCCTCGACGCGCAGGCGCGCACCGTGGCGCTCTCCGACGGCCGGGTGCTGCCCTTTGATCGCTGCCTGATCGCCACCGGCTCGCAGCCGGTGCGTCCGCCCATTCCGGGCCTCGACTCGCCCTATGTGCATCCCTGCTGGACGCTGCGCGATGCGCGCAGCATCCAGCAGCTTGCCAAGCCGGGGGCGCGGGTGCTGCAGATGGGCGCCGGCTTCATCGGCTGCATCATCCTCGAAGCCCTGGCTCAGCGCGGCGTGCAGCTCACCGTGGTCGAGATGGGTGACCGCATGGTGCCGCGCATGATGGGTCCGGGCGCGGGCGGCATGATCAAGGCCTGGTGCGAGACCAAGGGCGTGCGCGTGTTCACCGGCACCCGGGTCGAGGCGCTCGAGCCGGGCGACAAGGTGCGCGCCCGCCTGTCGAACGGGCGCTCCGAAGACTTCGACCTGGTCATCCAGGCCACCGGCGTCAGGCCGAACATCGGTTTCCTGGCGAACTCGCCGGTGCGCTGTCTCCAGGGGGTGCTGGTCGACGAGACCCTGCAGACCGCGGTGCCAGGGGTCTATGCCGCCGGCGACTGCGCCGAGGCCTTCGACCCGGTGGTGGGCAAGACCATCGTGTCGGCCATCCAGCCCAACGCGGTCGACCAGGCCTATGTGGCTGCCATGAACATGGCCGGCCACCGCAACCAGCTGCGCGGCGTCACCCAGATCAATGTGCTCGACACCCTGGGCCTGGTCTCCACTTCCTTTGGCCAATGGGAGGGCGTGGCCGGTGGCGATCATGTCGAGATCGCCGATCCGCAGCGCTTCCGCTACCTGCGTCTGGAGTTCAAGGATGATGTGGTGGTGGGGGCCAACAGCCTGGGCATGACCGAGCATGTCGGCGTGATGCGCAACCTGGTCGAGCGCGGCGTGCGCCTGGGCCGCTGGAAGGAGGCGCTCAAGCAGGATCCCACCCGACTCATGGAGGCCTATCTTGCCAGCGCGCAGGCGCAGGGCGAGTGGCAGGGCCGCTCTCGCGGCACGGCCCGCTGAGCGTTCTGGCAGGCGCCGGCATGCTGATCACCTTCAAGCTCTTCGCCATGCTCTCCGACCACCTGCCGCAGCAGGTGGACGGGCGTTCGCGCGAGGGCAACGCCATCGTGCTGGAGGTGCCCGAGGGCACCACGGTGCAGGCGCTGATCGACCGCTTCAACCTGCCGGCGCGGCTGGTGCATCTGGTTCTGGTCAATGGCGCCTATGTCGCCCCAGACCAGCGGGCCAGCCGCGATCTGCGCGAGGGCGAGGCGCTGGCGATCTGGCCGCCGATTGCAGGCGGCTGAGCCGCGCATGAGCGGCTCCGGCCCCGGCGCGGGCTTCGGCGACAGCCGCGAGATGGGCTGCAGCCGGGCCGATCTGGAGCGCTGGCTGCGCGAGTTCACTGGCCAGCCGGTGCTTCAGGCCGATGACGAGGCCATCCGCGTACCGGTGGCTGACTTCGAGATCCAGGTTCGTGTCTCGCCAGCGCCGCTGCGGCGGCTCGGGCTGATCACCTTCCGGGCGCTGCGCGTGCAATTCATCTATCCGCCCGAGCGCGCCGCGCAGGCCCGCGAGTGGATCCGCGGCTTCGACTTCCACACCCAGCGCGGCGGCGGCTGAGCCGCGGCCCCGCGCTATCATCGCGGCCAGTCTTTCCAGGATTGCGCCCATGACCATCAAGTCCGACAAGTGGATCCGTCGCATGGCCGCCCAGGGCATGATCGAGCCCTTCGAGCCCGGCCAGGTGCGCGAGCGCGACGGCCGGCGCATCGTCTCGTACGGCACCTCGAGCTACGGCTACGACATCCGCTGCGCCGACGAGTTCAAGATCTTCACGAACATCAACAGCACGATCGTCGACCCCAAGGATTTCGACGAGGGCTCGTTCGTCGACTTCAAGGGCGATGTCTGCATCATCCCGCCCAATTCCTTCGCGCTGGCGCGCACCATGGAGTACTTCCGCATCCCGCGCAGCGTGCTGACCATCTGCCTGGGCAAGTCCACCTATGCCCGCTGCGGCATCATCGTGAATGTCACCCCGCTCGAGCCGGAGTGGGAGGGCCATGTCACCCTGGAGTTCAGCAACACCACGCCGCTGCCGGCGCGCATCTACGCCGGCGAGGGCTGCGCCCAGGTGCTTTTCCTTGAATCCGATGAGGTCTGCGAGACCTCCTACCGCGACCGCGGCGGCAAGTACCAGGGCCAGCTCGGGGTGACGCTGCCGCGGACCTGAGCGGTGCTTGTCCGGCCCGCCCGCGGCGGGCTATAATCTTCTGTTTTCAACCGCACGGCCCACCATCCCAGTGACGCCGCAAGTTCTCCAAGGGAAACCATGACCGTCGAAACCCTAGACAAGGCGAAGATCGTCGCCGATTTCCAGCGCGCCAAGAACGACACCGGCTCGCCGGAGGTTCAGGTGGCGCTGCTCACCGCCCGCATCAACGACCTCACCGGTCACTTCAAGACCCACACCAAGGACCACCACTCCCGTCGGGGCCTGCTCAAGATGGTGAGCCGGCGCCGCAAGCTGCTCGACTACCTCAAGTCCACCAATCAGGCCAGCTACAAGACCCTGATCGAAAGACTCGGTCTCCGGGGTTGAAGCGCTTGCTCCCGACCAACCCGGGTTGATGGCAGCACCAGCAGGCCCGCAAGGCATTCGCTTGCGGGCCTTTGTTTTTTCGTCTGATCAATCGCAGGCGAACCGCGCCGCCGGCTGACCGCGCGGGCAATGTCTCGAAAGGAAAGCACCTTGTTTCAAATCGCACGCAAGACCTTCAAGTGGGGCCAGAACACCGTCACCCTGGAAACCGGCGAAATCGCCCGCCAGGCCTCTGGCGCGGTGCTGGTCAACATGGATGACACCGTGGTGCTCGCCTCGGTGGTCGGCGCCAAGAGCGCCAAGCCCGGGCAGGATTTCTTCCCGCTCACCGTCGACTATGTCGAGAAGTTCTACGCCGCCGGCCGCATTCCCGGCGGCTTCTTCAAGCGCGAAGGCCGTCCCACCGAGCGCGAGATCCTGATCTGCCGGCTCATCGACCGCCCCATCCGCCCGCTGTTCCCTGACGGCTTCTACAACGAGGTCCAGGTCATCGTCCAGGTGGTGTCGAGCAATCCCGAAGTCGACAGCGACATCCCGGCCATGATCGCCGCCTCGGCGGCGCTGGCTGTGTCGGGCATCCCGTTCAGCGGCCCGATCGGCGCGGCTCGCGTCGGTTACATCGACGCCCAGTACGTGCTCAACCCCAGCGCCAGCCAGATGGCCTCGAGCAAGCTCGATCTGGTGGTCGCCGGCACCGATGCGGCCGTGCTCATGGTCGAGTCCGAGGCCCATCAGTTGCCCGAAGACGTGATGCTGGGCGCCGTGGTCTATGGCCACGAGCAGATGCAGACCGCCATCGCCGCCATCGACGAGCTGGTGGCCGAGGGCGGCAAGCCCGAGTGGGACTGGCAGCCGCCGGCCCGCAACGAGGCCCTGATCGCGCGCATCAATGAACTCGCCGAGGCTGACATGCGGGCCGCTTACGCGGTTCGCAACAAGCAGGAGCGCACCACCCGGGTTCGCAACCTCGAGAACGGCGTGGCTGCCAAGGTGGTCGAGGAAGCCAAGGCTGCCGGCCAGCCTGTGCCTGACAGCAACGAGGTGGGCAACATCCTGTTCGAGATCCAGTCGCGCATCGTGCGTGGCCAGATCCTTTCCGGTGAGCCGCGCATCGACGGCCGTGACACCCGCACCGTGCGCCCGATCGCCATCCGCTCCAGCGTGCTGCCGCGCGCCCACGGCTCGGCGCTCTTCACCCGCGGCGAGACCCAGGCGCTGGTGGCTGCCACCCTGGGCACCGCTCGCGATGAGCAGATCATCGATGCGATCACCGGCGAGTACCGGGATCGCTTCATGTTCAACTACAACATGCCGCCGTTTGCCACCGGCGAGACCGGCCGCTTCGGCTCGCCCAAGCGGCGCGAGGTCGGTCACGGCAACCTGGCCAAGCGCGCGCTGCGCCCGCTGCTGCCCAGCGCGCAGGAGTTTGCCTACTCGCTGCGCGTGGTGTCCGAGATCACCGAATCCAACGGCTCCTCGTCGATGGCCTCGGTGTGCGGCGGCTGCCTGGCACTGATGGATGCCGGCGTGCCGATGAAGGCGCATGTGGCCGGCGTGGCCATGGGCCTCATCAAGGATGGTGGCCGTTTCGCGGTGCTCACCGACATTCTCGGCGACGAGGATCACCTCGGCGACATGGACTTCAAGGTGGCCGGCACCGAGCAGGGCATCACCGCGCTGCAGATGGACATCAAGATCCAGGGCATCACCAAGGAGATCATGCAGGTCGCGCTGGCCCAGGCCCGCGAAGGCCGGCTGCACATCCTCGGCCACATGAAGAGCGCGGTTGGCGGCGCCCGTCAGGAGCTCTCCGATTTCGCGCCCCGCATGTACACCATGAAGATCAATCCGGAGCGTATCCGCGATGTGATCGGCAAAGGCGGTGCCACCATCCGCCAGATCACCGAGCAGACCGGCACCACCATCGACATCCAGGACGACGGCACGATCACCATCGCCGCGGTCGACTCCGGGGCGGCCAAGAAGGCCCAGGGCATCATCGAGGGCCTCACGGCCGAGGTCGAGATCGGTCGCATCTACGAGGGCACCGTCCTCAAGATCCTCGACTTCGGTGCGATCGTGCAGGTGCTGCCGGGCCGTGACGGCCTGCTGCATGTCTCGCAGATCGCCAACGAGCGGGTCAATCAGGTGTCCGACTACCTCAAGGAAGGCCAGCAGATTCGCGTCAAGGCCATCGAGGCCGACGACAAGGGGCGCTTGCGCCTGTCGATGAAGGCAGCCGCGGCCGACGACGCAGCGCGCTCGGCCTGATCCTGCAAGACCCCCTGAAGGGCGTTGTCAGCCAGCCGGCTGCCAGCGCCCTTCTTGCGTGGCGAGCACGGCGCCATCGGCCACCAGTTTCTCGAGGTGGGCAAAGAGCGAGCGCTTGGCCACCGGGTGCATCACCGGGTCGACATCGTCATAGACCAGCCTGACGAGTTCATCCATGGTGCCGCCGCCGCTGCGGCGCACGGCGCCGAGTACCTTGGCCTCGCGCTTGAGTCGGTGGGCGATCAGCTGGCGGATGCTGTCGTGCGCGAAGCCCAGCACCCAGCCGTGCGCGGGCAGGATGTACTGCATGGGCATGGTGAGCAGCCGCTCGAGGGCGCGCAGGTAGTCGAGCATGTTGCCGTCGGGCGGATCGATCACCACGGTGGAGCCGTTGTTGATGTGATCGCCGGAGAACAGCAGCCCGTCTTCCTCCAGCAGGAAGCAGAGGTGGTTCGATGCATGGCCCGGCGTGTGGATCACGCGCAAGGTGGCGCCAGGAACCGAGATGGTGTCGCCATCGACCAGCGTTCGGTCCGGGGTGAACTGCCATTCGCTGCGGAAGTTCGGGCCGGATGGCGCGCCCAGGATCGGCGCGCCGGTGAGCGCCTTGAGTTCGACCGCGCCCGGGGAGTGGTCCGGATGCGCATGGGTGCACAGGATCGCCTTGAGATCCCCGCCGACGATGGCTGCGATGCGCTGCACATGCACTGACAGGTCGGGGCCGGGATCGATCACCAGGAATCCGCTGCCCGCCTCGCCGATGATGTAGGTGTTCGTGCCCGGGCCGGTCATGCGCCCCGGGTTGGGCGCGGTGAGGCGCAGCACATGGCGCATCAGCGGCACCGCCTTCTCGTGCTGCCAGTCAAGGGCGTGCACCAGACGGCCATCGGGCGATACCAGCTCGAGTTCGCCGTAGGGCGGCTCATGCTCGGAGTAGCGCTCGATCTGTCCCTTGAAGTGCGCGCCCCGCGGCGAGGACACCCACATCGGCCGCTCGCCCTGGCAGGCGTCGATCACGGCCTGGGCGTTGGGATAGGCCGACAGCCGGCCCAGCGTTCGGATGGTGGGAAAGATCATCGAGAAGCTGCCTTCGGCGTGGCGGCGCAGCGCATCACCCGGCGAGATCCACACCGGCTCGAAGGTCTCCCCCTCGTCGGCCACCGGTTCCTGTCCGGGCGGCATGTGCGCGACGAAGAAGCGCGCATCGAAGCGCTTGGGCAGGTCGGGATCGGTGATCCAGTGACACAGCCACCAGACCCGGTCGACTGCGAGTCGCATGTCGTGCCGCTCGATCTGCTCGAGGAAGTCGGCGTCTCGTTCGCGGGACAGCCGATCGAGATGGGCCTGGCCCGCAGGGCTGCCATCGGGCAGGTGGGCAAGCAGCACGCCCAGTTCCTCGAATGCCTCACGGATGGCTGCGATGGTGAATGCGCGCTGCTCGCCCGATTGGCTCTCGCGGCTGCGCGAGAGCCGCGCGGCCTGCTCACCCTGATCGGCCGGGTCGAGTGCGCCGCCGGGGAAGACATAGGCACCAGGCGCGAAGCTCGCCTGCATCGAGCGCCGGGTCATCAGCACCTCGAGACCCTGTTCACCGTCACGCAGCAGCAGGATGGTGGCGGCGGGCCGCGGCTTCACCGGCTCGCGATACTCATGAACCCGGTATTCCTGGCGTGGCATGACGGTGTCTCCTTGTGCGGGGTGCCGGGGCAGCGCCAGCGCTGCTACAGCGGTTTGCCTTCCGTGGCCAGACGGGCAAGCAGGGCGGGCGGCTCGAACCGCTCGCCATAGCGCCCGGCGAGTTCGCGAGCCCGAGCCACGAAGGCGGCAACACCGACATGATTCACGAACTGGGCGGTTCCTCCTGTGTGCACGGGGAAGCCCCAGCCGAATATCGATCCGATATTGGCGTCACGGGTGGATTCCAGGACGCCTTCCTGCAGGCAACGGACCGTTTCGATCGCCTGGGCATACAGGAGCCGGTCACGGATGTCGTCGTTGCCGGGCAGTCGCTTGCGGCCCTTGGCGAACGCGTCGAGGCCCGGCCAGAGCTGCTTGGGCTCGCCCTCGGGATAGTCGTAGAAGCCGCCGCCGTGGGCACGGCCCATGCGCTTGTAGCCATGGGCCATCTTCTCGAGCACATAGACCGCGGACTCGGCCATGCGGCGGGACTTCACCGAATGGCTGTGAGCATGCGACTGCGCCGCCTTGATCGGGATGGTTCGCTTGCCGGCGGCCTGCGTTGCCGCGGGCATCGGCGCCCCGGAGGGTAGGGCGTGGTCGTGGTCATGAGCAGGGTCGTGCCCGTGCCCGTGCTGGTGCTGGTGAGCGTGGGCATGGTCATGGCCGTGTTTGTGACCATGATCGTGTCCGTGATCGTGATCGTGTCCATGATCATGGTCGTGACCCTCATGACCGTGATGGTCATGGTGCGCATGGTCGTGGTCATGACTTGCGCCATGGGCGTGATCGTGCTCGTGAGCGTGATCGTGGGCGTGCTCGTGCCCATGCTCATGCCCGTGGTCGTGCCCGTGCCCGTGCCCGTGGTCATGCGCGTGCCCGTGGTCATGCCCGTGCCCGTGCCCGTGATCATGTCCATGCGCGTGATCGTGATCGGCCGTCCCCTGCTCCGCCGCCAGATCGGCGAGTTCCTGGTGCAGGACATCATCGGCAAGCTTCAGGGAAACCTCGTCCAGCACGGCCAGCGGGCCCACGGGCATGCCCGCCTGCATGGCGAGGTTCTCGATCAGCGCGGCGGGGACACCCTCGCCAAGCAAGGCCATGCCCTCGTTGACGAAGCTGCCGAACACCCGACTGGTATAGAAGCCGCGGGAGTCATTCACCACGATCGGAGTCTTGCCGATCTGGAGCACGAAATCGAAGGCTCGCGCCACCGTCTCGTCGGAGGTCTGCCTGCCGCGGATGATTTCCACCAGCGGCATCTTGTCAACAGGCGAAAAGAAATGCAGCCCGATGAATCGGTCCGGGCGGGCGCTGGCCTGGGCCAGCCCGCTGATCGGCAGGGTGGAGGTGTTCGAGGCGAACACGGCATCGTGGCCCAGCATGGCCTCTGCCTCGCGCGTGACCCGCGCCTTCACTTCCCGGTTTTCGAAGACCGCCTCGATCACCAGGTCGCAGCCGGCAAGATCCGCGGGATCGGCAGACGGCTGGATCAGTGCGAGGGTGCGCTGGGCGGCTTCGGCTGTCATCGCGCCGCGGTCCACCCGGCGCGCGAGCAAAGCCTCGCTGTGGGCCTTGCCCTTTTGCGCAGCGGCGAGGTCCAGATCCTTGAGCACGCAGGCCACGCCTTTCGATGCGCAGGCCCAGGCGATGCCCGAGCCCATCATGCCGGCCCCCAGGATGCCAACGCGCTGGATCCGATGCCGCGCCGAGTCTCCGGCTCGGCTCTTGCCGGCCTTGACCTCGTTGAGCTGGAAAAACAGCGTGCCGATCATGTTCTTGGCGACCTGACCGGTGGCGAGTCGCGTGAGGTATCGGGACTCGATGCGCATGGCGGTGTCGAAGTCCACCTGCGCTCCTTCCACGGCAGCCGCGAGAACGGCCTCGGGTGCGGGGAGGTTTCCGCGAGTCTTCTCGAGGAGCATGGCTGGAGCCCCTGCGAGCATCTGGGCGACGCCCGGGCTGGCAGGCGAACCGCCAGGGATGCGGTAGCCGGGCCTGTCCCAGGGCTGGACGGGGGCCGGGTTGGCCGCGATCCAGGCGCGCGCCATCGCTTCCATGGCCGCGATATCAGGCGCCAGCGCGTCGACGAGTCCGATTGCCAGGGCCTCCTTCGGGGCAATCCGCTTGCCTTCGATGAGGTAGGGCAGGGCCTTCATCAGGCCCATCAGGCGAACGCTCTTGGTGATTCCCCCGGCGCCGGGGAGCAGGCCCAGCGTGGCCTCAGGGCAGCCGAGCTGGATGCGCTCATCGTCGAGGGCGATCCGGTGATGGCAGGAGAGCGCGAGTTCGAGCCCGCCGCCAAGGGCGTGGCCATTGATCATTGCCACCACCGGACGACCGAGCCGCTCGAGCCGGCGCAGCACCGCCTTCATGGCCTCGAGATTGCCGAAGAACCGTTCCGCATCCGAGGCCTGCACAGCGGCGATCTCGCGCAGATCTCCACCAGCGAAGAACGATGTCTTCGCCGACCGCAGCAGCACCCCCTGGATGCGATCTTTCTCGGCCTCCAGTCGGTCGACCGTCGCGGCAAGGTCGGCCTTGAATGCCGCGTTCATGGTGTTGACAGCGGCACCTGGCGCGTCGAGGGTGAGGATGACGATGCCGCCATCTTCCCGGTGATAGGCAAGGCTGCTCATGGGCTCTCCAAGGGGCGTGGGCGAGCCGGACGACCCGCCCGATCTGCGAGGGAGCCGGAATGATACGGGATGCCGCTGGCGCGTCAGCCAGCGGCGGCAGAGCGTTCAGCCGGGTGGTGGGCGAATGCCGCTGTCAGAGCAGCGCGGCACCGCCGCGGCTGGTCACGCCCGCATGCGCAGGACCTGCGGCCATGATCTCGAGCACGCGCTCGTCTCGAACGAGTTCCCCGCATGAGGCGGCGGCAGTGACGATGTTCTTGTCCATGGCCCGCGCAAGCCCGTAGCCCTGACCATAGTCGACCCCCAGTTCGACCAGGGTGGCTACCGTGTCCGGCGTCTCGGCCCACTCTGCGATGCTGCGCATGCCAAGCTCATGGGTCAGGTCGACGATGGTGCGCGTGATCGAATAGTTCGCGGGGTTCAGGTTGATGTCGCGAACGAAGGAGCCATCGATCTTGATGAAGTCGGCCGGAATCTCCTTCAGGTAATTGAAGGAGGTATAGCCGGCGCCGAAGTCGTCGAGCGCGAGCTTGCTGCCATACTGCTTGACGCGATCGATGAAGCGACGAGTGGAGTTGATGTCGTTCAAGGCCACGCTCTCGGTGATCTCGAAGCACAGCTTGGGCATCGCCATCGGGTGGTCGGCGATCATCGCGAAGGCGTCGTCCACGAACCGGGCGTCGTTGAGAGAGGCGCCGCTGATGTTGATCGTCGCAAAGCTGAGCCGATCACGGTGAGCGGCGTGCTGGTCCAGCCACTCCAGGGTGCTGCGCAAAACCCAACGGTCGATCTCCGACATCAGACCGTTGCGCTCAGCGGCCCCGATGAACCGTCCGGGCTGGATGACGCCGCCATTCTCGTCGCGCATGCGCAGCAGCACTTCGTAATTGAGCGAGGAGTGCGGAGCCTGCAATGCCACGATCGGCTGGAAGTCGAGAAAGTAGCGGTCGGTGTGGATCTTCCGTTTGAGGTCCGCGACGACCTTGAGCTCTTCGAGGTGAGTCCGCAGGCGGCTGTCGTTGTCGTCGAGCTGCACCACACAGTTGCGCCCGCGCGACTTGGCCTCGGCGCATGCCCTGCCGGCGGCGGCCAGCGTGTCGACGAGATCCATCTTGGGATCGAAGGCGACCACGCCGACGCTGGCAGTCATGTCCAGTCGCTTGCCTTCGAGCTCGAAGGGCTGGTCGCTGACGGCCTCCCGCAGGCGCTCGCTCAGGCCGACCGTGGCGAAGTCGGGGCAATCGAGGAAGATCACCACAAAGGAGTCGGCGATTCGGGCCACATGATCTCGCCCACGCACCGCCTGCATCAGGCGCAGGGCAGTCTGCTGAAGCATGACATCACCGACCCGGTGACCATACAGGTCGTTGATGAGCTTGAATCGATCGAGGGAGAGTTGGGCGATGGCGCAGGGGACGCCGTCGTTTGCCAGGCGTTGCGCCTCCTCCATGGCTTCCTCGAGACCTCTACGGTTACGCAGCCCCGTCAGAGAGTCATGATCGACCAGATGCCTCAACTTGGCCTCGGCTTGCTTGCGTAAGGTTATGTCCTGCACGGACCCCTCCACAGCGTCTTGCTTGGAAGTCACCTTGGCAAGAAACCATCGTTCGGGAACATCGTCCTTCCCTTCAATATGAATTTCCAGATCCGATGTTATCGTTTCATCGGTGGCATTCTTCAGTCGACTCCAAATCCCTTTGCCGAAAATACTGTCGATATGCGCTCCGTTCATTTTTCCGGTTCGGAAAAACTGAAACTCAAACATGGCGGAAAATGCTGGATTGAATATTCGGAGATTGCCTGCATCATCAAGGGAAAACAGCCCGATCGGCATTCCCTCATATACCTCCTTAATCTCGTCAAGCGCTTGCATCGCTTCCTTCTGAGCTTGAACTCGGCCTGATCGCTCCGAATTAAGTCGCTGGGCAATGGCTACCCCGGCCAGAAGTGCTGCTGCGACGGAGGCAGCGAGACTATTGGCTAGTGTTGGCTTTGTAGTCATCAGACCTGTCGCGTGAGCGATGTCACCTAGCGCGCCACTGAATGTCGCAATCCACGAAGCTCCATACCAGGCTGCTGAGCTGGACCCGGTGCTAACAAATATGCGAATCGTCAACCAAATAAGGAATGTGACACTGGGTATGACGATCAGCCAAAGAACAGGAAGGAAGTGTTTGTGCGGGGTGAATGGCGCAATGCACACGAGTCCTAGCGAGAGTAGGAAGAGTACTTTCAGGGTATCAGCGCTCCCCAATCTGGACACATCACGCTTGAAGATAGACCAGAAGAGCGCAATTGTCAGAAGAGCGTAACTACCGAGAGGGAGATTGCGGGAGACTGTTGGGAAGCTCTCAATGTAGGGAAGGCCGAGCCAAACCATATCCCAGCCAGCGGTATAGGATGACAGACGAAGACTCGCCAGAACCCACGCACCAAAAAGGAAAAAAGTAAACTCGCGCGCCAGAAGCGAAATGAGGAAGCTGAACGCCGCAATCATTAGCAGGCTGCCGAACAGAACACCGCCGCTCCGTTCAAAAAATCTCTCGGAAGCGATTACATCCCGATCACTGCGCGATGCTATTCCTAGTCTCGCTGGGCCTACCGCCTCAAGGCGGAGTATGATGCGGAACTCCTCGGCGTAATTGGGTATTGAAATAACAAACCCTGATCGGGATGGGCGAATTGCACCCTCCGCGGTATCTCGAAGGTGGCGTCCACTATCGATCAAATTGCCATCTTGGTTTACGAACCAGTACTGCACGCTCGTAAGGTGACGGGAGGGAAGTTCTATCGACCTCTCGTCATTCAGTACAGGCTTCACTGGTTCGGAGAGAAGCCAAAATGGGTTTTCCTTGCGAGCAGTTGAGAGTTCTAGTGTCTTGGCTTCTTGGTTCCAAAGGCGGGCGATCGCCGACTGAGAAGTCTCTGTAGCCTGCTGGTCCGAAAAGAAAGCGAACTTCAGCTGAAAAGACTCACCCTCGAGGGCTGGTGCTCGAAGAATTGCTACGGCTAAAGCGAGCCCAATAACCGCCGCGGCACCCGCAATGCCA
>JAGWVN010000045.1 GCA_018970865.1 Betaproteobacteria bacterium
CCCGCGACGCGGCGTGGGCACGGCCACCCTCGCGGCCCTCGGCGAGTACGCAGGCCAGCGGCAGCGGCCGATGTTCGCCGCGCTCTTCGAGAGCGGGCTCGAGGCCCGTCTGGCGCCCCGCCAGCTCGCGCCATTGCGCGAGTTCGGCGCCTTCGTCAACCGCATGGCCGCGCGCGCCACCCGCGAGCCGGCCGCGCCGGTGCTCGACGACCTGATCGCGGCCATCGGCTACCGCGCCCATCTTTTCGATGCCGCCGACGAGAAGCAGGCTGCCGCGCGCTGGACCCATGTCACCGACTTCCTCGACTGGGTGAAAAAGCGCGCCGACGAGGACAAGGCCACGCTTGCGCAGGTGGCCCAGAGCGTGGCCCTGCTCTCGCAGCTCGACCGCCGCGACGAGGACCTGGATGCCGTGCGCCTGTCCACCGTGCACGCCGCCAAGGGCCTGGAGTTCGGCCATGTGTTCGTGGTGGGCTGCGAGGAGGGCATCCTGCCGCACCAGGGCAGCCTGGAGGGCGAGGAGCCCGATGCGTCCGAGGCCGACGCCGATCCGGCCTGGCGGGCGCGCATCGAGGAGGAGCGGCGGCTGATGTATGTGGCGGTGACCCGGGCCCGGCGCAGTCTCACGCTGAGCTGGTGCGCGCGTCGCCGGCGCGGGCGCGGGCGCGACGCGGTGCGGCGCGAGCCCTCGCGGTTCCTGGCGGAGATGCAGCTGGAGGCGAGGCCGCCGGCGCGGCAGACCGATCAGGCCGACGCCCGTGCGCGGCTGGCGGCGCTTCAGGCCTTGCTCGCCCGACCGGGCAAGCCGCCGGGGGCCGGCTGAGCGCCCGACCGGGGCGGGCTGCCGGCCCGCCTGGCAGGGCGTGTGGCGCTTACTTCTTGGCCTCTTCGGCGGGCGCCGGGGCCTTGGGTTCGGCGAGCTTGCCGCCGCTGCTGTTGGCCATGTAGACCACCGCGCGACCGATCTCGATGTCCTCGAAGTCGCCGCCGCCCTGGGCGGCCATGGCGCCCTTGCCCTTGAGCGCGGAGTTCAGCAGGGCGTCATAGCCGGTCTTGATGCGCGCCGCCCAGGCGCCGGCATCGCCGACCTTGGGTGCACCCGCCGCGCCCACCGCATGGCAGGCCGAGCACTGGGCCTTGTAGACCTCTTCGCCGGCGCGCAGCGCCTTGGCGCCGCCCGCGCCCTTGAGCTCGAAGCGGGCCACGGGCTGGATGCGGGCCTCGGTGGCCTCGGGGGTGAGGGCGTTGTTGCCCGAGCCGCCGCGGTCGCCGGCACCGACATACTTGACCAGCAGCACGATGATCAGGATGGGCACCACGAAGGACAGCACCACCGCGGTGATCAGCTGCTTCGGGGTCTTGATGAAGGTTTCGTGTTCGGCGGCGCTCATTGGCTTTCCTCGGGGAGGGCCCGGTTCGTCAAAACCTCTGATTGTAGCCGCTGCAACGCGGCCCGCGGATCAGAAGCCGCGGAAGCTGGCAATGGCCGACACCGGCTCGCGCTCGGTCTGCAGCCGGTTGATCGCCGCGTCGGGATCGGCGTGGCCCAGCGCCATGCCGCAGATCACGCCCTCGGTCTCGGGCAGGCCCAGGGTGCGCGCGATCACCTCGTGGAAGCGCGAGAACGCCTGCTGCGGACAGGTGTCCAGCCCGCGACCGCGAGCCGCCACCATCACGTTCTGCATGAACATCGCGCAGTCCATGTAGCCGCCGGTGCGCATCATCTTGTCCATGGTGAAGATGATCCCCACCGGCGCATCGAAGAACACATAGTTGCGGGCGGTCTGCTCGCGCATGCGCTCGGTGTCGCCCTTGCCGATGCCCAGCAGCCCGTACATGTCCCAGCCGATCTTGCGCCGGCGGTCGACATACGGCGACACCCACTGCGCCGGGTAATAGGGGAAGGGCTCGGTGTACTTCGTGGCGGAATCGGGCTCGGCGAACGCGGCCAGCACGGCGCGGCTGAGCTCGGCCTTGGCCTCGCCGGCCAGCACATGCATCTTCCAGGGCTGGATGTTGGTGCCCGAGGGCGCGCGGCTGGCCACCGCCAGGATCTCGGCCACGGTCTCGCGCGGCACCGGCGTGGGCAGGAAGGCGCGAACGGAGCGGCGGGTGGTGATGGCGGCATCAACGGCGGCGCGGGTCTGATCGGGATCCATGGGGCGGTTTCCGGGTGGCGGGGTGCGGGGATCCGCGCACGATACCGCAGGCCCGCCGGCCGCCCGGCGCGCCCGGCCGCGCTTGGACGGGTTCCTGAAATCCGGGTATTCTCGCCGTCTTCTCTCGGGGGGCAGCCATCGCGCGCCCCCCGCTACGCGCCCGTAGCTCAGGGGATAGAGTATTGGCCTCCGAAGCCAAGGGTCGCAGGTTCGATTCCTGCCGGGCGCGCCATCCCTCATGCCTTGGGCAGTCAGGCCCCGGCGCGGCGGGCAGCCACCCGCCCACCGTCATCAAACTGCCATCTGCCTGTAAATAACCGCGCTTAAGCTGGGGTCTTCTTACGCCGCGACCTCGTCCACCGCGCACAGCCCGCTGTGTCGCGCACCCTGGAGCCCCAGCCCATGACCCCCCCCTTCCTGCGCGCAAGACAGTCGGCTGTCGCGCTGGCCCTCTCCGTGAGCCTCGCCGCCTGTGGTGGCGGCGGCAACGATCAGGCCGGCAGCCCCCCGCCTTCCTCAGCGGTTTCCACCTTCTCGGCTGCCCTCGCCTCGGGCGTGGCCGCACTGAGCAGTGCGGCCGGCCTGGCCAGTGCCGCATTCGCGGACCTGTTCGATGCCAATTTCCTCGATGCCGCGCGCACCAAGAGCAGCGTCACCGCGGCGCTGGCCGCCGAGGCTTCCGCGGCGCAGGTCTCGCCCGACCTGCCTGCGTTCCCGCAGGTCGGCATGTCGAATGTATCCCTGTCGGATTGCACCAACACCGGCGACGGCATCGTCTGCACGATGACTGCCACCGTGACCAATGCCGATGTCGACACGACATCGGTCACTTTCACCACCAAGGTCCGGTACACCGACAAGGTCCGGCTCCTCGGCGATCAGAGCGCCAGCGAGAGCTGAGCCGCGCCCATACCGCATCCGATCGGACCTCGACATGAACACCAAGAATTTTCCCCTGCGGGAAATCGCCGTCGTCTGCGCCTCGCTCTGCGCGCTCGAAGCGTCGCTGATGCCCGGGCCGGCCACCGCGGCCGACAAGGCGAAGACCAAGGCCGCCGGCACCTATGTCACCGGCGATTTCCACAACCACAGCACCTGCTCCGACGGCAGCCTCTCGATGAAGAAGCTGATCGACAAGTCGGTGAACACCTGGGGCCTCGACTGGTTCGTCCAGGCCGACCACGGCGGCTCGTCGGCGCGCAACTGCACGCTCGCGGAGGATCCCTTCACGCCGGTGCCTCCTGCCCTGGGGTTGACCAACAGCGCGGCAGGGCCGTATCCGCCCAACACCTTCCCGTCGTCGGGTCAGCCTGCCTCTACCTCGGCAGGACCCAACCAGTCATGGCAAAGCACCCTGCCGGCCGGCGTCGCCGGCATCAAGGGTGATGGCTCCGCGAACCCCAAGGCGATGTGGCGCTGGCAGGAGATCAAGGAGTACCAGTACGCGGTCACCGAGGCCGAGAGCCGGGCCCGCAACAAGCCGATCTGGATGGGCATCGAAACCAACGCGCCGGGCCACGAGCATGTGTCCATGACCATCCTCGACGGCCAACTGCCGTGGCCAGTCACCACGGGCACCGGCAACGCCAACCTGCTCGCGCAGTTCGAGTACTGCTTCGATCGAAGCGACTCCGACACCAGCCGCGGCGCGGAAAACCAGTGGGACTGCTCTTTCGGCACCAGCCCCACCAACAATGCGCTGGTCGACCCGACGTCCAAGAAGGTCGCCAAGACCGGAAACCTCGGCGGCGGCAACACCAGCACCGATCCGAATCTCGGGCACACCAAGACGATCGAGGCGCTGAAGTGGCTCAACGAGAAGGCGCCTTTCGGCAGCTACTATGTGCCGGCGCACCTTGAGCGTGCGGGGGTCTACAACCCGACCTCCAATGCAGGCTTCAACATCGAGCACCTGCGCAACTTCAACAATGCCGCGCCGCGGATCGCCTTCGGCTTCGAGTCGATGCCGGGCCACCAGGCCTCGCTGAACCGCGGCGAATACGGCGGCACCGGCTTCGTGCGCTCGGTCGGCGGCGGCACCTACGGGGGTACCGGCTATTACGCCGCCAAGATCGGCGGCGTCTGGGATGCCCTGCTCGGTGAGGGCCGCAACTGGTGGTTCTTCGCCAGTTCCGACTATCACAACCGGGGTCTGTTCGGCCCGGACCAGCTCGAGAGCACCCAGGACTTCCAGCCCGGCGAATACCAGCGGACTCATGTCATGGTTCGCAAGGGCACGGGCAACCTGAGCGCTCAGGGCATCATCGACGGGCTTCGCAGCGGCAACGCCTTCGCCACCTCGGGCCAGCTGATCGACCGTCTCGCGTTCGTGGTCTGCGCCGCGAACCCGGGCATTCCCCGCAAGGCGATGACCGCTCTGCTCGAGAAGGCGGTCACCGATGCGGTCAGCCGGAACGCCGAGGTTCGGATCGACGGTTGCGCGACGATGGGCGAAAAGCTGGTCGTGCGGCCCGGCGCCGATCTCGTGGTGGCGATTGCGGTGCGCGATCCGGACGGCACCAACTTCTCGCCCTACAGCTTCGCCAATCCGTCGCTCAAGCAGATCGGAATCAACCAGCCGCTGAATCAGCCCGTGCTTGACCACATCGATGTGATCGCGGGCAATGTCACCGGCTATGTCGATCCGAACGACCGCGGCAACTACGCGGGCGAGGCGGGCAAGCCGGTCACCGGAACCGCCGGCGACCCCGCTGCCACCTACAAGGCCGACGATCCGGCCACGCTGAACGGCTCGGCCCGCCGGATCAAGACCTTCAACAAGACCAGCTGGACGGCGTCCGATGGCGGCGTGCGGACCATGAGTTTCGTGGTTCCCGCGGTCAAGGCCACCCAGTACCTGCGTCTTCGTGGCACCAACCTCCCGCCGGCAACGCCCTACGAGACCGACGCCGACGGCAACCCGCTGCTCGACTATCTGGTGCTTCCCTTCGACCAGACCAAGCCGGGCACCATCCCCTGCACCGACGCGGCATGCCCCGCGCATCTGCGCACGATCAACGGGGTGAAGTACTCGGGTTTCGATGTGGCCGCGTGGGCGGATCTCTGGTTCTACGCCAACCCGGTGTATGTCGAGGTCCTCAACTCCACCAAGGTCGCCGGGGTGAAGTGACCTGTGCAGGCGGTGGCCCCGGTGCCACTGCCCACCGCGACGACGGCTGGCCTCCAGGCTGGCCGTTTTGTTTTGGAGAGCCCCTTACGCCATGAGCCACTCACGCCGGACCGAGCCGGTTGTTGTTGCAGGGGCGTCCGCGGCGACTGCCGCCAGTGGTCGACAGGATGGTTCGAGGGCCGACACGGCCTTCGCCTGCCTGGTCGTGATGGTGTCCGGTGCCGCCAGCCTCGCCTGGCAGGGGCTGTGGACACAGCAGCTGGCGGTAGGCCTCGGTCATGAGTTCATGGCTGCGATCGGCGTTCTGGTCGCCATTTTTGCCGGCCTGTCGGCTGGCGCGTGGTGGATCGGATCGGTGCTCAAGCATCGCGGCCGACCGGGTCTCTGGTACGCCGCGCTCGAAGCGCTGATAGGCCTGTGGGGTGCGGCGCTGGTGCTCGCGCTTCCCAGGCTGATGCCGGCCATGGCGCCGATCCTGGGTGAAACCCCAGCCCGGGGCACTCAGGCGCTCTTTGGTTTCACGGTCACGGTGCTTGCCCTGCTGCCGGCGACGGTCGCCATGGGTGCCACCCTGCCACTGGTGGTCAGGCAGGTCGCGCAGAACCAGGGCCCGCTCGCGCTCATCTATGCAGCCAACACGGCCGGTGCCGTGCTCGGTGTTCTCGCCGCTGTTTTCTGGCTCGTGCCCGCAACGGGTCTCGCCAGCACGGGCGCGGCCATCGCTGCCCTGAACCTCGCCTGCGCAGGCCTGGCTGCCTGGCGCTGGGGGCGAACGAGCGTGCCGCGCAACGATCTGCCGGCCTCGATGCCCACGCTGAGCGCGTCGCCCCCGCAAGGCGGCGGTCGTGCCAGTCCTCGCATCCTGCTTGCGGCCTGCGGCTTTCTCGGGATCGGCCACGAGACGCTCTGCGTCAGGGTGCTCGGGCAGGTCACCGAGAACACCGCGTACAGCTATGCCGCGATGCTGGCCGCATTTCTTGCCGGGACGGCGCTGGGTGCTGGCCTGTTGCACCGCGCGTCGCGGACGGCGCAGCCCTCGGCTGGCAGCGGGCCGATCCGCCTGCTCCTGATCACCGCCGCCGGGCTGTTGATGGGCGCCGCGGCCCTCTGGTGGGCGCAGGCACTGTCCGCCCTTCCGGGGGCCTGGTTTCCCGGCTGGTCAGGCGCGCCGCTGGCGGGTGAGGTCCTGGCGGCAGTCGTGGTCATGGGCGTGCCCGCGATGGGCATGGGTGCGCTTTTTGCGGGCGCTTGCCAATGGGCCTGCGATTTCGGCTTGCCGCTTGGTCGGGCGGTGGCCATCAACACGGCCGGCGCAGCGATCGCGCCGCCGCTGGTGGGTCTGCTGCTGATCCCTTCGGTCGGGCCTGGCGGGGTGGCTGCCTTCCTGGTGGCGGGCTATCTGTTGCTCGCGGCCTACCTGACTGCCGGCTCACCAAGACGGGCGCTGGGGCTGGCGGCCTTTGCTTTTCTCGCCGCCGCTGCCGGCTTGCCGGCGTTGCGCCATCTCGAGCTCGCGCCCGGCGAGCAGGTCCGCTGGTACCGCGAGGGCGTTTTGGCGTCGGTCGTCATCACCGAGGATGTCCGTGGCGTGCTCCGACTGCGCATCAACAATCGCGCGCAGGAGGGCAGCAGTGCCGCCGGCCTGGTCGAACAGCGACTCTCGCTCCTGCCGCTGCTGCTGCACCCGGATCCGCGCCGCGCGCTGTTCCTGGGGCTGGGCACCGGCTACACCGCGCAGGTGGCCGGGCTCGACCCTCGCCTTCGGGTCGATGCGGTGGAGCTCTTGCCGGAAGTGATCGAGGCGTCGTCACTCTTCATGCGACTGCCCCATGCGCCGCGCCCTGAACGCGCGCCGCGCCTGATTGCTGCTGACGCGCGCCGTTTCGTCCTGGCGGGGGACTCCCGCTATGACCTGATCGTCTCCGACCTGTTCCACCCGGCGCGCAGCGGCGCGGGCAGCCTTTACACCGAGGAGCACTTCCAGGCGATCCGGCATCGCTTGGCCCGCGGCGGGATCGTCTGCCAATGGCTGGCGCTGCATCAGATGGAACTCGAGACCTTCCAGCATATCGCCGCGGCGTTCCGGTCGGTCTTTCCCTCGGCCGTGATGGTGCTGGCCTCAAACAGCCTCGATTCGCCTGTGGTGGGCCTGCTCGCCCGGCCGGACGAACCCCTGCCCGGCGCCGTTGCCGTGGCGCGCAGACATGCGGCTGCCACCAGGAGCTACGCCGCGCTGCTCGAAGCGTCCCGCCTCGTCGATGCGTTCGCAGTGCTGGGTGCGATTGCCGCCGGCCCGCCTGAGATGGACAGGCTGATTGCCGATGCCTTGCCCAATCGAGACGACCAGCCGCTGGTTGCGCACCGTGCGCCGTGGGACACCTACAGCCCGCGCCAGCAGCCACGCCAGCGCCTGGCGGTGCTGATGAACGAGCTCCAGGCGGGACCCGACCCGCAGCGCGCGCCGATCGCATGGGACGGACCTGATCAGGTTGCGTCCATGATGGCCTACTGGGAAGCGCGCGGCCGCTACCTTCGACTGGGTCTGTCCCTGCCGCCGGACCTGGACGCTCGTCGGGCTGCGACCCTTCTTGTCGATCCGCTCCGCGCATTGCTCGAGCAGAGTCCCCAGTTCACCCCGGCATCCGATGCCCTCGCCACGCTGCGCGCAGCCGGCGCGCCGCCCTCACCCGCTCCCAGGTAGCACCATGGAACCGACCCCGACTCCGCCCAGTTCTCCCACGCCCGATGATCGCGCGCCAGCGCCCCAAGCCCTGCCGCCTTCGCAGGACCTGCCGCTGTGGCGGCGTTGCGTCGCCGAGCCGCTGACGCATTTCCTGGTGCTTGGGGCACTGCTCTTCGCCCTCGACCAGCTCATGCTCGGTCGGCGCGGTGACCCCATGCGCATCGAGGTTCCCGAGAGCGCTTATGTCGAGGCGCGAACACTGATCGGGAATCAGGCGCAGCGCCCTGCCACGCCTGCCGAACTGAAGGTTCTCATCGATCGCTGGGTCGACAACGAGGTGCTGTATCGGGAGGGCCTGTCGCTCGGCCTTGACAAGGGCGATGCCGCCATTCGGGAGCGGGTGATCTTCAAGGCGCTCAATGTCGCCCAGTCCGGCTTGTCGCTGCCCGCCTACGATGAGGACACACTGCGTCGCTGGTTCGAGGCCAACCGGGCCCGGTACGACACACCGGTCCGATTCGACTTTTTCGAGGCGGTCGTCTCCAGCGATCGCTCGGAGGAGAAACTGCAGGCCTTCGTCAGGTCGCTCAATGGTCAGGGCCAGAGCGATACCGAGAGCAGTCTCAATGTCTTCCGGGACCGGCCGCGGCAGAACATCGAGTACAGCTACGGCGCGGAATTCACCCAGGCGCTTGAAAGCGCCGGCGCTGGCGGCACCTGGCGTTTGCTCCCCTCGAACTCCGGTCTTCGCGTGGTGCGAGTCGAAGCGATCAAGCCCGGGACACCGGCCGACTACATGGCGATTCGCAACCAGGTCCTGCAGGACTGGAAGGACGAGACGCTTTCCCAGCTGACCACCCGGGCGGTGCGGGAACTCGGCCGCAAGTACCGCGTCGTGCGCACCGAGGAAACGCGATGACTCGCTCTGACGGGGCTGTTGCAGATGCCTTCCCCGGGTTGCGGGCTGTCCCGTCACTCGCCGGGCTGATGGGGCTTCTGTGCCGATGGCTCTTCTGCACGGTGGCCATGTTCTCCAGTGGGAGTCTGTCTGCCCACGAGGCAACCATGGTCGATCTTCGGATCCGGGAAGTGGCTGCGGGCGATTTCGTCTGGAGCTGGGGCATTCCCGCCAAGGGCCGGCCGGTGTCAGACGATCTGGCGGTCAGCTGGCCTTCGCACTGCGAGGTCCGCGGTCAGGCGCTGCGCTGCGGCGCGCGCGGCCTGGCCGGAACTGTCTCGGTCGACGGTGTCGGTCGCGCGTATTCGGCTGTGATTCTCCGGGTCACCTGGATCGGCGGTCAGGCGCAGACCGTCACCCTCACCCATGCCATGCCGGGCACGCGCCTTTTCGGCGGCTCGCAAGACGCACTCGACGCAATCGAGGTTGCGAAGACCTATGCGCTGCTGGGGGTCGAGCACATCCTTGCTGGCTGGGACCACCTGCTTTTCGTGATCAGTCTGCTGCTGCTCGTGGGATTCAACCGCCGCCTGGTTGCCACGGTCACGGCATTCACCGTCGCGCACAGCCTGACCCTGGCAGCCAGTGCGCTGGGCTGGCTCGTGCTGCGAAGCCCGCCGGTCGAAGCGGCCATCGCCCTTTCGATCGTTCTCGTCTGCGGTGAGGCGATCAGGGCCCGCGACACCCTCTCGAGACGCTGGCCCGCCCTCGTGGCCCTGATCTTCGGCCTGGTCCACGGCCTGGGCTTTGCCGGCGCGCTGAAGGAGATCGGCCTGCCGGACGGGCATGCCAGCATCGCCTTGCTGTGCTTCAACCTCGGCGTCGAGATCGGGCAGTTGCTGGTGATCGCGCTCGGCTGGCTGCTGGTTCGCGGCGCTGCCCGCATCCCGATCGTGGCTGGCCGGTCCTCCGAGCGTCTTCGCCACGCACTGGTCTATTCGACAGGAGGCATCGGCGCCTTCTGGCTGATTGAACGGGTCGCTGGCATGCTTTCCTGAAGCCGCCCCGAGCCTGCATGACAATGGAACGCGATCTTCAAGCGCTTTTTCCAACGCCGCTGCAGCGGCTTCGAGGCGTGATTGCGCCCTCGCTGGCGCTCGCGCTGGCTGAGAGGATGCGGGAGAACACGCCGGTGGCGAACGGTCGCTCGCCCGTGCTTTCCCACTCGCGCCTGCTCTCGCCGGGCATCGACGCCGATCTCGACCGCCTGGTCGGCCTGCTCTTGCCGGAAGTGGCCGCGTTCGGTGCGCTCCTTCTCGGTGAAACCCTGCGCTGGTCGATCAAGGAGCTCTGGGCCAATGTCCTGCAGCCAGGGGGCCACCAGTCACTGCACAACCACGCCAACTGCCTCGTCTCAGGCATCGTCTACCTCACACCCACCGAGGGCGCCACCCAGACGGTTTTCGTCAAGGGCATCGGCGGTCACGACTTCAAGCTCAGCAACCAGCATGCGGGAACCCGAACCAGCGCCTTCAATGCCGAGCGCTGGATCGCGCCCCATGCCGATCCTGGCGATGCGGTCCTCTTCCCGAGCTATCTGCTGCACGAGGTGCCTCCAAACCACGGTGCGATGCGGGTCACCCTCGCCTTCAATGCCATCCCTGAACGCCTCGATGCCTGGGGCTATCGCCTGGGCCTGAGCAACTGACCTGCCTCGTCGGCTTTCGATGGAACCGCCATGTCATGCCTTCATGTTTCGCGCCGGCGTCTGCTCGCTGGTGCTGCTGGTCTGGCCATCGCTCCTCGCCATGTTCTCGGTCACCAGTACTACGCTCATCGGTTCACGCTGATCCATCCCTGGACCGATCCGACCCCGTCGGGTCAGACGCAAGCCCGGGTTTACTTCCGGTTCGAGGATGTGACCGAAACCGACCGGTTGCTGGGTGCGCGGGCGTTCTACGCGCAGTCCGCCGAGTTGCGCGCCTCCACTGACGACGCCGAGCCGCCGCTCTCCTACCTCGAGGTCCCGGCAGGGTCGCTGGCCGACTTTTCGCCCGGGCATCCCCATGTGCTGCTGAAGGGTCTGACCATGCCCCTCATCCGGGACCGGAGCTATCCGCTCACGCTCGAGTTCGAGAAGTCGGGCCTCCTGCTGGTGATGATGTCGATGGCGCCGATCGATTGACGCCCGGCGTGCGGGTCTCGTTGAGCGCGACTTGCAAACGATAACCATTCGCATCTAGACTTCCGGTCATGCGCTGCCGTCGCGGCGCCCATCCAGGAGGTCTGCCGTGCATCCGCATCGTTTCCGAGTCACTCTCCTGGGCGCGCTGGCCCTGGCCGCCTGCCTTGCCCACGGGCCCGCGCGCTCTGCCGAGCCCGAGTTCACCCTGGTCATCCGCGGTCACCGGTTCGAACCCGCCGAACTGCGCGTGCCGGCCCAGACGCGGATCCGGCTCGTGGTTCGCAACGACGATGCCAGCGCCGAGGAGTTCGAAAGCCACGCGCTCAACCGCGAGAAGCTGATCCCGGCCGGCGGCACCGCGGTGATCTACCTCGGCCCGCTCAAGCCCGGCCGCTACGACTTCTTCGGCGAGTTCCATCCCGACAGCGCCCGTGGCGCCGTCCTCGCGCAGTAGGCCGATATGCTGCTCGGCGCCGGCCTGATCGTGTTCCGCGAGACCCTCGAAGCCGCCCTCTTCGTGGGCATCGTCGCGGCCGCCACCGCGCATCGTGCCGGCCGCACCCGCTGGCTGTGTCTGGGGGTGCTCGCGGGCGCGCTCGGATCGGCGCTGCTGGCGGCGGGCATGGATCGCATCGCCGCCCGGGCCGACGGACTCGGCCAGGATCTGCTCGCGGTCCTGCTGCTGACCACCGCGCTGATCCTGCTGGCCTGGCATACCCTGCAGGCGCCCCGGCTCGCGCGCCAGGCCCGGATCGACGCCGATCGCCTCGGCGCGCCCGACGCCGCCCGGGCCGGGTCGATGATCGCCCTCACCGGGGCGGTGGCCCTGGCCGTCCTGCGCGAGGGGGCCGAGACCGTGCTCTTCGTGGCCGGGACGCTGACGGGCAGCGGCACGGCCTCGGCCGACTGGCTGATCAGCGTGGCGGCGGGCCTGGTCCTGGGCGTTTTCGCCGGCTGGTCGCTTGCCCGCGGGCTGGGTCGACTCAGCCCGCGCCGGCTCTTCGCGGCCACCCAGGCCTTGCTGATGCTGCTGGCAGGCAGCCTGGCCAGCCAACTCGCCCGAACCCTCCATCAGGCCAACTGGCTGACCGTGCTGGCTGACCCGGCCTGGGATGCCTCCGGCTGGCTGCCCAACCATGTGCCCCTGGCGATCGTCCTGCACGGCCTGATCGGCTACGACGCCGCGCCAAGCGAACTGCAGCTCCTGGCCTATCTCGTCGCGGTCGGCCTGCTCGCCACGGCCACCGGTCTGAGCCGCCCCCTTCCCCGCTCCTGAGACGACATTCCCCATGCCGATCCTTCGTCAGCTGATCCTGTGCAGCGCGCTCCTCGTCCCCTGCCTGTGCGCCCCGACACCGGCGCGGGCCGGGCCGAACGACTACATCCGTCTGCCCACCGTGGTCCATGGCGAGCGAGAGCTCGACTACAAGACCGGCTTCGCGCGCCATCGCGACGGCAGTTCCGACGCGGCACAGTCCCTCGGCTACGGGTTCACGCCCACGCCCTGGTGGTTCACCGAGCTGTACGCCAAGACCGCCCGCAACGGCGCCGAGCCCAGCGCTTTCGATGCCTGGGAGTGGGAGAACCGGTTCCAGCTCACCGAGTCCGGCCGCTACCCGGTGCTGCTCGGCATGCTGCTCGAGATCGAGCGCCCGCGCGACCGGCGCGAGGGCTACGAGATCACGGTCGGCCCGATGATGCAGTCCGAGTGGGGCGCGGTGCAGGGCAACCTCAACCTCTTCCTGCGCCGGCACCTGCGGGCCGAGGAGGCCTTCGACACCGAGCTGCTGGTCCAGATGCAGCTGAAATACCGGCAGGCGCGCGCCTTCGAGTGGGGCCTGCAGGGCTTCGGCAACACCGGCCCATGGCGTCACGCGCTGCCGGGATCGCGCCAGGACGCGCGCCTGGGGCCGGCGATCTTCGGCAAGCTGCGCGCCGCGCCCGGTCAGGCCATCGGCTGGAATGCCGCGCTGCTCGAGGGCCTGAACCGCGCCAGCCCGCGCACCACCCTGCGGCTGCAGGCCGAGTACGAGTTCTGACCGCGGCCGGCCACTCAGGCGATGTTGCGCTGCCGCCCTTCCCAGTAGGGCTCGCGCAGCTTCGTCTTGAGGATCTTGCCCGCGCCCGACAGCGGCAGCGCGTCCACGAAGGCGACGCTGCGCGGGCACTTGTAGTTGGCGATCAGCGTCTTGCAGTGGGCCATGATCTCGTCGGCGCTGGCGCTGTGCCCGGGCTTGAGCACGATCACCGCATGCACCGCCTCGCCCCAGCGCTCGCTGGGAATGCCGATCACCGCGCACGAGGCCACCGCGGGATGCCGGCCCACCGCGTTCTCGACCTCGGCCGAATACACATTCTCGCCGCCGGTGATGATCATGTCCTTCACGCGGTCGACCACGAACACGAAGCCGTCCTCGTCCATGTAGGCGGCGTCGCCGGTGTGCATCCAGCCGCCGCGCAGCGCGGTGGCGGTGAGTTCGGGCTTGTTCCAGTAGCCCTTCATCACGCCGGGGCCGCGCACGCAGACCTCGCCCACGGTGCCGCGGGGCACCTCGTTGTCATCGGCATCGACGATGCGCACCTCGGCCGTGAGCGTGGCCCGCCCGCCCGAACGCATCTTGCCGGCCTTCTGGCCCTCGGCGGTGTGGTACCAGGCCGGCAGGATGGTGGCGCAGGGCGAGAGCTCGGTCATGCCGTAGGCCTGGGCGAAGCCGGCGTTCGGGAAGGCCTCCAGCGCCCGCTTCATCACGCCCTCGCTGATCGGCGACGCCCCATAGAGCACCTGACGCAGGGCGCGGGTGTCGTACTGCTTCAGGTCGGGATGGTCGACCAGCATCTGGATCATGGTGGGCACCAGCAGCATCTGCGAGGCGCCCTCGTTCTGGATGCTCTCGAGCACGCCGGTGGGCGTGAACGAGGGCACGAACACCGTGGTGTTGCCCAGGTTCATGCTGGCGAGCATGGCCGCGCCATTGGCCAGGTGGAACATCGGCGCGGCAAACAGCGTGATGCCGCCCGGCATCACGATGCCCTCGGCCACATTCGAGATCGCGTTCGAGGCGAGATTCAGGTGGGTGAGCATCACCCCCTTGGGAAAGCCGGTGGTGCCGCCGGTGTAGAAGATGCCGGCGAGGTCATCGCCCGAGCGCATCGCGTCGGGCACCGGCGCGGCCTCGGCGATCAGCGCCTCGGTGCTGCGCATGCCCGCCGGGGTGTCGCCCTTGCCCCAGTAGAGCACGGTGAGCGGCACCCGGGTCTGGGCCCGCAGGGTCTCCACCACGCCGGCGAAGGCATCATCGACGATCAGGATGCGGGTGTCGCAGTCGTCCAGCGAATAGGCCACCTCGGCCGCGCTCCAGCGGATGTTCACCGGATTGACCACCGCGCCCGCCCACCAGGTGGCGTAGTAGTACTCGAGGTAGCGGTCGGCGTTCATCGCCATCATGGCCACCCGGTCGCCCGGCCCCACGCCCAGGGCCTGCAGCGCGCCGGCCAGGCGCGCCACCCGGTCGCCGAACTGCGTCCAGGTGTGCTCGCGACCCTGGAAGCGGGTGGCGATGCCGCGCGGCTTCTGCTGGATGGTCCGGTGCAGCGACTGGGTGAGGTTGAAGCTCGTCATGGCGCCCTCGGCGTTTGGCTGGAGACCCGATCATGCCAGCGCCGTCGCCGCGCCGTTGCGCGCCATCGCGATTGCCGATACCGTCGCCGCTGCGTCGCGGCAGCCCCTGCCGCCGGTCCATCGCATCCCCCAGGAGACACCATGAACACCGCCATCTCGCCCGAGCAGGCCGCCGTCGCCTATGCCGGCTACGAAGACCTCTGCCTCTACATCGACGGGGAATTCCTCAAGGGCGGCGGCCGCCGCGAGCAGGATGTCTTCGACCCCGCCACCGGCAAGGCCTTCGCCAGACTGCCGCATGCCACCCGCGCCGACCTCGATCGCGCCCTGAACGCGGCGCAGCGCGCCTTCCAGACCTGGCGCCACAGCTCGCCGCTGGAGCGCAGCCGCATCCTGCGCAAGGTGGCCGAGCTCTCGCGTGAGCGGGCCAAGGACATCGGCCGCAACATCACCCTCGACATGGGCAAGCCGGTGGCCGAGGCCGTGGGCGAAGTGGTGTCCTGCTCGGAGCACTGCGAGTGGCACGCCGAGGAATGCCGGCGCATCTACGGTCGGGTGATCCCGCCGCGCCTGCCCAATGTGCGCCAGATGGTGCTGCGCGAGCCCATCGGCGTGTGCGCCGCCTTCACGCCCTGGAACTTCCCCTACAACCAGGCCATCCGCAAGATCGCGGCGGCCATCGGCGCGGGCTGCACCATCGTCATCAAGGGCCCCGAGGACGCGCCCAGCGCGGTGGTGGCCATCGCGCGCATGTTCCACGAGGCCGGCCTGCCTCCGGGCGTGCTCAACCTGGTCTGGGGCGTGCCGGGCGAGGTCTCCGAATACCTGATCAAGTCGCCGATCGTGCGCAAGGTCTCGTTCACCGGCTCGGTGCCGGTGGGCAAGCAGCTCGCCGCGATGGCCGGCGGGCACATGAAGCGCGTCACCATGGAACTCGGCGGCCACTCGCCGGTGATCGTCTTCGATGACGCCGAGATCGACCGCGCCTGCGACCTGCTGGTGGGCTTCAAGTTCCGCAACGCCGGTCAGGTCTGCGTGTCGCCCACCCGCTTCTACATCCAGGAGAAGGCCTTCGACCGCTTCGTCGCCCGCTTCATCGAGAAGACCCGCGAGGTCAAGGTGGGCTCGGGTCTGCAGGCCGATGTGCGCATGGGGCCGCTCGCCCATGACCGCCGGCTGCCGGCGATGGCGCAGTTCATCGACGATGCCCGCGCCCGCGGCGGCAAGGTGGAGATCGGCGGCGAGCGGCTGGGCGAGATCGGCAACTTCTTCGCGCCCACCGTGCTCACCCAGGTGCCCGACGACAGCCTGGTGATGACCAGCGAGCCCTTCGGCCCGATCGCGCCCTGCGTGCCCTTCAAGACGGTCGACGAGGTGCTGGCCCGCGCCAACGCGCTGCCCTACGGCCTGTCCTCCTACGCCTTCACCACCTCCACGAAGAACGCGCTGGCGGTGCAGAACGGCATCGAGTCGGGCATGGTCAACATCAACCACTTCGGGCAGGCGCTGGCCGAGACGCCCTTCGGCGGCATCAAGGACAGCGGCATCGGCAGCGAGGGCGGCACCGAGACTTTCGACGGCTACCTCAACACCAAGTTCGTCACGCAGATGGACTGACATGGCATCGCCGGCCGATCCCGCCGCTCCCGGTCGGCCGGCGCCCGTGATGCCGCCGCGGCTCGCGCCCTTGCTGCTGGCGCTGGCGCTGCTGCTGGGCGCCTGCGCCCCGGTGGCCATCTCCGGCGATCGGCCGTCCGCGGCGCATCACCGCGATGACGGCTTCGTCAACAGCGACGGCACGCGGGTGAACAAGCCGCTGGGCGATCTGCTGCGCTGGTGGTGGTCGCGACGCGACCTCGACCTCGACGCGAGGGTCCACCCCGATCGCATCGCCGCGGCCTGGGCCTCGCTGCCCCTGGCCTGGCGTTCGCCAGCGGCCGACGCGCCGGCCGGGGCCGATGCCTGGCGCGTCCTGCCGGTGGGTGTCGATGCCGGCGCCAGCGGCGGGCCGGCCGGCGCCGCTCAGGCCGCGCGCGCCGCGGCCGCCCGGGTGGCCTGGTTCGGTCATGCCACGCTGCTGTTCGAGGTCGGCGGCCTGCGCGTGCTCACCGACCCGCATTTCTCCGAGCGCGCCTCGCCGCTGCCGCAGCTGCTCGGCCCGAAGCGTCTGCACCCGGTGCCCGAGGAGGCGCGTCGGCTGGGGCGCATCGACGTCGTGCTCATCTCGCACAACCACTACGACCACCTCGACCTGCCCACCGTGCGCGAACTCGCCGCCCAGTCCGGCGGCTCGCCCCTGTTCCTGGTGCCGCTCGGCGTCGATGCCTGGATGCGCGAGCAGGGCATCAACAATGTGAAGGCCTTCGACTGGTGGGAGCGCCACGCGGTGGGCGAGGCGGTCTTCCACTTCGTGCCCGCGCACCACTGGAGCGGGCGGGGGCTGTGGGACCGCAACCGCACGCTCTGGGGCGGCTGGGTGCTGCACCATCCCGCGCTGCGCGCCTATTTCGCCGGCGACACCGGCTGGACCGACGACATCGCCGTGATCGGCCAGCGCCTGGGGCCCTTCGATCTCGCCGCGCTGCCGGTGGGCGCCTACGAGCCGCGCTGGTTCATGGCGGCCCAGCATGTGAACCCGCACGAGGCGGTGCGCCTGCACCAGGCCCTGGGCGGCCCGCTGTCGATCGGCATCCACTGGGGCACCTTCCAGCTCACCGACGAGCCCTACGAGGCGCCCATCGAGGACCTGCGCACGGCGCTGCGCGGAGCCGGCATCCCCGAGGCGCGGTTCCGGATGCTGGTGCCCGGGCAGTCGGTGGTCTTCGGCGCGGGGGCGGCGCCGCGCTGAGCCGGGTGCGCCGGGCGCCGGCTTAGGCCGTGCTCCGCGCGAACATCACGCCGAAGCCCGCCACGTACTCGGGTATGGCCTGGTAGTGGCGGAACTCGCAGGTGGCCGCGCCGCAGGCGGCGCGCGCGATCAGCCAGGTCTTGGACTCGTGCGCCGACAGGCCCGCCTCGCGGGTGATGGCGTCTTCGTCCAGCGCCAGCAGGTCGGTGAGGCGACCGCTTTCCAGCGCGTCGAGCCAGCGGGCATCCCACGCCGGATTGAGCGGCTTGTAGCGGGCGTCGCCCGCGGCCAGCGCCATGCCGTGGGCCATCACCCGCTGCTTGCGCGCGCCGAAGCTGGCCGGGTCGGGATCGCTGCGCACGGTGATGCGCTCGCGCACCGCCGGGTCGGGATGGTCCATGGTGGGCACCGGCGGCTCGTGCGACAGCCCGCCGCTGCCGATCAGCAGGGTGCGGCGCGGCAGGGTGTCCAGGAAGCGGCCGATCGCCTGCCCCAGGGCCAGGCAGCGCGCGAGCCGCGGAATGCCGGGCTGCGCCACCGCGTTCATGAAGATCGGCACCAGCGGGGGGGTGTCCAGTCCGCCCCAGAGCGCCTGCAGGGCCTGCGCAAAGCCGTGGTCCACCCGCATGCGGCGCGAGACCGCGGGGTCGAAGCCCGTGTCCATCAGGTGGCCGGCCAGCGCCAGCGCCGCGTCGGCGTCCACCCGCAGTTCGCCAGCCGGCGTGTCCCAGTCGCCCACGGCGGTGGCCTGCGTGCCCAGGCAGAAGGGCGGCATCAGCTCGTTGAAGAAGCCGTGATAGTGGTCGGGGCCGATCATCACCACCAGCTCGGGGTTGAAGGCCTGCACCCGCGCCCGGGCCCCGGCGATCGCGGCCTGCAGGGCCGAGCCCACCTCGGGCGCCACCGGGTTCAGGCCGATCAGCGGGGAGTGCGACATCCCCAGGAATGCGCGCGCGCGGCTCATGCGAGGCTCTCCGGTGCTGGCGGGTGCGATGCGGGTGCGGGTACGGGCAAGCAGGCCGTCGTGTCAGTGGATCTCGGGGTCCTCGGCAGCGGCTCCGGCATGGCCCAGGAAGTCGAAATCGCAGCCCTCGTTGGCCTGGCTGACATGCTTCAGGTAGAGCGCGCCGAAGCCGCGCGAAAAGCGCGGCGCGGGCGGCGTCCAGGCCGCGCGGCGCGCGGCCAGCTCGGTCTCGTCGACCTTCAGTTCGAGGCGCCGGCCGGGCACATCGAGCGCGATGAGATCGCCATCGCGCACCAGCGCGAGCGGCCCGCCGACATGCGACTCGGGCGCCACGTGCAGCACGCAGGCGCCGTAGCTGGTGCCGCTCATGCGGGCGTCCGAAATGCGCACCATGTCGCGCACGCCCTGCTGCAGCAGCTTGCGCGGGATGGGCAGCTGGCCCCATTCGGGCATGCCCGGCGCGCCCTGCGGGCCAGCGCTGCGCAGCACGATCACCGAGTCGGCCGTGACGGGCAGCGCCGGATCGTCGATGCGCGCGGCCATGTCGTTGTAGTCGTCGAAGACCACCGCCGGGCCGGTGTGGCGCTGCAGATGCGCTTCCATGGCCGGCGGCTTGATCACCGCGCCGTCGGGCGCGAGGTTGCCGCGCAGCACCGCCAGGCCATCGCTGGCCACCAGGGGGTTGTCGCGCGGGCGGATCACCTCGGGGTTGTGCACGGCCGCGCCGTGCAGGTTCTCGCCCAGGCTGCGGCCGTTGACCGTGGGCGCGTCGGGCTGCAGCAGGTCGGTGATGCGCGACATCAGCCCGCGCAGGCCCCCGGCATAGTAGAAGTCCTCCATCAGGAAGCGGCCCGAGGGCCGGACATCGGCCAGCACCGGCGTGCGTCGTGCCAGCGCATCGAAGCGCTCGAGATCGAGGGCCACGCCGGCGCGCCGGGCCAGCGCGATCAGGTGCACGATGGCGTTGGTGGAGCCGCCCAGCGCCAGCACGGTGGTCACCGCGTTGTGGATGGCGCGGGCATCGACGATGTCGCGGATGCACAGGTCTTCCCAGACCATGTCAACGATCCGCTTGCCCGACTGGCTGGCCATCTGCGCGTGGCGTGAGTCGGGCGCCGGGATGGAGGCCGCGCCGGGCAGGGTGAGGCCCATCGCCTCGGTGGCGCTGGTCATGGTCGAGGCCGTGCCCATGGTCATGCAGTGGCCGGGCGAACGCGCGATGCCCTCTTCCACCTCGCGCCAGTCCTGCTCGCTGATGTTGCCCGCGCGCAGTTCGGCCCAGTACTTCCAGGTGTCGCTGCCGCTGCCCAGGAAGCCGCCCTGGTAGTCGCCGCGCAGCATCGGCCCGGCGGGCACGAAGATCGCCGGCAGGTTCATCGACAGCGCGCCCATGATCAGGGCCGGGGTGGTCTTGTCGCAGCCGCCCATCAGCACGCAGCCGTCGGCGGGGTAGGAGCGCAGCAGCTCCTCGGTCTCCATCGCGAGCAGGTTGCGATAGAGCATGGTGGTGGGTTTCTGGAAGGGCTCCGAGAGCGAGATGGCCGGCATCTCCACCGGGAAGCCGCCGGCCTGCCAGATGCCGCGCTTGACCTCCTCGGCGCGCTGGCGGAAATGGGTGTGGCAGGGGTTGATCTCGCTCCAGGTGTTGATGATGGCGATCACCGGCTTGCCGGCGTATTCGCTGCGGTGATAGCCCATCTGCGCGGTGCGCGAGCGGTGGCCGAAGGAGCGCAGGTCGTTCACCCCGTACCAGCGGTGGCTGCGCAGTTCGTCGGGCTTCTTGCGGGGCTTGGCGCTCATCGGATGCTCCAGCGGAGGGTGGCTGCGATGATAATCCCGGGGTTGCGGCCGCCACCCGTCATGCCGCATCCCGCCTGCCGTCCATGAACCCGTCGCCCTTCCAGGAAGCCGCCACCGTGCCGTGCAGCCCGCCGCTGCGGCATCGGTCGCGGGTGTTCGCCCTTGCGTTCGCGCTCGCCCTCTCGGGCGCGGCGTGGGCCCAGTCCTCGTCGTCCGGCGGCGCGGCGTCGGGCGCGCCTGCCGCGGGCATCGGCGCCGCCGGCCCGGCCGCCGTCACCCGGCTGTCCGCCGCCCCGTCCGCCGCCCCGTCCGCGCGCCCGCGCATCGGCCTGGCTCTCTCGGGCGGCGGCGCCCGCGGCTTCGCGCATGTCGGTGTGCTGCGCGTGCTCGAGCAGATGCGCGTGCCGGTCGACTGCATCGCCGGCACCAGCGCGGGCGCGGCGGTGGGCGCGGCCTATGCCGCCGGCCTGTCGCCCGACGAGATCGAGGCGCGGCTGCGCCGGGTCGACTGGAGCGACATCTTCGTCGACGAGGTCGCGCGCAGCGAGCAGGCCTACCGGACCAAGCAGGCCGAGCGCCTGCCCCAGCTCGGCGTCACGCTCGGGGTCAACGCCAGCGGCCTGCGCGCCGCCCCGGGCCTGAGCGCCGGCCACAAGGTGGAGCTGCTGCTGCACGAGCTGCTCGGCGTGAGCACCGAACTCGCCAGCTTCGACCAGCTCGGCGTGCCCTTCCGCGCCGTGGCCACCGACCTGGTGCGCGGCGACATGGTGGTGCTCGAGCGCGGCAGCCTGGTGCGCGCCGTGCGCGCCAGCATGTCGGTGCCCTCGGGCTTCGCGCCGGTGCGCGAGCAGGAGCGCCTGCTGGTCGACGGCGGCCTCAGCCGCAACCTGCCGGTGGATGTGGTGCGCAAGCTCTGCGCCGATGTGGTCATCGCGGTCGATGTCGGCAGCCCGCTGCTGCGCGAGGACGAACTGCAGTCGCTGATCGGCGTGGCCGCGCAGATGGTCAACATCCTCATCGAGGACAATGTCCGGCGCTCGCTGGCCGAGCTGAGCGGGCGCGACCTGCTCATCACCCCTGACCTCGGCCCCATCGGTTCCACCGATTTCATGCGCGGCCTGGCCGGCATCCCGGCCGGCGAGCGCGCGGCGCAGCTGCGCGGTCCGGCCCTGCGCGCGCTGGCCCTGCCGGCCGCCGAGCACCAGGCGCTGGTCGAGGCGCGGCGCGCCTGGGCACGGCCGCCGGAGCGGGTCGACCAGATCCGCATCGGCCCCACCCGCTTCGTCAACCCGGTGGTCGTCGAGGCGCAGGTGCGCCATCAGGCCGAGGGCGTGCCGCTCGACCGCGACACCCTTCACCGCGACATCGCCGCGCTGATGGCCCGCGGCGACTTCTCGCAGGTGAACTACCGCATCGTTCCCGAGCAGGGCAGCGGCGTGCTCTGGATCCAGCCCGGCGAGCGCAGCCTGGGGCCGAACTACCTGCTCCTCGGCATGGGCGCGGCGGTCGACTCCAAGTCGAACACCTACTTCAATGTGCCGGTGCTGCACACCCGCACCTGGGTCAATGCCCTCGGCGGCGAGTGGACCTCGCTGCTGCAGGTGGGCCGCACCCAGCGCCTTCTCACGCAGCTGATGCAGCCGCTTTCGCCCGATGGCCGCCTGTACCTGCTGCCGCGCCTGAGCATCGAGAGCCGGCCCCTCAGCCTGTTCATGAACGACACCCGGGTCACCGACTACTCGGCGCGCAACGACCAGGCCGAGCTGATGGTGGGCGCCCAGAGCGCGCTCTTCGACGCCCGCATCGGCCTGGTGGCCGGCCGGCGCAGCAACAGCACCCTGGTGGGGCTCCCCATCCTCCTCGAGGAGCGGTACCGCCACGGCGGGGTTGCCGCGCGACTGAGCATGGATCAGCTCGATTCCCTCGACTTTCCCCGCCAGGGCTGGGCGCTCGACAGCGCCGCCTACCTGGCGCGCGAGATGCTGGGCGGCGAGGTGCGCTACACGCGCCTGGAGGCGCAGGCCCAGGGCGCCTTCAGCCGCGGCCCGCACACCTTCAACCTGCTCGGCCGGGTCGGCTCCAGCCCGGGCGGCGAGCTGCCCGCCCTCGACGCCTTCACCCTGGGCGGCTTCCTGAACCTGTCGGGCCTGCAGATCAACCAGCTGCTCGGCTCTTCCATGCAGTACGCGCGGCTCATGTACTACAACCGGGTCATGCCGCTGCCGCGGCCCTTTGGCACCGGGCTGTACCTAGGCGCTTCCCTCGAGGCCGGGCGCATGGAGAAGCCCTATGTGCCCTTCACCGAGCCGCGCTGGCACACCGGCGCGAGCGTCTTCATGGGCGCGAGCACCGGGCTCGGTCCGGTCTATGTGGGTCTGGGCTTCGGCGAGCGCGGCCGGTCCACGCTCTATCTCTATCTGGGACGACCCTAGCGGCGCGCCCGCCCGCCCTCGAGCCGCCTCGGGTAAGCTCGCAGGCCTTCCCCTCAGGAGGCATCCCATGTCTGGACAGAACCAAGTCGCCCTCATCACCGGCGCGGGCAGCGGCGTGGGCCGCGCCACGGCGCTCGCCTTCCTGAACGCCGGCTGGCAGGTGGTACTGGCCGGTCGCCGCGCCGATGCGCTGGCCGCCACCATCGCCGCCGCCGGCGAGCGCGGCTCGGCCGCCCTGGCCGTGCCCACCGATGTCGGTGACCCCGATTCGGTGCGCGCGCTCTTCGATGCCGCGGTGGCCCGATTCGGCCGCCTGGACTTCCTCTTCAACAATGCCGGCACCGGCGCGCCGCCCATTCCCCTGGAAGACCTCAGCTACGCGCAGTGGATGACCGTGGTCAATGCCAACCTCACCGGCACCTTCCTGTGCATGCAGCAGGCCTTCCGGGTGATGAAGGACCAGAACCCGCGGGGCGGGCGCATCGTCAACAACGGCTCCATCTCGGCCTACGCGCCGCGGCCCAACTCGGCGCCCTACACCTCGACCAAGCATGCGGTGAGCGGGCTCACCCGCTCGGGCGCGCTCGATGGCCGCAAGTACGACATCGCGGTTGGCCAGATCGACATCGGCAACGCGGTCACCGAGATGACCGAGCGCATGGCCAACGGCGTGCCGCAGGCCGACGGCAGCATGCGGGTCGAGCCGCGCATGGATGTCGAGCATGTCGCCCGCTCGGTGCTGCACATGGCGGCGCTGCCGCTGGAGTCCAATGTGCTGTTCATGACGGTGATGGCCACCAAGATGCCCTTCGTGGGCCGCGGCTGAGGCGGGCGCCGGTCCGCATCTGCCCCCCGTACCCCCCGCATCCACCGGCAGCGCCGGCCTCCATGCACCCGCCGCTGCGCCCCTTCCTGGCCGCCGACCACGCCCAGGCGCTGGCGCTGTGGCGGCGCACCCCGGGCGTGGGCCTGAGCGCGGCCGATGCGGAGCAGCCGGTGGCGGCCTTCCTGGCCCGCAATCCCGGGCTGAGCTTCGTGGCCCAGGCCGGGCCGCGGCTGGTGGGCACCATCCTGTGCGGCCATGACGGCCGGCGGGGCATGATCTATCACCTCGCGGTCGACACCGGCCACCGCCGCCAGGGCCTGGCCAGCGCGCTGCTCGCGGCCTCTATCGCCGGCCTGCGCGCGCAGGGCATCGAGAAGGCCCATCTCACCGTGTTCCGCAACAACCCGGAAGGGCTGGCCTTCTGGGCCCGGGCCGCGGTGGCCCGCCATGAACTGGCGCTGTTCTCGGTACCGGCGTTCCCCCACCCCGTCACGCCTGACTTACACTCGACGCACCCGCCGCGCGAGAGCGGGCCCTGATTCCGGAGACCGCATGTCCGCACCCGTGGTGAGCCTGCCCGCCGATGGCCTCGTGGCCGTGGTCAAGCGAGACTGTCCCACCTGCGAGCTCATCGAGCCGGTGCTCGCCCAGCTCGCCGCCGCCGGCGCGCTCTCGGTCTACACCCAGGACGACCCCGGCTTTCCGGCCTCCATCGCCGGCCGGCTCGACGACACCGGGCTCGATGTCTCCCATCAGCTCGGCATCGAGATCGTGCCCACGCTCATCCGCCGCAGCGGCGGCGCCGAGACCGCCCGCACCTTCGGCTGGGACCGCGCCGAGTGGGAACGGGTCAGCGGCGCGGCCGGCCTGGGCGCCGGCCTGCCCGCGCTGCGCCCGGGCTGCGGCGCGCTCAATGTCGAGCCCGGCAGGCTCGAAGACCTGCGCATCCGCTTCGGCCAGACCGGCCTCACCGCCCGGCAGGTGAGCTTCGGCGACGATGAAGACGAGATCGAGGCCATCTTCGAGCGCGGCTGGACCGACGGCCTGCCGGTGGTGCCGCCCACCCAGAAGCGCGTGTTGCGCATGCTCGGCGGCACCACCCGCGACCCCCAGGAGGTGCTTGGCCTGTGCCCGCCCAACCTGGTGCCGCTCACGGTCGAGAAGGTGGCCATCAACGCCGTCATGGCGGGCTGCAAGCCCGAGTACCTGCCGGTGGTGCTGGCCGCGGTCGAGGCCGCGCTCGATCCCGCCTTCTCCTGGCACGGGGTGCTGGCCACCACCATGTTCGTGGGGCCGGTCGTGGTGGTCAACGGCCCGGTTCGCCGCCAGATCGGCATGAACGCGCGCGGCAACGCGCTGGGCCAGGGCAACCGCGCCAACGCCACCATCGGCCGCGCGCTGCAGCTCGTCATCCGCAATGTCGGCGGCGGCCGGCCCCAGGAGGTCGACCGCGCCACGCTGGGCAATCCCGGCAAGTACACCTACTGTTTCGCCGAAGACGAGGAAGGCTCCAGCTGGGAGCCGCTGTCGGCCGATTTCGGCGTGGCCCGCGGCGTGTCGGCGGTCACGGTCTTCGCCGGCTACGGCCTGCAGGGCGTGGTCGACCAGAAATCGCGCACCCCCGAGAGCCTCGCCCGCAGCTTTGCCGAGTCGCTCAAGGTGCTGCACAACGTCAAGCTCGCGCCGGCCTGCGATGCCATGCTGGTGGTCAGCCCCGAGCATGAGCGCACCTTTCGTGCCGCCGGCTGGAGCAAGGCCCGCCTTCTCGAGGAGCTCTATCGGCTCTGCGAGGTGCCCATCGCCGAGCTGGTGCGTGGCGCCAAGGGCATCGATGAAGGCCTGCCCGCCACGGCGGGTGGCGCCTCGCGCAACAAGCTGCGCAAGGGCGGACTGCTGATCGTGCGCGCCGGCGGTGGTGCCGGCATGTTCTCGGGCATCATCGGGGGATGGACTTCCGGCGGTTTCGCCGGATCCGTACCCGTCAACAGGGAGGTGAAATCGTGACCGTCATCCTCGACCCGACTGCCGAACAGTCGGCCTCGTCTCGACCGCGCCTGGCGCGGCCCGAGCAGTTGCAGGGCCTCACCGTGGGCCTGCTCGACATCTCCAAGCCGCGTGGCGATGTCTTCCTCGACCGCCTCGAGTCGCTGCTCACGCAGCGTGGCGTGGCGGTTCGGCGCTACATGAAGCCCACCGTGGCCAAGCCCGCGCCGGTGCCCCTGCGGCATCAGATCGTGGGCGAGGTCAATGTGGTCATCGAAGGTCTGGCTGACTGAGGCTCCTGCACGTCGTGCTGTACGCATGACCTCGCAGATCTCGAAGCCAGCGGCATCCCCAGCGTGGGGGTGGCCACCACCGAGTTCATCGATGCGGCCGCGGTTCAGTCCAAGGCCCTGGGCACCGATCCGGCGTATGTCTTCGTGCCGCATCCGGTCCAGGATCGCACCGATGACGAGTTGCGCAAGATGGCCGACGACCACCTCGAGGCCATCCTGGCCCTGCTGGTGAAGAAGGCCTGAACCGGAGACCGGTCGCATGAAGTCCGCCGTCCGTACCGGGCGGCGGCGGATGCTCGGCGGGCTGCTCGCCGCGGGCGCCGCTGTCGCCGCATCCCCTGTCGCCGCGCAGTCGACTGCGCAGGCGCAGGTCCAGAACTTTCCGGCCAAGCCCATCCAGATCATCGTGGGCTTTGCTGCCGGCACCACCACCGACACCATTGCGCGGGTGGCGGCCGAGCACCTGCGTGCCCGTCTGGGTCAGCCGGTGGTGGTGATCAACAAGCCGGGCGCCAATGGCGTGATCGGCGCCACCGAGGTGGCTCGCGCCGCGCCCGACGGCTACACCCTGCTGGCCACCAACACCAGCAGCATGACGGTCAATCCGCACCTGTACCGCAAGCTCGGCTACGTCATGGCCGACTTCGTGCCGGTCACCATGATGACCTCGGCGCCGCTGATCCTCACGCTCAATCCCGCCAATGAGCGCACCGGCCAGATCCGCACCGTGGCCGAGCTGGTCAGCTGGGCCAGGGCCCGCCCCGGCGCGCTCAGCTATGCGGCCGCAGGGCCCGGCAACATCACCGGCCTGACCTTCCGCATCCTGAACAATCACGCCGGCATCAAGGCCAACGAGGTGCTCTACAAGAGCGCGGTGGCCTCGCAGATGGGTGTGCTCGCCAAGGAGGTCGATGCCTTCATCGACACGCCGCTGGCGGTGCCGCCGATCAAGGCCGGCAAGCTCACCGCGCTGGCGGTCACCGGGCCGCGGCGCTGGCGCGATCTGCCCGATGTCCCCACCATGAAGGAGGCCGGCTTCCCGCAGATCGATGTCACCTTCTGGCTGGCGCTGTTCGCGCCGGCGCAGACCCCGCCGGCCATCGTCGAGAAGCTGCACGCCACGCTCGCCACCCTCAAGGACGATGCCAACCTGGTGCGCCAGCTGCTGCCCCACGGCGATGTCGACCTGGTCGGCCCGAAGGAGTTCGGCGAGCGCCTGCGCACCGAGTCCGCCGCCTGGGCCGAGATCATTCGCCGCGAGAACATCCAGCTCGACTGAACCCACCCCCGGAAGCCCCGCATGAGCGACAGCACCGAGTACATCCCGCCCAAGGTCTGGACCTGGAACAAGGCCAGCGGCGGGCGCTTTGCCAACATCAACCGGCCGATCGCCGGGCCCACGCATGACCATGAACTGCCGGTGGGCCGGCATCCCTTCCAGCTCTACTCGCTGGGCACGCCCAACGGCGTGAAAGTCACGGTGATGTTCGAGGAGCTGCTGGCCGCCGGCCACGCCGGCGCCGAGTACGACGCCTGGCTCATCCGCATCAACGAGGGCCAGCAGTTCGGCAGCGGCTTCGTGGCCGCCAACCCCAACTCCAAGATCCCGGCGCTGGTCGACCGCAGCGGGCCCAAGCCCATCCGCGTGTTCGAGTCGGGCGCCATCCTCATGCACCTTGCCGAGAAGTTCGGCGCCTTCCTGCCGGCGCAGGGCGAGGCCCGTGCCGCCTGCCTGTCGTGGCTGTTCTGGCAGATGGGCAGCGCGCCCTACCTCGGCGGCGGCTTCGGCCACTTCTACGCCTACGCGCCCACCAAGATCGAGTACGCCATCGACCGTTTCGCGATGGAGACCAAGCGCCAGCTCGATGTGCTCGACCGCCACCTCGCCGAGAACGCCTACATGGCGGGCGACGCCTACACCATCGCCGACATCGCCATCTGGCCGTGGTACGGCGCGCTCGCCAAGGGCCTGCTCTATGGCGCCGGCGAGTTCCTGCAGGTGGACGAGTACCGCCATGTGCAGCGCTGGACCGACGCCATCGCCCAGCGCCCGGCGGTCAAGCGCGGGCGCATGGTCAACCGGGTGATGGGCGATCCGGCCAGCCAGCTGCACGAGCGGCACGACGCCAGCGACTTCGACACCCGCACCCAGGACAAGCTCGCGCCGGGCTGAACACCGGCGCGCTGCCCGCCATGCCCGGCAAGGCCGCGATCATCGCCAACCCCATGTCGGGCCGCGATGTCCGGCGGCTGGCCGCGCGCGCCAGCACCACCACCCATGAGCTCAAGCGCGACCTGGTCGCGC
>JAGWVN010000171.1 GCA_018970865.1 Betaproteobacteria bacterium
GACGCGCCCGGCCGCCGCCGTGCCCTCAGGCCAGCCGCGAGTAGCGCGCCCCCGAGGGCGCCTGCCTGAGGAAGCGGTCGAAGGCCAAGGCCACCGCGCGCACCAGCAGCCGACCGCGCGGCAGCACCGCGATGCCGGCTTCGTCGATCCGGATGGCGCCCGCCTCGCGCATCGGTTCCAGGTCGCGCAGGGCCTCGGCGAAGCGGCGGCGCGGATCCACCCCGTGAGCCTGCTCGATGGCCGACCAGCTCACCTGGAACTGGCACATCAGCGCCTGGATCACATCGCGCCGGATGAAGTCATCGCCGCCGAGCGCGATGCCACGGGCCACCGGCAGCTCGCCCTGGGCCAGCCGCTGGTAGTAGGCCTCCAGGGTCTTCTCGTTCTGCGCATACACCCCGCCGATCGCCGAGATCGACGATACCCCCAGCGCGATCAGATCGCCGCTGTCGTGGGCGCAGTAGCCTTGGAAGTTGCGATGCAGCCGGCCTTCGCGCTGGGCCACGGCCAGTTCGTCGTCGGGCCGTGCGAAGTGGTCCAGACCGAGATGCGAGTAGCCGGCCTGCGCGAAGCGCGACACCGCCAGCTCGAAGAGCTCGGCGCGCAGCACCGCGCCGGGCAGTTCGTCGGGCGCGATGCGCCGTTGCGGCTTGAAGACCTCGGGCAGGTGCGCGTACTGGTAGAGCGCCACCCGGTCCGGGGCGGCCTCGATGGTCTGGTCCAGGGTGCGCGCGAAGCCGCCGAGGCTCTGGCGCGGCAGTCCGTAGATGAGGTCGGCATTGATCGAGCGGAAGCCCGCGGCGCGGGCCTCGTCGATGATCAGTCGGGTCTGTTCCCAGGGCTGGATGCGGTTGACCGCGGCCTGCACGGCCGGGTCGATGTCCTGGATGCCCAGGCTGATGCGGTTCAGGCCGAGCGCGCGCAGGCTGCGCAGCCGTGCCGGCGAGACCGAGCGCGGGTCGACCTCGATCGAGTACTCCCCGTCGTCGGCAAGCATGAAGTCGCGGCGGATGGCCGAGAAGATCTGCGCGAACTCGTCGTCGAGCAGGAAGGTGGGCGTGCCGCCACCGAAGTGCAGGTGGCTCAGGCGCTGGCTGCGGCCGATGAGCGAAACCGCCAGCGCGAGCTCGGTCTGCAGGGCCTCGACATAGCGCGCCGAGTGCTCCTGCCGACGGGTGCCGATCTTGTTGCAGCCGCAGTAGTAGCAGATGGTGCGGCAGAAGGGCACATGGAAGTACAGGCCCAGCGGCGCCTGCGGCCGGCCGGCGCGTTCGAGCAGCGCCTGGGTCAGCGCGGCCGGCGAGAAATCCGGCTCGAATCGGTCGGCGGTGGGGTAGGAGGTGTAGCGAGGCCCGCGTCCGCCGAACCGGGCGAGCAGCCCGTGATCGATCTCGAGGCTGACCGGCTGGATGGCAGTGGCTGGCATGGCGCCAGTCTCGACCGCGCAAGCCGTCGCCGCATTGAAAATCCGCAATCCGGGTCTTCAACGCCCGGCGTCGCGCTCCGGCGTGGCCGAGATCCGATGGATGCTCAGGTCGGCGCCCTCGAACTCGGCTTCCTCGTCGAGCCGGATGCCACTCACCGCGCGCAGCCCGGCATAGATCAGCGTGGCGCCGATCACGGCCACGCCGATTCCCAGCGCCGTGCCCGCGAGCTGCGCGCCCAGGCTCACGCCGCCCACGCCGCCCAGCCAGGTCTGCCCGAAGAGCCCGCAGGCGATCCCGCCCCACGCGCCGCACAGACCGTGCAGGGGCCACACGCCGAGCACATCGTCGATGCGCAGCCGGTTCTGGGTGAGGGTGAACATCCGCACGAAGAGCACGCCGGCCACCGCGCCGGTGGCGAGCGCCCCCAGCGGATGCATGACATCGGATCCGGCGCATACCGCCACCAGGCCCGCCAGGGGACCGTTGTGCACGAAGCCCGGGTCATTGCGGCCGGCCAACGTGGCGGCGAGCGTGCCGCCGACCATCGCCATGAGCGAGTTGACGGCCACCAGGCCGCTCATCTTGCCCACCTCCTGCGCGCTCATCACATTGAAGCCGAACCAGCCCACGGTGAGGATCCACGCGCCGAGCGCCAGAAAGGGGATGCTCGAGGGCGGGTGGGCGCTGATCCGGCCGTCCTTCTGGTAGCGGCCGCGGCGCGGGCCGAGGAACAGCACCGCGATCAGTCCGATCCAGCCGCCCACCGCGTGCACCACCACCGATCCGGCGAAGTCGTGGAAGGACGCGCCGAATGCGGCCGTGAGCGCGTCCTGCACCCCGAAACGGTTGTTCCAGGCGATGCCCTCGAAGAGCGGGTAGACCAGGCCCACCATCAGGCCGGTGGCCACCAGCTGGGGACCGAAGCGCGCGCGCTCGGCGATGCCGCCCGAGACGATCGCCGGGATCGCCGCCGCGAAGGTCAGCAGGAAGAAGAACTTCACCAGGTCGTAGCCGTTGCGCTGGGCGAGCGACTCGGCGCCGGCGAAGAAGTGCACGCCATAGGCGATCAGGTAGCCCACCAGGAAGTAGGCCAGCGTGGACACGGCAAAGTCGACGAGGATCTTCACCAGGGCGTTGACCTGGTTCTTGTAGCGGACGGTGCCCAGCTCCAGGAAGGCGAAGCCCCCGTGCATCGCCAGCACGAGGATGGCCCCGAGCAGGATGAAGAGGGTGTCGGTGCCGCTTTTCAGTGCGTCCATCGAGGCTTCCTTGAAAAAGATGCACTGAGAACGCACAAAATATGCCCGAATGCGGGCAAGCGGTCCGTTTTGGCGGTGGGCGCGATTCGCCCGGGGGCGATCGCGCGTCGGACGGGGCCGCGGCGAGGGGCGGCCCAGGCCCTGAGCGGGGATGAAATGCTCATTGATGGTGCGTGACGCCCAGACTCCGGGCGATGCGCACCATCAGGGCGCGTTCAGTCGGCGTCTGCCACCGGCACGGTGTAGTTCAGGGCCAGGCGCCCACCATCCGGGTACACGGTCTGGCCGGTCATGTAAGAGGCGTCTTCGCTCGCCAGGAACACCGCCACCCGAGCCACCTCGTCGGGTTCGCCGAGCCGGCCCATCGGCGTGCGCGAGAGCAGGCGATGGCGGGCTTCCGGCGAGCCCATCACCGCCTTGCGCGCGAGATCGGTGGCGATGGTGCCCGGGCCGATCGCGTTCACCCGGATGCCGTGCTGCGCAAGGCCCATGGCCATCACCTTGGTGAGCTGGTTGACCGCGCCCTTGGACACCACATACGGCACCTGATCAGGCAGCGCCAGAATGGCATTCACGCTCGACATGTGGATGATCGCGCCGCCCTTGCCTCGGGCCACCATGGCGCGGGCCGCCGCCTGTCCGAACAGGAAATACGATTTCAGGTTGACCGACAGCACCCGGTCGAAGTCGGCCTCGGTCAGGTCGAGGAAACCCGCGGCATGGGTGATGCCGGCGTTGTTCAGCAGGATGTCGAGCTGCCCGAAGCGCTCGAGGGCGGCCTGCACGCAGGTCTGCGCGAACGCGGGCTGGGTGACATCGCCGGCGATGAAGGCCACGGCCGGTCCGAGCTCCGCGGCCAGGGCAGCGCCGCCCGCGGCATCGCGATCAGCGAAGATCACCCGGGCGCCTTCCTGGGCGAAGCGTCGCACGCAGGCAGCGCCGATGCCGTTGGCGCCACCGGTGATCAGGGCAACGCGGTCTTGCAGTCTCATGGAGGGTCTCCTGGTGGATGGCGTGTCGAACCCACGCCGGAATCTCGGGCCCGCGGCGGCGTCGCGAGCCCGCGCAGAGGACGCGCCACAGGCTTGCGGCGCGGGGCAGAGCATAGCGGGTCGCGACGATAGAATCGGCGGGATGACCCCGCGCGAATCCGGCCCCCACACGAGCGCTGCCCAGTTGGCCCGCCGCGATGCCGGCAGCTCTCCGCTCGGCCCGCGCCGCCGGCTGGTGTCGGCCCTGGTGCTGGCCGCCTGCGGGGTGGTGGGCGCTTCTGCCCGCGCGCAGCCCGCTGCGCCCACCGCGCAACGAAGTCCGCCCGCCCCGCTGGCCGCGCTGGCCGGACCGCTGGCGGGCTGGCTGCGCGCCGCGGGCCTTGGCCCGGAGCAGCTCGGCCTGGTGATCTGGCCGCTCGATTCGAGCACCCCCGCCTTCGAGCACAACGGCGGGCGCGCCTTCAACCCCGCGTCCACCATGAAGCTGCTCACCAGTTACGCGGGGCTGTCCCTGCTCGGCCCCGAGTATCGCTGGCGAACCGGCGCCTTCCTGCGGGGCCAGTTGCGCGGCGATGTCCTGCAGGGCGATCTGGTGCTGCGCGGCGGTGGCGATCCCAAGCTGGTGGCCGAAGACCTCGCCCAGTTCGTGAGCCGCATGCGGGCCGAAGGGCTGCGCGAGCTGCGCGGCGACCTGGTGATCGACGACAGTCTCTACGCCCCCATCGACGAGACCGCAGCCGCCTTCGACGGCGATCCCTCGCAGCCCTACAACGTGCTGCCGCATCCCCTGCTGATGAACTTCAAGTCGGCGCGGCTGGTGGTTCAGCCCGGCCGTGAACGCGCCGAGATCGGCTTCGATCCGCCGCTCGCCGATCTGCGCGTCGACAACCAGGTGCGCCTGCTGTCCGGCCCCTGCCGCCACGGAGTGGCCGGCCTGCTGGTTCGCGACGCGCCCGCGGCCGAGGGCGCGGCCTCGCGGGTCAGCATCAGCGGCAGCTACTCGGCGGGTTGCGGCGAGCAGGGCGTCTTCACCGCGCTGCTCAGCCACCGGCGCTTCATCCACGGATTCTTCAAGGCGGCCTGGGAGTCGGCCGGCGGGATCTTCCTCGGCGATACCCGCGCCGAGCGCGGCGCGGGTCGCGGCCAGCCGTGGCTGGAGTGGGTGTCGCCGCGCACGCTGGCCGAGGTGGTGCGCGACATCAACAAGTTCAGCAACAACGT
>JAGWVN010000172.1 GCA_018970865.1 Betaproteobacteria bacterium
GCGCGCTCTCCTCGCCGCAGATGTAGGCCCCGGCGCCGCGGCGCAGGTGCAGTTCGGGCAAGTGCTCGGCGGGCACCGGCGGGTCGGCGCGCAGCAGCGCGAGCTCGCGCTCGAGCAGCGCGCGCAGACCGGGGTATTCGTCGCGCAGGTACAGGTAGCAGGCCTGCGCCTGCACCGCGCGGGCCGCGATCAGCATCCCGGCGATCAGCGCATGGGGGTCGGTCTCCAGGAAAAGCCGGTCCTTGAAGGTACCCGGCTCGCCCTCGTCGGCGTTGACCACCAGCAACCGCGGCCCGGGCTGGCCGGCCACGATCTGCCACTTGCGCCCGGTGGGAAAGCCCGCGCCGCCCAGGCCGCGCAGGCCGGCCTCGGTGAGGCGGGCGAAGACGGCGGCAGGACTGAGCTCGCCCGAGTGCAGCGCCACCAGTGGCTGGTAGCGGCCCTGCGCGAGTGCCTCGCGATAGCCCGGTGCGGCCGGCAGGGGGCAGCGCCCGCCGGCAGGGTCGGCCAGTGCCCGACCGGTCTGCGCCAGCACGGCCGGCGCACTGGCCGGTGCCACCGGATGCTGGCCGACCACGGCCGCCGGCGCGGCATCACAGCGGCCCACACAGGGCACCCGCTGAAGGCGCACCGCGGGCCCGAGCGTGGCGGCCAGCTCCTCGGCCAGCGCCGCAGCTCCGGCGAGACGGCAGGACAGCGAATCGCAGACCCGGACCGTGAGCGAGGGGGGCGGCGCCTCGCCCTCGGCGAGCACATCGAAGTGGTGATAGAAGCTCGCCACCTCATGGACCTCGGCAGGCGCCAGACGCAGCGCCTCGGCCAGCGCCAGCAGCAGCGGTGCCGGCAGGCAGCCCTGGGTGTCCTGGAGCCGGTGCAGGTACTCGATCAGGCGGTCACGCTGCGGCGTCTCGCCGCCCAGCATGGTCTGGATCTGTTCGCGCGCCGCGGGGTCGATCACCGCGCCCTTGGGCCGGCCCGGCGGCCGACGGAAATGGATCGCCTGCATCACCCCGACTCTACCCGAGGCGCGGGCCGCGTCGCTGCGGCAGCGCGCCGGAGCGGATCAGCGCGCCGCGGGTGTCGGACCGGACCGGCGCGCCGCGCGCCTCAGGCCAGGCCGCTCAGAGATCGAGCTCGACCGCGGCGAGGTGCTCGGGCACGGCCACCGGCCAGCCCAGGCGCTCCTCGATGCGCTGGCGCAGGGTGTCGGTGGCATCCGGCTCGCCATGCACGAGATAGACCTGTCGCGGCGCCCGCCGCGCGGTGCCCAGCCAGGCCAGCAGCTCGTCGGCATCGGCATGCGCCGACCAGGCGTCGATGTTCTCGACCCGGGCGCGCACCGGATGCCACTCGCCGTGGATGCGCACCTCGCGGGCGCCGGCCACGAGATGCGCCCCCCGGGTGCCGCCGGCCTGGTAGCCGACGAAGACGATGCGGTTGCGGGCATCGGGGGCGAGCGACTTCAGGTGGTGCAGCACCCGGCCGCCGGTGGCCATGCCGCTGGCGGCAATGATCACCGAGGGCATGCTCAGGCCGGCCAGCGCGCGCGACTGGTCGGGGGTGTTCACCAGCCGGGCCACCGAGCACATGGCCCGGCACTCGGCCACGCTCAGGCGATGCAGCGTGCGGTAACGGCGATAGAGCGCGGTGGCATCGATCGCCATGGGCGAGTCGAGGAAAACCGGCAGGTCGGGGATTTCGCCGCGGGCCTTCAGGCGCGACAGCGCCAGCATGACGGTCTGGGCGCGACCGACCGCGAACGAGGGGATCAGTACGGTGCCGCCCGCCGCCGCGGTCTCGCGGATGATGCGCGCGAGCGTGGCCTCGGCTGTGTCGACGGGATGGGTGCGGTTGCCGTAGGTGGATTCGAGCAGCAGCCAGTCGGCGCCCTCGAAGCGGGCCGGCGCTCGCATGATCGGGTCGTTGGGGCGGCCCAGGTCGCCGGAGTGCAGCAGCGAGCGCTCGCCGCGGCGCAGCCGCACCGACGCGGCGCCGAGCAGATGGCCGGCCGGCTCCAGGCTGACATGCAGCCCCTCGCCAAGATCGAGGGGCGCGCCGAAGGGCAGCTCGCGAAAGCGCGCGATCGCCTTGAGCGCGTCATCGACGGTGTAGAGCGGCTCGGCCGGCGCGTGACGGCTGAAGCCGTGACGGTTGGCGTACCGCGCCTCTTCCTCCTGGAGGTGGGCGCTGTCCTTGAGCAGGATCTCGCAAAGATCGCGGGTGGCCGGCGAGGCGTAGATCGGGCCGCGATAGCCGTCGCGCACCAGCGCCGGCAGCCAGCCGCTGTGGTCGAGATGGGCATGGCTCACGACCACCGCGTCGATGCGGCGCGGGGCCACCGGCAGCGGCAGGCGGTTGCGCAGGCGCAGCTGCTTGTAGCCCTGGAACAGGCCGCAGTCGATCAGCACGGTGCGGCCGCCGCCCTGCAGCAGGTAGCGCGAGCCGGTGACCGTGCCGGCCGCGCCGGCGAAGGTGAGCTTCATGCCGGCGCTACTGGAAGAAGTCCTTGACCTTGTCCATCCAGCCCTTGGACTGCGGGCTGTGCTTGGGATCCTGGAGCGTGGTCTCGAACTCGCGCAGCAGCTTCTTCTGCCGGTCGTTCAGCCGCACCGGGGTCTCGAGCGAGACATGGGCGTAGAGGTCGCCGGGATAGCTGGAGTGGTAACCCTTGATGCCCTTGCCGCGCAGCCGGAAGGTCTTGCCCGACTGGGTGCCTTCCGGCAGCTCGATCTCGGCACGGCCATGCAGCGTGGGCACCTGGATCTTGCCGCCGAGCGCCGCGGTCACGAAGGAGATCGGGATCTCGCAGTGCAGGTCGTCGCCCTCGCGCTGGAAGACCGGGTGCTCCTTGACCTTGATCTCGACATACAGGTCGCCGGGCGGCCCGCCGTTGACGCCGGGCTCGCCGTTGCCCGACAGGCGGATGCGCATGCCGTCATCGATGCCGGCGGGGATCTTCACTTCCAGGGTGCGCGACTTCTTCAGGCGGCCGGCGCCATCGCAGGCCGTGCAGGGATCGGCGATCACCTTGCCCCGGCCGTGGCAGGTGGGACAGGTCTGCTGGATGGAGAAGAAGCCCTGCTGCATGCGCACCGTGCCCTGGCCGTTGCAGGTGCCGCAGATCTTGGGCTTGGTGCCCGGCTTGGCGCCGCTGCCGGCGCAGACCTCGCAGGACTCCCAGCTCGGCACCCGGATCTCGGACGCAAAGCCGGCCGCCGCCTGCTCGAGCGTGATCTCCATGCCATAGCGCAGGTCGGCGCCGCGATAGACATTGGCGCCGCCGCCGCCGCCACCCCGGCCGCGGCCCTGGCCGAAGATGTCGCCGAAGATGTCGCCGAACACATCGGCAAATCCGCCCTGACCGCCCGGCCCGCCGCCGCCGCCGGCCGAGGGGTCGACCCCGGCATGGCCGAAGCGGTCGTAGGCCTCGCGCTTGCGGGCGTCGGAGAGCACCTCGTAGGCCTCCTTGACCTCCTTGAACTTCTCCTCGGCGCTCTTGTCGTCGGGATTGCGGTCAGGGTGGTGCTTCATCGCGAGCTTGCGATAGGACTTCTTCAGCTCGTCCTCGCTCGCGTTCTTCGGAACCCCCAGCACCTCGTAGTAATCACGCTTGGCCATTCGTTTTTCCCGTGCCCCGTCGGGGCGAACCGTCCTGGATCGGCATCAGCCGACCCTCATGCGCCTGAAGCGACAAGGACCGCTGACCACGGCGGTGGTCAGCGGTCCGCTGTCCGGTGGCCGTGAGACTCAGCCGCGCTTGACTTCCTTGAAGTCGGCGTCGACCACATCGTCATCGGCCGGCTTGCGCGCCTCGGGCCCGCCCGCCGCGGCGCCGGGCCCCCCGGCCGCGCCGGCTGCGCCGGCCGCGCCCTGCTCGGCCTGCATCTTCGCCGCCATGAGCTCGCCGATCTTCTGCGCGGCGGTGGCCAGCGCGGCGGTGCGCGACTCGATCTCGGCCTTGTCCTCGCCCTTGATCGACTCCTCGAGCGCCTTGATCGCGTCGTCGATGCGGCCCTTGTCCTCGGCACCGATCTGCTCGCCATACTCGGTGAGCGACTTCTTCACCGAGTGGGCCATGGCCTCGGCCTGGTTGCGGGCGTTGGCCAGCTCCACCCGCTTGTGGTCCTCGGCGGCGTTGACCTCGGCGTCCTTCACCATCTTCTGGATCTCGGCCTCGGACAGCCCCGAGTTCGCCTTGATGGTGATCTTGTTCTCCTTGCCGCTGGCCTTGTCGCGGGCCGACACATGCAGGATGCCGTTGGCGTCGATGTCGAAGGCGACCTCGATCTGCGGCATGCCGCGCGGCGAGGGCGGAATGCCCTCGAGGTTGAACTCGCCGAGCAGCTTGTTGCCCGCGGCGAGTTCGCGCTCGCCCTGGAAGACCTTGATGGTCACCGCCGGCTGGTTGTCCTCGGCGGTGGAGAACACCTGCGAGTGCTTGGTGGGGATGGTGGTGTTGCGCTTGATCATCGCGGTCATGACCCCGCCAAGCGTCTCGATGCCCAGCGAGAGCGGGGTGACATCGAGCAGCAGCACATCCTTGCGGTCGCCGGAGAGCACCGAACCCTGGACCGCCGCGCCCACCGCCACGGCCTCGTCGGGGTTGACATCCTTGCGCGGCTCCTTGCCGAAGAACTCCTTGACCGCGTCCTGCACCTTGGGCATGCGGGTCATGCCGCCCACCAGGATGACATCGTCGATGTCGGAGGCCTTCACGCCAGCATCCTTCATGGCCAGGCGGCAGGGCTCGACGGTGCGCGCGATCAGGTCATCGACCAGCGCCTCGAGCTTGGCGCGGGTGAGCTTCATGTTCAGGTGCTTCGGCCCGGAGGCGTCGGCGGTGATGTAGGGCAGGTTCAGGTCGGTGGCCTGGCTGGACGA
>JAGWVN010000046.1 GCA_018970865.1 Betaproteobacteria bacterium
CGGTGTAGGCGTCGAAGCCGGTGTGTCCGCCGCTGCCGGCGACATAGCCCCAGCTGGTGACCGTGGCGTGCAGGTGGGGATGGTGCTCGGGACGGGCGTGAAGGAAGGCCGACCCTTTCGGCGCGCACAGCCACTTGTGGGCATTGCCGGTGTAGAAGTCGGCGCCCAGGGCGTCGATGTCCAGCGGCAGCTGGCCAGGGGCGTGGGCGCCGTCGATCAGGGTAAGCACGCCCCGTTCGCGCGCCTGCGCGCACAGCGCCTCCACCGGGAAGACGAGCGCGGTGGTGGAGGCGAGGTGACTGGCGAAGATGAGGCGCGTGCGCGGGCCCACGCACGCCATCAGGCGAGGCACGAAGGACTCGCGCTCGAAGGGCAGGGGAATGTCCACCCGGGTGAGCCTCGCCCCTGCCCGGTCGCACTCCCGTTGCCAGGTGGCCAGGCAGGCGCCGTACTCGTGGCGGGTGGCCAGGACTTCGTCGCCGGGGGCCAGCGCCAGGGAGCGCGCGACCACATTGACCCCCGTGGTGGCATTGGGCACGAAGATCAGGTGGGCGGCCTGCGCGCCGAGGTGGCTGGCGAGCGCGGCCCGGGCCTGGGCCAGCAGGCCGGCGGAGCGACGGCCCAGGAAGTCCACCGGATTGCGCTCCATCTCCCGCTGCCAGTGCTGCAGCGCCTCGAACACCGGGCGCGGGCAGGCGCCGAAGGAGCCGTGGTTCAGGAAGGTGATGCCGGGGTCGAGCAGGAAGTGTGAGCGCATGGCTCGCGTGCGGGCAGCGCGTTCAGCCGGTGATCACGGCCGACCGGCTCTGTGCGCCGAGCAGGCGATCGGCCCAGCGCCGGACCGCGGGTTCCTTGAGTTCGGCCATGCGTGCCTCGTCTTGCCAGTGGGTGAAGAAGTCGATCCAGGCGCTCAGCGGGCGATCCAGCGCGTTCGGCCCCGGTCCGGGCGGCAGCCGCCGTGCCTTGGGCAGTTCCGCCCGAGGGCGCTCGAGCCCGTCGCCCAGCCGGACGCCGGGCTTGCGCTGATCGCGCGGCTCCAAGCACCAGGTGGCCTGGCGGGCAATCGCCTCGGCATCGTACAGGGCGACATCGAGCAGGTGAATGCCGAGGGACGCCAACGGGGCTGCCGTCATGATCCCGGCTCAGGGCGGGTGGGACAATCCGTCCGGGAGCCGAGGACTGGCGGGCAGCGCTTTCGGCTGCATGCCCCGTCCGATCTGCCCCGGGCGCCGTCGGCGCCGATCGGCGCCGCGTGGCACCATCTTGGCTTTTGAGGCGCCCAGGAGCCCTTGCCATGACCTTGCCGACCCTTGAGCAGTACACCGAGCAGGCCGCGCGCCTGGGCTACGAGACCGTGCTGGTGCGCGAATGGGCGCCGGGCTTCCAGACCCAGCCTCACGAGCATCCCTTCGATGCCCGCGGTCTGGTGGTGGCCGGCGAGTTCTGGCTGACCCTGGGCCAGGACACCCGTCGGCTGCTGCCCGGCGACATCTTCGAGGTGCCCCGAGGCACGACCCACACCGAGCGCTACGGCGAACAGGGCTGCACCTTCTGGGCGGCGCGCCGCGGCTGAGCGCGCGCCGAGCGGGGCCGGCGATCTCGGCCCATGCCGCCGGCTGATCGCAGTCCGAACGGGGAGCCTCGCCGCGCCAGGCTCATCCCCTGAGACCGGCGGCGGGCATCCTGCGGCGTCTTTCCACCGACCGCGCCCATGGATCGCACCGAACGCTTCTATCGGATAGACCGCCTCCTGAAGGATCGCGGCTGCGTCCCGCTGACCGGCCTGATGACGGCGCTGGGCGTGTCCCGCGCCACGCTGCTGCGCGACATCGCCTATCTCCGGGACCGTCTTCACGCACCGATCGTCTTCGACCGCGAGCGCGGCGGTTATCGCCTCGATGCCGTTGGCGCTCCGGACTATGCCCTGCCCAGCCTCTGGTTCAACCCCAGCGAGATCCACGCGCTGCTGGCCATGCAGCAGCTGCTGCGCAGCATCGAACCCGGGCTGCTCGCCCGCCATGTCGAGCCCCTGGAGCGCCGGCTGCACGCGCTGCTGGGCAAGGGCGGCTGGCAGCCGGGGGTCACCATGGACCGGGTGCGTCTGGTGCCCGTGGCCCGTCGGCTGCAGCGCCTGGCCTTCTTCGAGGTGGCGGCCAGCGCCACGCTGGCGCGGCGCCGCCTGAGGGTCACCCACCACAACCGCAACACCGATCAGACCAGCACCCGCGAGCTCTCGCCGCAGCGGCTGGTGTACTACCGCGACAACTGGTACCTCGATGCCTGGTGCCACCTCAGGCAGGACCTGCGCAGCTTCGCGGTCGATGCCTTGCAGGCGGCAGTCGCGCTGCCCGATCCCGCCCTCGAGGTGCCGGCCGGGCAGCTCGCCGAGCGCTTCGATGCCGGCTACGGCATCTTCTCGCATCCCAGCGCCAGCCTGCGCTGGGCGCGGCTGCGCTTTTCCGCCTGGCGCTCCCGCTGGGTGCAGGCCGAAACCTGGCATCCGCAGCAACGGTCCCGCCTGCTCGATTCCGGCGAACTGGAGCTCGAGGTGCCCTACCACGACCCGCGGGAGCTCATGGGCGAGGTCTTGCGCCAGGGACGCGACTGCGAGGTGCTCGGCCCGCCTGAACTGCGCGACCGGGTTCGTGCCGAGGCGGCCGCGCTGGCCGCGGTCTACGCGGGTTCGCCGCCGGCGGCGTCGAGCGGCTGACCCGGCCCCACGCTCACCCGGCCGCGCCGGGCCACAGACGCGGGTCTCGCCCGTTCCAGCCCGAGCACCCGGCGATTGACCTCCGGTTTGTAACACCGTTATTTTCGGAAAAGGAGCGGTGACAGCCGAGCCGTCACGCCACCGTCTTCCTTCCACACCGCCCCAGGAGACAGCATGTACTCGGTCATCCACTACGGCCTCGAGGACGCCACCGCGGTCATCACCCTCGACCGCCCCGGCCAGCTCAACACCATCGTGCCGCCGATGCTCGAGGAGCTCGACGACGCGGTCCGCCGCGCGGTCGCCGACGATCAGGTCAAGGTGATCCTGCTGCAGGGTGCGGGCCGCTCCTTCTGCGCCGGCTTCAACTTCTCGGGCGGCTTCCATCAGTGGGATGACCGCATCGCCAGCGAGAACGCCTGGGACGCCGGCAAGGACATGGTCATGGTCACGCACAACCAGCTCGGCTGGGTGCCGCGCTTCATGTCGCTGTGGCGCTCGCCCAAGCCGGTCATCGCGCAGGTGCACGGCTGGTGCGTGGGCGGCGGCAGCGAGCTCGCGCTGTGCGCCGACATCGTCATCGCCTCGGAAGATGCCCGCATCGGCACCCCGTATTCGCGGATGTGGGGGTGCCACCATGCCGGCATGTGGGTCCACCGGCTGGGCCTGGCCCGCGCCAAGGAGCTCGCCCTCACCGGGCGCGCGCTCTCGGGCAGGGAGGCCGCCGAGATCAGCCTGATCAACAAGGCCGTGCCGTTTGACCGGCTGCAGACCGAAACCCGCCAGCTCGCCCGCCAGCTCGCCAGCATTCCGCTGTCGCAGCTGGCCGCCATGAAGCTGGTGGTCAACCAGGCCTACGAGAACATGGGGCTGATGTCCACCCAGCTGCTCGGCTCGGTGATGGACGCCATGCTGAGAAACACGCCCGAGGCGCGGGCCTGGATCCGCACCGCCGAGCAGCAGGGCGTGGCCGCGGCGGTGGCCGAGCGCGACGGCCCCTTTGGCGACTACAGCCAGGCCGGCCCCGAGGGCAAGCCCGACCCGGCGCATGTGGTGTACGCCGGCTCGCTGACCGAGGGCGGCTGATCGCCGGGGCGTCCGAGCCGGTCGCCAGGGCGCCCGACCCCCGACCCCCGACCCCCGACCCCCGCGCGTGCGGTCCGCGGAGCCGCGCGCCTCAGTAGGGATCCACCGGCGCATCGCCGTCCGGGCGCACGCCCAGGCGCGCGGCCGCGCTCTGACGGCCCTTGCGCACCGGGACGCAGGCGCTGGCCGCCGCCAGCCCGAAGACCGGCATGTTGCCGTAGACGGTCTCGATGGCCGCGGCCGGCACCCGATAGGTCTCGTGGAAGATGCCCACCGAGCCGTTGTTGCGGATCCGGCGATTGAAGTCGCGCCAGGCGCCAAGGTGACTGCGCTGCGGATCCCGCGCGAAGCGCTCGAGCTCCTCGAACGAGCGCCAGTACTGCACCAGCATCACCACCCGGCCCGAGACGAAGGTCCGGGGCCGCGACAGCATGCCGAGCGACGGGTCGCGGCACAGTTCGACGATCATCCTCGGCATGACCAGGAACACCGGAATCCAGCGCCAGAAGTGCAGCAGCCGGTTGATGCGCATGCCGATGATGAACACCACCACTTCCTTGCGATCGCCGAGATCGGCGGTGAACCGGCCGGGATTGATCTGCGCCATGGGGGCTCCTTGACAGGGCTGAAGGGCGCGCGGCGGATGCCCCGCGCCCGAGCGCGCCGAGCGTATCCCGAATGACCCGTCGGCTGGCGCGGTCTCACCCGATGGGCGTCGCTTCGCGCAGAATTCGGACATGGAGATCGACGCGCGTCCCGTGCCCCCCGTCGTGCTGGCCCAGTGGCGGGCCGTGCTGGCGCAGGTGCCTGCGACGCAGCTTCAGGCGCTGGCGCTGGCCCGACCCCAGGCCCGCCGCGGCTTCCGGCCTGGCCGGGTGGCGCCGATGGCGCTGCTGGCCAGCCTGCAGCGCGAACTCGCCCAGGCGGCCGAACTGCCTGCCGATCTGCATGAGGCGCTGCGCGCGGCGAGCCTGGCCGGCGAACTGCTGAGCGTGCTCTCCGAGGCGGCGCTGCGGCGCATCCTGCCGCCGCTCGTGGCGCTGCACGGCGTCGAACCCGTGGCCGCCAGTCTCCTGCTCGATGAGCGTGAAGCAGCGCGGCGCCTCGGCTTCGAGCTGCTCGATGCCCCACCGGCCGAGCCCGAAGGGCCGGCGTCCGATCGCGCCACCGCGGCGCGATCGGCGCTGGCCGACGCGCTCGCGCCCTTCCTGCGGCACACCCGAACCTGGCAGTCGCCCGACACCGGCCCGGTCGCCGTGGCCGGCGCCCCGCCTGATCCGGTCGATCCGGCGGCCGCGGCGACCGTGGGCGCCCCGCGGCGCGCTCGCCCGGCTGCCGATCGGGAGCAGGTCATGGCCCTGCGCCAGGCCCGTCAGCGCATCCGGCAGCTCGAGCGCGAGCGCGATGAGGCCGCCGCCGATCGTGACCGTCTGCGCGCGGCCCTCGACGGCATGAGCGCCGAACGGGATCGCCTCGCTGCCGATCTGGCCGCGACCCGGGCGCGCCTGGCGGACCGGGAGACCGCATTCGCAGCCGCGGTGGCCCGCGAGACCCAGGCTCGGCTCGATGGCCGCCTGCTGCGCTGGCTGGCCCCGGCGCAGGCGATGGCCGACGATGCTGCCGCGCTCGCCGAGGGTGATGATCTGATCGCGCAGGCCGAGGCCTTGCTCGCCGAGCAGGCGCGCATCGACCGCCGCCACGGACTGCGCAGCGCGCTGCGCGAGGCGCTGGCCCGTTGCCGGCGGGCCATGGCCGACATCCAGCAGGCCCAGGCCGAGAGCCTGAGCCCGCTGCCCGAGCTGGCCACGCTGCGCGAGCGCCTTGCCGCGCGCGCGGCGCAGCTCCAGCGCCTGCTCGATCAGCATGCGCCGTCGCCGCCCGCCAATCCGCTGCTGCAGCGTCTGGCGCAGCGACTGGCCGACACCCCCGACCTGGATGGTCTGGCGGCGCTTCGCCGCTCGCTCGGGGCCATGGGCAGTCTCGGTCTGCTCACCCCGGCCGAGCGTCAGCAGGCCCACGACCTGCTTCGTCAGGCCGGCAGCACCGCCTACGCCCGGGCCGGCATGCACGAGGGCTGGACGCGCGCGCGCCAGCGGCTGGCCGGTCTGCCCGCGCTCTCACTGCAGGCGGCGATCGATCAGGGTGAGGCCTGCACCCTGGTGGTCGATGGCCACAATGTGCTGCACGGCCTGCCGCACTGGTTCGGTCCGCACCATGAGCAGGGCCAGCCCGGCGCGCGCGCCCGCCGCGCCCTGGAGGAGCATCTGACCGGACTGGCGCTCGCGTCGCCCTCGCTGCGCATTCATCTCTGGTTCGACGGCACCGAGATGAACGACCACACCCGCGTGGCCAACCTGCGGGTGCACTACTCGGGCGGCAGCGGCATGAACCGCGCAGACGAGCGCATCGCGGCCTATCTGCGCCATCTTCAGGTGGCCGAGCCCGCCACCGCGCGGGCGGTGGTCAGCGCCGATCGCGACATCCAGCTCGCCGCCGAACAGACGGGCGCCATGACCCTCCTGCCCGAGGAATTCGAAGCCTGGCTGGCCGACGCCTGAGGCGCGCGTCGGCGCGCAGGTCGTGAACCGGGGCCGTGTTGACATCCGGATCCCCGGCCGTGAGCATCGGCTGATGCATCCCACCCAGGAATTCGACGACGCGCTCCCGCCCGCTGCCCGCAGCCTCATCGCGCGGGCCGCGGACTTCGCCGGCAGCGTGGTCGCGCCGCAGGCCCGTCAGTGGGAAGACCAGCGCCGGTTCCCGCGCGAGGCGGTCCAGGCAGCCTGCGCGCAGGGGCTGGCATCGGTCGAGGTGCCCGCGGCCCACGGCGGGCTCGGCCTGCCCTTCGGCGCCAAGCTGCGCATGGTCGAGGAGATCGGTCGGCACGACTTCGGCTTCGCGTTCTCGCTGGTCAACCAGCACAACGCCGCTTCGCGCATCGCCGATCACGGCTCGGCGCAGGCGGTGGCGCGCTTCGTGCCGGCCCTGCTGGCCGGTGAGCTGATCGGCTGCACCGGCATGACCGAGCCCGGCGGCGGCAGCGACTTCGCCGCGTCGGCCACCATGGCGCGGCGGGCCCCCGGCGGCTGGGTGCTCGAGGGTGCCAAGCGCTGGATCGTCAATGCCGCCCAGGCCGATGTCTTCCTCACCTTCGCGCAGACCGAACCCGGCAGCCGTGACCGGGGCATCGCCTGCTTCATCGTGACCGCCGACCAGCCCGGTTTCCGGCGCGAGCCGCCGCTGGCGGTGGCCGGCATCCACGCCAGCGGCACCGGCGGCTACCGGCTGCAGGACTGCTTCGTGCCTGACGCCCTGATGCTCTATCCGCCCGGGCAGGCCTTCAAGGCCGCGATGTCCTCGATCAACAAGGCGCGCGCGCACATCCCGGCGATGTGCGCCGGCATGATCGACACCGCGCTCGCGCGGGCGCTTGCCCGCGGCGCGCGGCGGGAAGCCTTCGGCCAGCCGCTGCTCGGACACCAGGGCCTGCGCTGGTCGCTGGCCGATGTGGCCACCACCCTCGAGGCCCTGCGCCTGCTCACCTATCGGGCGGCCAGCCTGATCGACCGCGGACTCGACGCCCAGCAGGCCGCGGCCATGGCCAAGAAGTTCGCCGGCGAGCAGACCCTGCCGGCGATCGCCGCCTGCATCCAGGCGATGGGCGCGGAGGGTCTGCTCGATGAGCACGGCCTTGGCCGGCATCTCGCCGCAGCCAAGGTGATGGGCTTCACCGACGGCACCACCGAGATCATGAACGAGCGCATCGGCCGCTTGCTGCAGGAGCGCGCCAGGCATGCGCCTGACGCGCCGGCCTGAGCCGCGCGAGGCCGGCAGACGAGGCCCGCCGCCTCGCGCAGCACCGCTTTCATGTCACGCACACACCCAGGGAGTCCCGCCATGATCCGCCGATGCGTCGCTCGCGCCCTCGCCCTGATTGCGCTGGCAGGCGCGCTGCCGGTGCCCGTCCAGGCCCAGAAGGCCTGGCCCGACAGGCCGATCCGGCTGGTGGTGCCGTTTCCGCCGGGCGGCTCGGTCGACCTGGTGGCGCGGGCAATTGCACCGCGGCTGTCGCAGGAGCTCGGCCAGCCCGTGGTGGTCGAGAACAAGGGCGGCGCGAGCGGCACGATCGGCTCGGCCGAGGTGGCGCGGGCGCGGCCCGACGGCTACACCCTGCTGATGGTGTTCGACTCCCATGCCACCAACGGGCATCTCTACAAGGGCCTGAAGTACGACACCTTCGAGTCCTTCGAGTATGTGAGCCAGCTGGTCAGCGCGCCGATGCTGGTGATGGCCGCCAACCGCGTGGCCGCGAAGGACCTGCCGGCTTTCATCGCCTACGCGAAGGCCAATCCCGGCAAGGTCACCTACGGCTCGAGCGGCGTGGGCACCTCCAACCACCTCTATCCGCTGCTGCTGTCGGAGCGCGCGCAGATCGACACGGTGCATGTGCCCTACAAGGGCGGCGGACCGATGCTCACCGATGTGCTCGGCGGCCAGATCGACTTCGTGATCGCCACGCTGCCGGCGGTGGTCCAGCATGTGAAGTCCGGTGCCGCGAAGGCGCTGGCCATCGCCGCGCCGGCCCGGGTGCCGCAGTTGCCCGAGGTGCCCACGGTGGCCGAGACCCTGCCGGGCTTCGAGGCCCAGTCGTGGATCGGCCTGCTGGCGCCGGCGGGCACGCCGCGCGAGATCATCGAGCAGCTGCACCGCGTGGTGAAGCGCACCCTCGACGCCCCCGAGGTCGGCGGTCGGCTGGCGGTCGACGGCTTCACGCTGCTGGCGAGCAGTCCGGCGGAGTTCCGCCAGCGCGTGCAGGCGGAGTCGGCGCGCATGGGCAGGCTGATCCGCGACAAGGGCGTGCGGGTGGAATGATTGCGCCGCCCGGCGCGGCAGGCTGAGCCGCCAGCCGCGCCGGCGCGCACTTCCCGAAACCGGCCGCTGCCGGCGCGCGGCCGCGCGGGCGATCCGCGACATACCATCGGGCGATGTCTTCGTCGGCCCCCAGGCCCGACGCAGCGCCTGCCGCTGCCTCGGCGCCGGCCGCGGCCGCCCGGCCGCCCGCCATTCCCGCTCCGCCGCCGCCACTGCCCGCCGGGCAGCGCGCGATGGGCACGCTCGTGCTCTCGCTGGCCACCTTCATGAATGTGCTCGACGCGTCGATCGCCAATGTGTCGTTGCCGGCAATCTCGGGCGACCTCGGCGCCAGCGTCGATCAGGGCACGCGGCTGATCACCGGCTTCGGCATCGCCAATGCCATCGCGGTGCCGCTCACCGGCTGGCTGGCGGCGCGCTTCGGGCAGGTCCGGCTGTTCGTGGCCAGCGTGCTGCTGTTCACGCTGGCCTCCTGGCTGTGCGGCCTGGCGCCCTCGCTGGAATGGCTGATCGCCTTCCGGGTGCTGCAGGGCCTGGTGGCCGGGCCGATGATGCCGCTCTCGCAGACCCTGCTGCTCGGCACCCACCCCTCGGAGAACGCCGGCCGGGCGCTGGCGATCTGGTCGATGACCGTGCTGCTCGCGCCGATCGTGGGGCCGCTGCTGGGCGGCTTCATCACCGACAACGTCCACTGGCCCTGGATCTTCTACATCAATGTGCCGATCGGTCTGTTCTGCGCGGCCATGACCTGGAGCATCTACCGCCACCGCGACCATCCGCCGCGGCGCCTGCCGGTGGATGGGGTCGGCCTGGTGCTGCTGGTGGTCTGGGTGAGCGCGCTGCAGATCCTGCTCGACACCGGCCGCGAGGAGGACTGGTTCGCGTCGGCCGAGATCCGCGTGCTGGCGGTGGTCACGGTGGTGGGCTTCGCGTTCTTCGTGGTGTGGGAGCTGCACGATCGTCATCCGATCGTCGATCTGCGGCTCTTTGCCAACCGCAACTTCGCCTGCGGCGTGATCGCGCTGGCCGGCGGCTTCGCGCTCTTTTCCGGCAATGTGGTGCTGCTGCCGCTGTGGCTTCAGAAGGCCATGGGCTACACCGCCACCTGGGCGGGTCTGGTGCTGGCGCCGGTGGGCGTGATCGCCGTGCTGCTCTCGCCCTCGGCGGGCAGGGGCATCGATCGCGGGCTGGCGCGCACCGTGGCGATCATCTCCTTTTTCGCCTTCGCGGCCTCGTTCTGGCTGCGCTCGCTGTTCACCACCCAGGCCGACTACTTCACCATCGTCATCCCGATGCTGCTGCAGGGGCTCGCGGGCTCGCTCTTCTTCATCGCGATGAGCGCCATCTCGCTGTCGGAGATCCCGCCGGCGCAGTTCGCGCTCGCCGCGGGCCTGAGCAACTTCGTGCGCATCTCGGCCGGTGCCTTCGGCACCTCCATCGCCGCCACCGCCTGGGACAACCGCACCCAGACCCACCGCGTGGATCTGGTCGAAGGCGCCAGCCGGCCGGGATGGTCACTGGACCATCCCTTCTTCGAGCCGCTGCGCGATGCCGGCATGTCGCTCGAGCAGACCCGGGGCCTGCTCGAGCGGGTGATCGAGCAGCAGGCGCTCACGCTGGGGGCCAACGACATCTTTCTGGTCTCGGCCTGCACCTACCTCGTGCTGATCCTGCCGGTGGCGCTTGCCCGGCCGGTACGCACCCGCAAGCGGCCATGATCGCCGCACTCACGCCGTTTCGCATCCGCAGCTTCCGCTACCAGTGGCCGGCGGACCTCTGCACCGCCTGGGCCCTCGAGATGGAGACCCTCATCCTGGGCTGGTATGTGCTGGTGGAGACCCGCTCCGTGGTGCTGCTCACGGTGTTCGGCTCGCTGCAGTTCGTGGGCACGCTGGTGTCGCCGCTGCTGGGCGTGCTCGGCGACCGCCTGGGCCTGCGCAATGTGCTGGCGGTCATGCGCCTGTCGTACGCGCTGTTCGCGGCGGTGATCTTCGCGCTGGCGCTGCTGGGGCAGCTCACGCCCACCGCGGTGCTGATCGTGGCGGCGCTGTGCGGGTTGATCCGACCCACCGACATCGGCATGCGCAGCGCGCTGGTGGGCGCCACCGTGCCACCGAAGGAACTGGTGGCGGCGATGGGCATCTCCCGCACCACCATGGACTCGGCGAAGGTGGGCGGCGCGCTGGCCGGCGCCGGGTTCATGGCCTCCTTCGGCATGGCCACCGCCTACGGCTTCATCATCGCCCTCTATGCGCTCGGCGTGGTGCTCACCCTGATGGTGGAGGGCGGTGGTCGGGGCGCGGCGCGCGCCGAACGGCCCTCGCCGTGGCGGGATCTGCGCGAGGGGCTGGCCTATGTCTGGCGCACGCCCCGCCTGCTCGCGGCCATGACGCTGGCCGCGCTGGTGAACCTCACCGCCTTTCCCTTCACCGGCGGACTCATGCCCTACATCGCGCGCGATGTCTTCCATCTCGACCAGCAGGGCCTGGGCTGGATGGTGGCCAGCTTCGCGGCGGGCGCATTGATCGGGTCGGTGCTGATCAGCGTGTTCGGGCCCAGGGTGCGGGCCGGACGAATGATGGTGGGCGCCTGCGTGGCCTGGTATCTGTGCCTGGTGGGCTTTGCGGTGACCACCAGCCTGGGCCTGGCGCTGGCGCTGCTGGTGGCGGCAGGGGTTGCGCAGAGCCTGAGCATGCTCTCGCTGGCCATCCTGCTGCTGCGCACCTCCGAGGATCGCTTTCGCGGCCGGATCATGGGCGTGCGCATGCTGGCCATCTACACCCTGCCGCTCGGCCTGCTGATCGCCGGCGCGATCATCCCCGTGATCGGTTATCTGGCCAGCGCGTTGAGCCTGCTCCTGCTGGGGCTGGTGCTGCTTGCCTGGCTGGCGAGCGGCTGGCGAGGTGAACTGCTGGCGCGGGAGGCGCTGGCGAACCGGCGCTGAGCCGGCTCCCGTGGCATCACTTCAGATAACCCCATGCCTTCAGGCGCGACGCCGAGTACCCCGCCGCATCGCCCTGGGGCGAGGCCGCAAGGAAGCGCTGGAACTCGCGCGCGGCCGCGTCGCGCCGGCCCATGCCCTCAAGCGAGACGCCCTTCAGGAAGCCGATTGATGGGTCGCCAGGCAGCAGGCGTTCGAAGCTCTCGAGATCCTGCAGCGCCGATGCCGGATCGCGCAGACCGAGCTTGAGCGAGGCGTTCAGTCGGACCGCCTGGGCCTCCTGCGGGTAGGCCTCGCGGGCGGCGTCGACATGGCGGCGGGCTTCGGCCAGACGGCCCTGGGCCTGCAGCGTCTGGCCCATGCGCAGCAGCGCGGGATAGTCGCGCGGGCTCAGGCGCAGCGCTTCGCCGAACTGGCGCTGCGCCTCGGTCAGCGACCTGGCGGCCAGCGCGGTCTCGCCCTGCTTGCAGGCCTCGATGGTGGGCTTGAGCTGGCGCAGCGCCGCGGTGCTGTCCATGAAGCGCTCGCGCCCGTCGGGCGCGCCGCGACTCTGCGCGTAGGCGGTCTCGGCGAGCCGGCGCGCCGTGTCGCGGCGCTCGGTGCCCATGGGATGCGAGGCGAACATGGTCTCGAGCACGCTGGGCTGGCGGGTGTGCCCGTCGACCAGCAGCTGATGCAGCTGCACCATGCCGGTGGCCGGGTAGCCGGCCTGCACCATGTAGCGCTGGCCCAGGGCGTCCGCCTCGCGCTCGTTGTCGCGCGAGTAGCTCGACAGCAGCGCGCTGGCGCCGATCTGCGCGCCCATGCTGATCAGCGGTGACCAGCGCGAGTCGCTGGTGGCCGCGCCCAGGGTGACCACCGCCACCTGCGCAGCCATGGCCTGACCCTGGCGCTGCGCCGCGTGGCGGGCGTTCACATGACCGAGCTCGTGCCCGAGCAGCGCGGCCAGCTCCGCCTCGGTCTGCATGTCGACCATGATGCCGCGGGTGACCCCCATGGCGCCGGCCGGAAAGGTGTAGGCGTTGACATAGTTGGCGTTGAGCACGCGGTAGCTGTAGGGCATGTCGCGGCGGTGCACGCCGGTCTGCAGCCGCTTGCCCACGTCGGTCACATAGGCGTTGACCGCCGGGATCTGCACCGCGCCGAGGTCGCGCGAGAACTGGTGGGGCGCCTGCTGCGCATCCACGGAGCGCTCCTGCGATTCGGTCAGGCCCACCAGAATGCGTTCGCCGGTGACCGGCGAGGTGGAGCAGCCCTGAAGCGCCGCCGCGCCCGAGGCGGCGGCGAACAGCCACAGGGTGTCGCGGCGGCTGAGCCGGTTGGCCTTCAGGCGGCGCGCGAGGGCGCTCGCGGCGAGTCGGGTGTCGTCGGTGGTGGCCACGGGAGCATGCTCGGGAAGGGGTGCTGAGGGAGAGGGCGGGCTGAACGACGCCGGCATGGCGCAGTGTCACGCAGCCTTCGCCCGATCACGCTATCGCCCCTCTCGCGGCCGAGTCAATCCTCAATCGGACGATGACGGATCGACGCGGGCGTGCCGTCTGCGCCGGGGGCGCGCGGTTGTAAACTCGGCAGCTCTGGCGCCGCCCGAACCGCGAGTCCCTCTGGTGTCGATCAACCCCGGACCTGTCCGCGCCGCTGGCGCCCATCCACGCGCAAGACGCCCATGCTGATGGCCGGCAGCGTCGCCCTGCCCTTGCCGGCCTTCGGTCTGGCGGCGCGATTCGCCCGTCAGCGCGGTGACACGACGCTCGCCGATGCCTGCGCGGCCCTGCTGGCCGGCGTGGAGCGCTCGCCCACCGCGCGGGCGCTGCAGCGCGAGGTCGGCGCCGGCGTGCCGGGCGCGCGGCGTCCGTTCGCGCGCGACGCCGTCGATGTCGAGCTGGCCTGCCTGGTGGTCGATCGGGCCGAGGCGCCCTTCCGCCTGCGGGGCTGCGAATCATCGGCCGCGGGCTGTTTCGTGCTCAACCGTCAGGCGCTGGCCTACGTCGACGAGCCCTGGCCGGAGGCGCTCGACTGCGAGGAGCTGCTGCCGCCCGAGCGGCAGCGCGAAGCGGCGCCGGTGCTCGCCCGCCTGGGCCGCCATGCGCCGCGGGCGCGGGTGCCGGATGACCCGGAGTGGCTGCTCGAGCTGCTGCTGCCCGGGCTGGCCGGGCTCGCCCTCACCGACCTGCCGGCGGCGGGCGTGCCATCGGCCGATGCGCGGCTCGCCCTGGGCCTGCTCGCGCCCGATCCGCAGGCCCCGGCCGGCGCGCGCTGGCGGGCGCTGGGTCAGGCCACCGCGCTGCGCGGCCGTGGCTCGCGCCTGGCGGTGCGGGCGGGCGCCGATCTCGCCCTCGAGATCCACGCCGCGGCGCTTGCCGGCCACTGGCTGCATCTCGAGGGCCATGGCCTGCGGCTGCTGGTGCCGCCGCTCGATTACACCGAACCCGGGGCAAGCGCGCGCGCGCTGCTCAGCCCCGACGCCCTGCTGCGCCGCGCCTGGGGCCTGGAGCGCAGCTTCACCATCCGCGCCGGGCCGCTGCTGGCGCGCGCGCTGCTCGCCCGCTTCGGCTGGTGCGCGCCCGCGGACGCGGCCGACTGGCTGACGCTCGCGCTCGACGCGTCATGAGCGCGAGCCGGACCCGTCCGCCATCCGACCCGAGGCCACCCGCGCCATGAAGCCCACCCGCCTGCGGCAAGTGCTGACCACCCTCCTGCGCCAGCGCTGGCCCGCCTTCGTGTGGGGCGCGCCTGGCGTGGGCAAGAGCTCGATCGTGCGCGACATCGCCGCCGCGGCCGACCTGTCGGTGATCGACCTGCGCGCCTCGCTGCTCGATCCCACCGACCTGCGCGGCATTCCGGCCATCAGCAACGGTCAGGCGGTGTGGTGTCCGCCGGCCTTCCTGCCGGCTGCCGGGCAGCCGCCGGGCCTGCTGTTCCTGGACGAGATCAACGCCGCGCCACCGCTGGTGCAGGCAAGCCTCTACCAGCTGGTGCTCGATCGCCGCATTGGCGAGTACCAGCTGCCCGAGGGCTGGTGGATCGTCGCGGCCGGCAACCGGCAGCAGGATCGCGCGGTCACCTTCCGCATGTCGTCGGCGCTGGCCAACCGGTTCATCCACCTGCAGCTCGATCCCGATGTCGACGACTGGCGCGAGTGGGCGATCGGTCGCGGCCTCGATCCGCGGGTGGTGTCGTTCATCGCGGTGCGGCCGGCGCTGCTGGCGCAGGCGCCCGGCGACTCGCCCGCCTATCCCACGCCGCGCTCCTGGGAGATGCTCTCGGATGTCATCCGCGCCTTCGGCGCGCCCCGGGCCTGGGCCGACCTGGTTCCGGGCATCATCGGCGAGGCGGCGGCGGTGGAGTTCAATGGCTTCATCCGGCGCTCGCTCAGCGAGCGCGACATCCTGCGCATCGTGGCCGATCCCGCCACGGCAGCGCTGCCCGACAAGCTCGACGGCATCTACCTGCTCACCTCCTGGCTGGCGCTCAACGCCGGCCGCGACGGCGTCGCCGCCGCCGCGGCCGCGCTGCTGGCGCGCATCCCGCCCGAGTTCGGGGTGGTGCTGGCCCGCGACATGCTGCGCGCCGGACCGGGCTTTGCCCGGCAACCCGGCTACAAGGCCTTCCTGAAGGAGCACGGCCATCTCATCGCGCGCTGAGCTCGGGCAGCGGCTGCTGCGCGCGCGCATCCGCCTGGCCCTGCGCCAGCCCTTCCTCGCCTCGGCGCTGCTGCGGCTGCCGTTTCGCGACGCCGGCGCGAGCAGCTGGTGCGACACCATGGCCACCGACGGCTATCACATCTTCTACAACCCCGACTGGACCGAACGGCTGTCCGACGCCGAGCTGCGCGGCGTGATCGCCCACGAGGTGCTGCACGCGCTGCTCGATCATGGCGGCCGCCGCGACGGCCGCGCGCCCGAGCCCTGGAACCTGGCCTGCGATGTCGCGATCAACGGCATGCTGCTCGACCAGGGCTTTCGTCTGCCCGAGGGCGGCGCGGTCGCCCGCGAGTTCGCCGGCATGAGCGCCGAGGCGATCTATGCGCGGCTCATGGCGGGCGGCGGTCCGGGCGGCCGCGGCCGCCGGCGGCCGGCGCAGCCCCGCGCAGGCCGCGCGGCTGGCGACGAGGCAGCCGATGCGGTGGGCGTGCTGGTCGCGGTGGGCCCCGACCTCATGGCCGCGGACGATCCGCGCGTGGTGGCGCTGCGCGACGCCGATGCGCCCGACCGGGAGCAGCTCGCCCAGCTGCGGGCGGCGCTGCGCGCCGAGGCGCAGGCGGCGTTGCCCGGCGCGGCCGGCGACCCGTTCCAGCTCGAGTGCGAAGCCGCTGCCGTGTCGGTGATCGACTGGCGGGCGCTGCTGCAGCGCTGGCTGCACGAGCGCATCCGCAACGACTGGAGCGCCTGGCCGTGGTCGCGAAAGCACCTGCATCGCGGGCTGTTCCTGCCCTCCCTGGGCGTGCAGGCGCCCGGCCACATCGTGTTCGCGATCGACACCTCCGGCTCGATGGGCCGCGAGGATCTGGCCGCGATCCTCGCCGAGCTGCGCGCCTTCCGCGAGACCTTTCCCTGCCGGCTCAGCGTGCTGCAGGCCGATGCGCGGGTGCAGGCGGTGACCGAGTTCGATGCGTTCGACGCCGCCGCGCTGCCCGAGCGGATCGCGCTGCGCGGCCGCGGCGGCACCTGCTTCGAGCCGGTCTTCGAGTGGGTGGCGGCGCTCGATTCCGCGCCGGTGGTGCTTTACGCGACCGACGGCATCGGCCGCTTTCCGGCCGCGCCGCCGCCGGTGCCGGTGGTGTGGCTGCTCACGGCCACGGGGGCGCCGGAGTCCGCCGTGCCCTTCGGCGCCTGCGTGCGGCTGCGTTCGCCCTCGCCGGCCTGAATCCGGTGGCGTTCAGGGGCCGCTGCGCACCGGCGGCATCAGCGCCGCGCCCGGGTTGCCGGTGAGGCCGATCCGTGGGGGGCGCAGCACCGGATCGCCGTTCATCCGGGCGTTCAGCTTGGCCTGGACGCACTGCCGCACGGTGTCGGCGCCGCCGCTGGTGGCGGCCTCGCGCGCGTCGCGCAGCAGGCAGTCCCGGGTGAACTGCGTCAGCAGCCCGCCCTTGGCCTCGTCTTCCAGCGCGGGATCGCCGGCGAGCGGCGCCAGGATGATGGTCTCGCCCGACAGCGGGCCGCCCCGCGCGAGCTCGTCGGCCAGCGCTGCCGGGCGGGCGCCGGGCGGGCAGGGCGCGCCCACCGCCCGGTGACGGCTGCGCAGCGCGCCCTCGTCGTTGACATTGGTCCAGCCGGCCACCGGCGCGCCGGCGGCGGCGCCACCGGCATCGATCACCAGGAGCAGCTTGTCGGTGCGCCTGAGCAGCGGCTGCAGCATCTGGGCGAGGTCAGCGTGGCTGAGAAAACCGCCGCGGCCACCCTCGTGCATCAGCAGCCCGGCCGCGCACGCGCCGCTGGCGTCGGCCTGCTGGCTGCCCTGGGCAGCCAGATGGATGAACACCCGGTCGCCCTCGCGCGCGCGCCCGGCCAGCTCGAAGAAGGCCTTGCGAACCGCGTCGATCGTGGCCTGGTCGTCGGCCAGCACCCGGGTGCTGCGCGCGGCGACCTGCATCGTCTGCGCGATCTGCAGGGCCGTTTCCCGGTCGGCGGCTGCGCCGGGCAAGGCGGAGCCCTCCTGGTCGGCGTAGCGGCCCACGGCGATCAGCAGGGCGTGCCGGGACCCGGGCCCGCCCAGCGAGCGGATGGTCAGCGCCACCGCCGGACCGCCCGGCGCCGAACGGCCGCTGGCCATGCCCGCCGCCCCCGAGGTGCCGGCCGGCATCTGCAGCGCGCCGGCCCGAACCCAACCCTGCTGCCGTCCGGCCTCGACCAGCGCCCAGCCGCCCTCGAGGCTGAGCACGGTGAGCTTCGCGCCGGCCGTCAGGTTGCTGATCACCGATGCGCTGGGCAGCTTGTCGGCGCGCAGTTCGATCGCGCGATTGGTGGTGACATTCTCGATCAGGGCCGCGGCAGGCGTGGCGCCGAGCGCCGCGAGCAGGCAGACGAGGGTGGAGCGCAGGGCTGACAGGCGGATCATGAGGACGCCTCCTGGGGGGTGTTCGGGGAAGGGCGGGCAAGCGGCAGCCAGGCCGCCAGGGCGGCGGCGACCAGCGCGCCGCGGTCGGGGATGTCCGGGAGGATCTCGCACACGCCCAGCGTGCCGCCGAGGCCGGTGACGCCTTGCCGGAGAGCCGGCGCGGCAGCCTGCAGCTGATCCGGCGGGCCGACCAGCGCGGCGAAGCGGCGGAACTCCGCCCAGTCGGCGCGTGAGGCGCCGCCGCCGGGCAGCAGCAGCCGGCAGTCGGGCGCGTGCCGCTCCAGGAGCGTCATCAGCCGGTTGTGACCGGCGTCGGTCCAGGCGGGTTCGGCCAGGATCGGCTGCAGGGCGATCGGTCTGCCATCCAGCACCGGCACGCCGCACCAGTGCCGCCGACGAAGGCCGGCCCAGAGCTTGACCACGGTGAGGAAGATGACCACCGAGCCGGTGGCCAGGTGAAGATCCAGAAACACGCGGTCGGTGTGCAGGCTGGCGAAGCTGATGCCGAGCAGCACGGCCGGCAGCGCGATGAGCGCGCCATCGAGCGCCGACAGGCTGCGGTAGCGCACCAGCAGCGTGATGCCCAGGCACATCAGCATGGCGAGCGCGCTCTGCGCCCAGGCCGGCAGTTCGGCCAGCACCCGCTGATTGAGCTCGTTGTCGATCAGGGTGGCCAGGGTGTCGACGCCGCCCTGGCGCGCCGACACGGCGGTGGGATGGAAGTCATGCAGCGCGGTGGCCGTGGCGCCGATCAGCACGATGCGCCCGGCGAAGGACGGCACCCGGGCCTGCGGCGCCTGCCCCTCGGCGAGATCGAAGACATCGGCGAAGGGCACATGCGGGTAGTCCTGCGAGAGCTTGCGCCAGGCGATCAGTTCGCGCCGCGGGCTGACCGCCGCGGCCTGCAGGCGAGCCTCCCAGGCCTCGGGCTGCAGGGATTTCAGCACCGCCAGCCCCATCGACTGCAGGACCCCGCCGTCGGGCAGCGGCTGAACCGGCTGGTGGCGCCTGATGACGCCATCGGGATCGGGATAGGCGTTGGTGAGGCCCAGCGGCGCGGCCGCCACCGAAGCCAGGAACGGTGGAATCAGGGCCACCGTGGCGGTGTCGCCGGCCGCGCCGGGCCGCGCCCACAGACCCGGCAGGACCGGCCGGCGGATCTCGCTGTTGCGGTCGGCGCTCTCGGGCAGCCGCACCACCGAGAAGTGGCTTCGGCGGCTGCGCATCACCGCCGCGTCGAAGGCGCTGTCGCCGCCCGGGCTGAGCCGGTCGGGGTCGGAGAACAGGATGTCCCAGATGATGGCCGCGGGCTGCTGCGCCTCGATGTGGTCGAGCACGGTGGCGAGCGTGTCGCGGGGCCAGGGCCAGCGGCCGAACTCGCGGCCCATGCGCTCGAGGCTGGCCTCGTCGATGTCGACCACGATGATGCGCGGGTCGGGGGGCGCCGCGCGCAGCCGCGAACGCACCATGAGGTCATAGGTGGGCTCGGCCAGCCCGGTGCTCACATGCAGCAGGTGATTGTCGAGGAGGATCCAGATGCAGAAGGCGAGCAGCAGCGTGCCGATGACCCGCGCCGAGCGCATCGCGCCCAGCCGGCCCAGGCGCGCCTGGATCGTGTCGGCGGTGCGCTGCAGGAAGCCCATCGCGAAACTTTACCGCGCCGGGCACTAGAATCGGTCCATGGACACCCGAACCTCGCCCGTGCGCCTGCGCATCGAACGCGTGCGCGACTGCCTCCGCCAGCACGGCCTGCAGGCCCTGCTGGTGCCCTCCAGCGATCCGCACCTGTCGGAGTATCTGCCGCCGCGCTGGCAGGCCCGGCCCTGGCTGAGCGGCTTCACCGGCTCCATGGGCACCCTGGCGGTCACGCTCGAGCGTGCCGCGGTCTTCGCCGACAGCCGGTACTGGGTGCAGGCCGCGGCCCAGCTGGCCGACAGCGGCATCGACCTGGTGAAGATCGCCAGCGGCGCGGCGGTTCACCACATCGACTGGCTGATCGCCCACACCCCGCCGGGGGCCACGGTGGCGGTCGACGGCCAGGTGCTCGGCCTGGGCGCCGGCCAGCAGCTGCGCACCGCCCTGACCCGCGCCGGCCGCAGCCTGCGCACCGACCTCGACCTGATCGAGCAGGTCTGGCCCGATCGACCCGGCCTGCCGCAGGCGCCGGTGTACCCGCATGCCGCCCCGCAGGCCACCGAGGGCCGGGCGGCGCGCCTGGCGCGCCTGCGCGCCGCGATGGCCGAGCGCGGCGCCACCCACCATGTGGTGAGCACGGTCGACGACATCGCCTGGATCACCAACCTGCGTGGCGCCGATGTCGAGTACAACCCGGTGTTTCTCGCCCACCTGCTGGTGGCGCCCGGGCAGGCCACGCTGTTCGTCGGCGCCGGCAAGATCGACGCCGCGCTGCGCGCGACGCTGGCCGCCGACGGCATCGCGGTGGCCGACTACGCCCGGGCGGCGGACGCCCTGGCGGCCCTGCCCCCCGACGCGGTGCTGCTGCTCGATCCGCGACGCATCACCCTGGGCCTGCGCGAGCGGGTGCCGGCCGCGGTGACGGTGGTGGAGGCGATCAACCCGAGCACGCTCGCCAAGAGCCGCAAGAGCGAGGCCGAAGCCGCCTTCGTGCGCGAGACCATGATCGAGGACGGCGTGGCGATGTGCGAGTTCTACGCCTGGTTCGAGCAGGCCCTCGCGCGCGGCGAGCGCCTCACCGAGATCACCGTCGACGAGCGGCTGTCGGCCGCGCGCGCGCGCCGTCCGGGCTTCGTGGGCCTGAGCTTTCCGGTGATCGCCGGCTTCAACGCCAACGGCGCCATGCCGCACTACCGCGCCGAGCCCGGCAGCGAAGCGCTCATCGCGGGCGACGGCCTGCTGCTCATCGACTCCGGCGGCCAGTACCTCGGCGGCACCACCGACATCACCCGGGTGTGGCCGATCGGGCGCGTGAGCGCGGCCATGAAGCGCGACTACACCCTGGTGCTCAAGGGCACGCTCGGCCTGTCGCGCGCGGTGTTCCCGCGCGGCACGCTGTCGCCGATGCTCGATGCGCTCGCCCGTGCCCCGCTCTGGGAGCAGGGCCTCGACTTCGGTCACGGCACCGGGCACGGCGTGGGCTACTTCCTGAATGTGCACGAGGGGCCGCAGAGCATCAGCAAGGCCATCCCCGAGGCCGCCATGGCCATGGAGCCGGGCATGATCACCTCGGTGGAGCCGGGCGTGTACCGCGACGGCCAGTGGGGCGTGCGCATCGAGAACCTGGTGCTCAATGTGCCGGCCCGCACCCCCGAGGACGGCGCGCAGGGCAATCCTTTCGGCGAGATGCTGGCCTTCGAGACCCTCACGCTGTGCCCGATCGACACCCGCTGCATCGAGCGATCGCTGCTGCGCGACGACGAGATCGACTGGCTCAACCGCTATCACGCCACGGTGCGCGAGCGCCTCGCGCCGCGTTGCGCCGGCGACGCGCTGGCCTGGCTGCTGACCCGCACCGAGCCGATCAGCCGCGCCGGCTGATCGCGGGCCTGCCCCAGCTTCGCCGGCTGATCGCGGCAGGCCTGCTCAGCCGCGCGGGCCCAGCAGCGCGGCCAGCTCGGCGCTGATGCCCTGCCAGCGCGCGCCATCGGGCCCGGCGGGCGCGCTGCCCCCGGCCGCGGCCAGGGCTTCGCGCATCATCTCGCCGCCGGCCTGCACATTGTCGATCAGCGGCACCGGCACCTGCGGCGCGAGCGCGGCGGCCATGCCCACCAGGGCCGCGCCGCCCAGGATCACCGAGTCGGCGCCGCTTCGGGTCGCGTCCTCGCAGGCTCGGGCGAGCAGGCGCAGCGCGCCGGGCGGATCGGCGGCCAGCTGGGCGCCGGTGAGGCTCACCAGCTCGATCTGCTGCAGCGAGCCCTCCAGGCCGAGCGTTCGCGCCAGCCGCTCGAGCATCGGTCGCCAGCGCACGCCGCCGGTGACGATCGCGAAGCGCCCGCGGCGCGCGGCCAGCCGCATCGAGGCTTCGGCCAGCCCGATCACCGGACCCGGGCAGAGCTCGCGCAGCGCGAACACGCCGGGATCGCCGAAGCAGCCCACCAGGACGCCATCGGCGCCCTCGCCGGCGCAGGCATAGGCGTCGAGCGCGGCGTGGCCGGCCACGCAGTACGAGGCCTCGGAGGCGATGTAGTCGGCGCCGAAGCGGGCCGTGGCCAGGCGCAGCCGGTGGGCCGCACCGAGGGCCTCGGCGAGCGGCGGCGCGAGGCGGTCGGTGACCGAGGCGGTGGTGTTCGGGTTGATCAGCAGGACCTGGGCCATCACGGTCTCCGGCGCGGCGGGCAGGCGCGCATTCTACGCAGCCGCTGCGGCACGGCCCATGTCGCAATCTGCGCGCCGGCGATGCGCGGTGACGGCGCGCGGGTATCGTATCCGGCTCACCCCGACATGATTGCGGAGCTCACGACGATGCCAGCGCTCGACGATCGCATGCCCATTCTGGTGGGCTGCGGCGACATCACCGACACCACCACGCCCGCCCTCGAGGCGCGCTCGCCCTACGACCTGATCGCCCAGGCCGGGCGCGTGGCGCTCGACGACACCGGCGCGCCCGGCATCGGCGCGGCGATCGACACCGTGGCCATGCTGCGCTCGTTCGCCGACACCTCCTGGCGCTTCGCCACGCCGCTGGGCTCGTCGAGCAATCCGCCGCGCAGCGTGGCCAACCGGCTCGACCTCAATGCCGCGCGGCACATCTACACCTACGCCGGCGGCAACATGCCGCAGTACCTGGTGAACCGCTTCGCGGAAGAAATCGCCGCGGGCGAAACCCGCGGGGTGCTGCTGTGCGGCGGCGAGGCGCTGCGCACCCAGCACGCCATCGAGCGCAACTCGCCGCCCGGGCTGTGGGCCGAGAGCCCGCGCGGCGAGCCCGAACTCATCGGCGACTCGCGCCGCGGCTGGAGCGACCATGAAGAGAAGCACAACCTGCGCGCGGCCATCGCGATGTACCCGCTGTTCGAGAACGGCATCCGCGGCGCGCGCGGTCGCGACATCGCCACCCACATGCAGGCGATCGGCCGGCTCATGGCCGGCTTTGCGCGGGTGGCCGCGGCCAACCCGCTCGCCACCCGCCGTGAAGGGCACGACGCGCAGCGCCTGATCACGGTCGACGAGGAGAACCGCTGGATCGGCTTCCCGTATCCGCGTTTCCTGAACTCCAATGCCTTCATCGACCAGGCCGCGGCAGTGGTCATGACCTCGGTGAAGACCGCGCGCGAGCTCGGCATTCCCGAGCACAAGTGGGTGTTCCTGCATGGCTGCGCCGACGGCCACGACCACTGGTATGCCTCGGAGCGGGTCAACTTCCACTCCTCGCCGGCCATCCGCCTGGGCTCGCGGCTGGCCCTCGAGATGGCCGGCCGGCGCATCGAGGACTTCACCTTCCTCGATCTCTACAGCTGCTTCTCGTCGGCGGTGGAGATCGGCTGCCAGGAGCTCGGCCTGGCCGAAGATGATCCGCGCGGGCTCACCGTCACCGGCGGCCTGCCGTTCTTCGGCGGCCCCGGCAACAACTATGTCACCCACTCCATCTCCGAGATGGTGCGGCGGGTGCGCTCGCGCCCGGGCAGCTTCGGGCTGGTCACGGCCAACGGCAACTATGTCACCAAGCACTCGTTCGGCGTGTACTCCACCACGCCGGTGCAGGGCCGCTGGCAGCGCCAGAGCCCCTCGGTGCTGCAGGCCGAGCTCGACGCCCTGCCCAAGGCGCCCTTCAACGAGACGCCCAGCGGCGCGGCCCGCATCGAGACCTACATGGTGATGCACGGCCGGCGCGGCCCCGAGTGGGCTGCGGTGTTCGGCCGGCTCGAGGCCACCGGCGAGCGCTTCCTTGCCAATCCGCCGGCCGATCCGGCCGTGCTGTGGGATCTCCAGAACCGCGAGGGCCTGGGCCGCCCCGGCACCGTCAGCCAGGTCGACGGGCGCAACCTGTTCGTGCCGGCGGGCTGATCCGCCGGGGGCGGGCGCGCCGCCCGCCCCGCGCCGAGGGCCGTTTGTCCAGCGGCCTCTTCAGCGCCTTCGGGGCGGGCCGAAATCCCGGCATCGGCCATCAGCCGGACGAGCCCGAACCGCCCATGATCCCCTCCCGAAAAGCCGTTTCCTCGCCCGGCAAGACGCCCTGGCGGGCCGCCAGCGCCTCCCGGGCGATCGCGCTCCGGCGCCGAGGCTTCATCAAGCGGCCGCCGCGACCGGCCTCGCTGCAGCGCCTGTTCGCGCTGTCGCCCACCGGCATGCTGGTGGTGCGGCTGCGCGACGGTCGCATCCTGGATGCCAACCGGGCCCTGCTCGACCTGCTCGCCTGCACCCGTGAGCAGCTGCAGCAGGCCGGGCCGAGCGTGATCGCGCTGGGCTCCTGGCTGGAAGACGACTCGGTGCAGCGGGCGCTGATGCAGTCGACCGGCGTGATCGGGCCGGTGGAGCGCGAGCTGCTGGCGCTTGATGGCACCCGGGTCAGCGCGCTGATCACCGGGGCCTGCATCGAGGATCCGAGCGACGGGCAGGTGATCTGGGCCACTGTGCAGGATCTTGGCCAGCGGCGGGCGCGCGAGCGCGAGCTGGTGAGCGCCGCGCGCAGCGATCCGCTCACCGGGCTGGCCAACCGGCTGGTGCTGCGCGAGCGGCTCGAGGCCTCGCTGCGGGCGCTGCGACTCGACCCCACCCGCCGCTTCGCGGTGCTGTTCATCGACTTCGACCGCTTCAAGCAGGTCAACGACACGCTCGGCCATCAGGCGGGTGACCAGATGCTGCGCGAGATCGCGGAGCGGCTGCGCCGCAACCTGCGCGCCAGCGACTTCGATCCCAACTCCAACACCGGCAGTCTGGTGGCGCGGCTGGGCGGTGACGAGTTCGTGCTGCTTGCCCGCGTCAACGGCGAGGGCGCCGCGCAGTCGCTGGCCCGGCGACTGCTGGCCGCGCTGGCGCCGCCCTTCCAGCTCGGTGGCCGCGAGGTGCAGGCCGCGGCGAGCATCGGCATCGTGCTGGCGGATCAGGGGACGGCCACTGCGGAGCACCTGCTGCGCGACGCCGATGTCGCCATGTACGAGGCCAAGCGGGCCGGTGGCAGCTGCTCGGTGGTGTTCGACGGGCCGATGCGTCGCCGCGGCGAGCGCCGGCTGATGCTGCAGACCTCGCTGGTGCATGCCATGAACAGCGGGCAGATCTCGCTGGCCTATCAGCCGGTGATCGACCTGTCCTCGGGCGCGATCGTCGCGGTCGAGGCGCTCGCGCGCTGGCGTCACCCGAGGCTGGGCGATGTGTCACCCGGGGAGTTCATCCCGATTGCCGAGGAGTCCGGCCTGATGCTCTCCCTGGGCGACTGGGTGATCCGCGAGGCGAGCCGTCAGTTCATGCAATGGCGATCGCAGCTTGGCAGTCAGGCGCCGGCGCGGGTCAGCGTGAACCTGTCGCGGGTGCAGCTCGAGGCTGCCGGAGCCTTGCGCGATCGGGTCGCCGCGGTGATGGCCGAGACCGGCATCCCGCCGGCCTGCCTGCAGTTCGAGGTGAGCGAGCGCGAGGCGCGGCTGGATGCCGGCAGCTGGCGCGCCGCGCTCGACGGGCTGCGCGCCGCGGGGGTGGGCCTCGCCCTGGATGACTTCGGCACCGGCGCGACCTCGATGGGCCACCTGCGGGAGCTGCCCTTCGATCAGGTGAAGATGGACCACTCCTTCCTGGCAGCCCTGGAGACCGATCCGGGCGTGAGCGGCATGGTGCGCGGCACGCTGTCGATGTTCAGCAGCCTGGGCCGCGACTGCGTCGCCGAAGGGGTGGAAAGCGCCGCGCAGGCGGAGATGCTGCGCGCCCTGGGTTGCCGCTACGCGCAGGGCTACCACCTCGGCCGGCCGATGGCCGCCGAACCGCTGTTCGGGCGCATCGCCCAGCCCAGTCCGGTCTGAGATCAGCCCTGCGGATCGGTGAGCAGGAAGTGGCCGCGTGACACCGTGATCGGGTAGTCGGGGCTGCGCTGCCAGCAGCGCACCAGCACCATCGCCACCCGCGCGCCCAGGCGCACCACCTCGCAGCTGGCGAAGGTCTCCTCGGGCCGCCCCGCGCGCAGATAGTCGATCGCGAAATCGATGCTCTTGGGCAGCTTGCTGCCGCGCAGGGTGTGCGCCAGGTGAAGGATGGCCGCGCTCTCGGAGAAGCCCGCGATCACCCCGCCGTGGATGGCCGGCAGCCGCGGGTTGCCGATGATCTTGTCCTGGTAGGGCATGCGGTAGAGCGGTTGCCCGTCCTGGAGGGACTCGCGCAGGCCCAGGTAGCGCAGATAGGGCACCGGCGAATCGGCCATCACCGGCGCGCTGGCCGCTGGGGCCTGCCAGGCGCTGGGCGCGGGCTCGGCGGGCGCCGATGAGGCCGAGATGCCGCCGGGCGTGGGTGGCCGGGTGCCCGCCGGGGTGGACAGCATGAAGGCGGCCTGGGCCGTGGCAATGGGCTGCGTGCGGTCGTCCTGCCAGACCTCGGCGCGGATGAAGGCCACGCTGCGGGTGAGCCGGTAGACCTGGGCATCGCAGTGCGTGTCCTGCCCGGGGCCGCCCGGACGCAGATAGTCCATGCGCAGATCGAGCGTGGCATAGGGCACCTTGCGATCCACCGCCGTGCCCACGGCCAGACCGCAGGCGGAGTCGGCCAGCACGGTGATCGGCCCGGGATGCATGAGACCGCGGGCGGGGTCGCCCAGCCAGTCGGCGCGGGCCGGCAGCATCATCCCGCCGACGCCGGGTTCGACCCGGGTGACGCGCATGCCGATGTCGCGCATGTGGGGGGTGCGCGAGACGTACTTCTCGGTGAGGGCTTCTAGGTCGGGTTGCATGGCCGGGATTTTCGCACCGTTCGCGGGGTGAGGCGGTGGGGTGTCGGCAAGGGTGGTGCGGCCAGGATGGGCGGGGGGTGGGGCGGGCGGGCTCACGGGCGCGCCCGGCTTCGCCGGGTGCCCTGCAGTGCTCGCCGGTCGGGGCGGCCCGCGAACTCGTCGTTTCGCTCCTCGGACAACGCGGTCCGACCGCGCTGTCGCGCGGCAACCCCGACCGTCTGCGCGCCTCGGCGCGCCCGACAGCCCACCTGCTCCACCCCCCGCCCACCCTGGCAGCGAGGCGGGGGATGTCCGTCGGGATGCGGGTCCAGTCCAAAGTCCCGATCGCGCAATGCAAGTGAGTCCATGCTCTCGCACGAGCCTTCGTCCTGTGGGGCCTCGATCAAGCTGACCTGGGGCATACGACGGCGACGGATCGTCGACGACTGATCGCCGAACACCGCCGTGATGCCCGGCGGGTGGGGTGGCCCGGACTGCCCCCGCAGCGGGGCCTTCGGCGTCGCCGAGGAGCGCAGGGCGACGGGGTTGCCGCGCGACAGCGCGGTCGGCCCGCGTTTGTTCGAGGAGCGCAGCGACGAGTTCGCGGGCCGCCCCGGCGCGCGAGCACCGCAGGGCACCCGGCGAAGCCGGGCGGCGTCGCCAGCCCCGCTGCGGGGGCAGTCCGGGCCGCCCCACCCGCTCGCCCGATCTCCGAGCGCCCGATCTCCGAGCGCCCGATCTCCGAGCGCCCGATCTCCGAGCGCCCGATCTCCGAGCGCCCGATCTCCGCGCTGATCAGCGCCCGAACGGCCGCGTGATCGCCGAGATCAGGGCTGCGCCGAAACCGCCGCGGCTCGGCCCGGCATTGCCGGTGGTCGCCGCGGCGGGCGCGGCCGGGCTGGCCGGCGCGCTGCTCGCCGCTGGGGCTGTCTCGACCGGGCG
>JAGWVN010000047.1 GCA_018970865.1 Betaproteobacteria bacterium
GGCCTCGTTCTCGGGCGAGCCTTCACCCACCACATCGACCGGTTCGAGCGCGCAGCTGAAATGCGACTCGCCGTCGGTGATGGCGGTGATGCGGGCGCGGGTGGCGCCTTCGACCAGCACCTTCACGGTGCCGTCGGGCAGCTTGAGCATCTGCAGGATGTTCGAGACGCAGCCGATCTCGTAGATGTCCTCGGGCGAGGGTTCGTCCTTGGAGGCGTTCTTCTGGGCCACGAGCATGATGCTCTTGCCCACCTCCATGGCCGCTTCGAGCGCCTTGATCGACTTGGGACGCCCCACGAACAGCGGAATGACCATGTGGGGAAACACCACCACATCGCGCAGGGGCAGCAGAGGCAGCTGGGTGGCGGCGCTCAGGGTTTCGGGCATCAGGTTCTCCGGGTTGGATCCACACGGGACAGCTTGGGGCAGGCACCGCGCTTTTCAAGCAGCATACGCCGTGCCGGCGCTGACGAGCGCCGGAACAAGCGGAGGGAATCGGGTCTTTGCAGGAGGCTGGTCGCAGTCGACATCACGGCCAGCCCTGCCCGGGAAGCGGTCAGTGACCGCCCGCCACCTTGGGCGATTCGGCGTAGATGAGCAGCGGCTGTCCGTCGCCGGTGACCGCGTTCTCGTCGACCACCACCTTCTGGACATTCTGGTGGCTGGGCAGGTCGTACATGAGGTCGAGCAGCACCTGCTCGAGGATGGAGCGCAGCCCGCGCGCGCCAGTCTTGCGCTTGAGGGCCTTGCGGGCGATGGCCTGCAGTGCGGCCGGCCGTACCTCGAGCTCGACGCCTTCCATGGAGAAGAGCTTCTGGTACTGCTTGACCAGTGCATTCTTGGGCTCGATGAGAATCTCGACCAGCGCGGCGTCATCGAGTTCGTCAAGCGTGGCCACCACCGGGAGCCGGCCAACCAGCTCGGGAATGAGGCCGAACTTGATCAGATCCTCGGGTTCGACCTCGCGCAGCACCTCGCCCACCGGCCGCTCGGCGGCAGAGCGGACCTCGGCGCCGAACCCGATGCCCGAGCGCTCGGAGCGGTTGCGGATGACCTTCTCGAGACCGTCGAACGCGCCGCCGCAGATGAACAGGATGTTGGTGGTGTCGATCTGGACGAAGTCCTGGTTGGGATGCTTGCGCCCGCCCTGCGGCGGCACCGAGGCGACCGTGCCCTCGATGAGCTTGAGCAGCGCCTGCTGCACCCCCTCCCCCGAGACATCGCGGGTGATGGAGGGGTTGTCGGACTTGCGGGAGATCTTGTCGATCTCGTCGATGTAGACGATGCCGCTCTGCGCCTTCTCGACCTCGTAGCTGCAGTTCTGCAGCAGTTTCTGGATGATGTTCTCGACATCCTCGCCGACATAGCCGGCCTCGGTGAGGGTGGTGGCGTCGGCGATCACGAAGGGCACATTGAGCAGGCGGGCCAGGGTCTGCGCGAGCAGGGTCTTGCCCGAGCCGGTGGGGCCCACCAGCAGGATGTTGCTCTTGGCGAGCTCGATGTCGTCCTTCTTGCCCTTGTGGCGCAGCCGCTTGTAGTGGTTGTACACCGCGACCGAGAGGATCTTCTTGGCCTTCTTCTGGCCAATGACATACTGATCGAGGATGGCGCAGATCTCGGCCGGCGAGGGCAATCCGGCGCGGGCGCCCGGCGCCTGCTGCTCGCCCTGGGCCTCGTCGCGAATGATGTCGTTGCAGAGCTCGATGCACTCGTCGCAGATGAACACCGAGGGGCCGGCGATGAGCTTGCGGACCTCGTGCTGGCTCTTGCCGCAGAACGAGCAGTAAAGCAGCTTCTCGCTGGAGCCCTTCTTGTCTGACATCATGGGTCTTTCGGGCCTCGCTCGGCGACGGAGACTGGGCGGTGCAGACGGCTCAGGCCGTCTCGCCGCGACGGGACATGACCTTGTCGATCAGTCCGTAGCTTACCGCATCTTCCGGGGACATGAAGTTGTCACGGTCGGTGTCCCGCGCGATGCGCTCGAGGGGCTGGCCGGTGTTGGCCGCCAGGATGCTGTTCAGGCGCTCGCGCAGATAGAGGATCTCGCGGGCCTGGATCTCGATGTCAGAGGCCTGCCCCTGCGCGCCCCCGGAGGGCTGATGGATCATGATGCGCGCGTTGGGCAGCGCGAAGCGCTTGCCCTTGGCGCCCGCGGCGAGCAGGAACGCGCCCATGCTGGCGGCGATGCCCATGCACAGCGTGCTGACATCGGGCTTGATGAACTGCATGGTGTCGTACATGGCCAGGCCCGCCGACACCGACCCGCCCGGCGAGTTGATGTAGAACGAGATGTCCTTGTCGGGATTCTCGGACTCGAGGAACAGGAACTGCGCCACCACCAGATTGGCGGTCTGGTCCATGACCGGGCCCACCAGGAACACCACCCGCTCCTTGAGCAGACGCGAGTAGATGTCGTAGGCCCGCTCGCCGCGGCCGCTCTGCTCGATGACCATGGGCACCATGCCCAGGCCCTGCGGGTCCTGGTGCTGGGCGAGGCGATGATTGACCAGATCCTCGACGAGGCTGTTGAAAGTCATGGCAGTTCTCCGTTGCGCGCCAACCCGGACGGACGGCTGGCCTGAGGGCATTCTAACCGCAGCCGGGAACCGCTCCCGGCCACCGATCAGCCGGCCATCAGCTCGTCGAAAGGCAGGGCCTTGTCGCTGACCTTGGCATTGGCGAGCACCCAGTCGACCACATTCTGCTCGACCACGATCGCCTCGACCTCGGCCAGGCGGTTGCGGTCGCTGAAGTAGTGTCGGATGAGCTCGCCGGGGTTCTCGTAGGACTGGGCGAACTCCTCGACCTGCTTGCGAAGCTGGTCGGGCTTGGCCTGCAGGGCGCGCGCGCGCACCAGCTCGCCCACCAGCAGACCCAGCCGGACGCGGCCGGTGGCCTGCTCCTTGAAGGTGTCAGGCGGGATCGGCGGCATGCGATCGATGTCCACGCCGCGCTGCTTGAGGTCGGCGCGGGCGCGCTCGCCCAGGGTGGCGCTCTCGGCGTCGACCAGCGCGGCCGGCAGCTCGAAGTCGGCCACCGCGGGCAGCACCTGCATCACCGAGGCCTTGGTGCGGGCCCGCAGCCGCTGGGCAACCTCGCGCTCGAGATTGGCGCGCACATCGGCGCGCAGCTTCTCGACCGAGCCATCGGGCACGCCGAGACTGGTGGCGAAGGCGGCGTCGAGCTCGGGCAACTGCTGCGCCTCGACCAGGGCGACCCGGGTCTCGAACTGGGCGGTCTTGCCGGCGAGCTCGGCCGCGCCGTAGTCGGCCGGGAAGGCCACCGGGAAGACCGGGGTGTCGCCCGCGCTGGCGCCGCGCAGGCCGGCCTCGAAGTCGGGCAGCATGCGGCCCTGGCCGAGCACCACCTGGAAGCCCTCGGCGGTGCCGCCGTCGAATGGCGTGCCATCGAGGGTTCCCTTGAAGTCGACGGTGATCCGATCGCCATCGGCGGCCGGGCGCTGCGCCGCGACCCAGGGCGCGCGCTGCTTGCGCAGGATGTCGATGGTCTTGTCGACCTCGGCCTCGCCCACTTCGCAGGTGTAGCGCTCGACCGCGAGCGCGGCGAAATCGCCGAGCACGATCTCGGGGTAGACCTCGAAGCTGGCGCTGAAGCCGAGCTCGCCCTCGGGCGTGCCTTCCTGGCGCTCGATGCTCGGCTGGCCGGCGACGCGCAGGCTGTGCTCGGTCACGGCGTCATTGAAGGCCTTGGACACCGCGTCGCCGAGCACCTCGGACTGGACCTGCGCGCCGTAGGACTGCTCGATCATGCGCATCGGCACCTTGCCCGGGCGAAAGCCGGGCATCTTGGCGGTTCGGGCGATGTTGCGCAGGCGCTGGGCCACATCGCGCTCCACCTCGGCAAGCGCCACGGAAAGGGAGAGCTTGCGCCCGAGCGTGCTGACGGTTTCGAGTTGAGATGCCATGCTGTCGTCCAGATCAGTGGGGGGCTGCCGCCGGGCGGCTGGTGCGGCCGAAAGGACTCGAACCTTCACGCTCAAGGAGCGCCAGGACCTAAACCTGGTGCGTCTACCAATTCCGCCACGGCCGCAAAACCCGTGATTGTAACGGATCGACCCGGCAGGCTGCGCCCGGGCCTGTCGGCGCCAGGGGTCGTCGGAGCGGCAGGACGAGGTGCCTACAATGCCGCCATGTCTGCCGACCCCAGCGCCGCCGCCCGCCCCTGGCACGGCGTGGATCACTACGAGAACTTTCCGGTCGCCTCCTGGCTCGTGCCGGCCCGCCAGCGGCCCGCCGTCGCGGCGCTCTACCGCTTCGCCCGCCATGCCGACGATGTGGCCGACGAAGGCGACGCGCCAGCCGCGCTGCGGCTGGCCGAGCTCGATCGCCTGGAGGCGGCGCTGGTCGATGCGTCCGTCCCGCATCCGGCCGTGGAGCCGCTGCGCGCCCTGTTCGCCACCGATCCGCAGGCGGCGCTCGAGTGTCGCGCGCTGCTCTCGGCCTTCCGCCAGGATGTCAGCGTGCACCGTCACCCCGATCAGGCCGCGATCGCCGACTACTGCGCGCGCTCGGCCGCGCCGGTGGGACGGCTGATGCTCGGCCTGTTCGGCTGCCGGCACGCCTCGCTGCTTGCGCGCTCGGACGCGATCTGCGTGGCCCTGCAGCTGATCAACTTCCTGCAGGACATCGCCGCCGACTGGACCCGCGGCCGGCTCTACCTGCCGCTCGACGAGCTCGCCGCCGCCGGGCTGGACGAGCGCGCGCTCGACCGGGCGCTGGCGCAGGGCGCCTGCGAGCCCGCGCTGCGCACGCTGCTCGAGCGCCGGACGCGCCAGGCCGCGGCCCTGCTCGAGAGCGGCGCCTCGCTGGCTGGCGCCGTGCCCTGGCGACTGGGCCTCGAACTGCGCGGCGTGCTGGCCGGAGGCCGGCGCATCGTCGAGCAACTGGCCCGCACCGGCTACGATCCGGTCGCGCAGCGCCCCCGTCTCGGAGCGGCCGATACCGGCGCCCTGCTGCGCCTCGCGCTGCGCCCGCCCCGCCTCTGATCCGTGCGCCCGAGCGCCCCGAGCCGCGTGCCATGACACCCGACCAGTACTGCCAGCAGAAGGCCGCGCGCAGCGGCTCGAGCTTCTACTACAGCTTCCTGTTCCTGCCGCCGCCGCAGCGCCGGGCGATCATCGCGCTCTACGCCCTGTGCCGCGAGGTGGACGACACCGTCGACGAGATCACCGACGAGTCGGTGGCCCGCGCCCGCCTGGTCTGGTGGCGCGAAGAGATCGGGCGCCTGTTCGCCGGCGCACCCACCCACCCGGTAACCCGGGCGCTGCAGCCCGCGATCGCCGGCTATGGCGTCGACCGCGGCCGTCTGCTCGAGATCGTCGACGGCATGCAGATGGACCTCGACCAGACCCGCTATCTGGACTTCACGCAGCTGCGGCTCTACTGCCACCGGGTGGCGGGCGTGGTGGGCACGCTGTCGGCCGGCATCTTCTCGCCCGGCCGCGCCGATCTCGGCGTCTATGCCGAGTCGCTCGGGCTGGCGCTGCAGCTCACCAACATCATTCGCGATGTCGGCGAGGACGCGCGCCGCGGCCGGGTGTACCTGCCGATCGAGGACCTGCAGCGCTTCGGGGTGCCGGCTCACCAGATCCTGCGCGGCGAGCACAGCGCCGCCTTCGTCGCGCTGATGCGATTCCAGGCCGAGCGGGCCCGCGGTTTCTATCGCGAGGCCTTCGCCGCCCTGCCCGATGCCGCGCGCCGCGAGCAGCGCACGGGCCTGATCATGGCGGCCATCTACGCCACCCTGCTCGAGGAGATCGAGCGCGACGGCTTCCTGGTGCTCGACCGCCGCACATCGCTCACCCCGCTGCGCAAGTTCTGGATCGCATGGCGCACCTTCGTCGGCGCCCGGGTGCCGGTGATTCCGCCCGCCCCCGGCGCGGCATGACCGACGCGCCGCCGGTCGCGGGCGTCGCTGGCGGCGACCTGCCTGCGCCTCGCCTCGGGGACCCATCGGCGCCGGTCACGGTGGTGGGCGCGGGCTGGTCGGGGCTTGCGGCAGCGGTGGCCCTGTGTGACCGCGGACTGCCGGTGCGCCTGATCGACAGCGCACCCCAGGCGGGCGGGCGCGCCCGTGGGCTCACCCTCGTGCTGGCCGGTCGCCCGGTGCAGCTGGACAACGGTCAGCACCTGCTGGTGGGCGCCTACCACGACAGCCTCGCGCTGGCACGCCGGGTGGGCATGGCGCCAGACGCCCTGCGCCGGCTGCCGATGCGTCTGGTGGCCACCGATGGCCTGCGGCTGTCGGCGCCGCCCCTGCCCGCGCCGCTGCATCTCGCCGCCGGCCTGCTCGGCGCCCGGGGTCTGACCTGGGCCGATCGCTGGGCCTTGCTGCGCTGCCTGGGCGGCCTGCGCCTGCGCGGCTGGCCGGCCCCGCCGCGCGGCAGCACCGTCGCGCAGTGGCTCCTGGCACAGCGCCAACCCGAGGCGCTGCGCCGACGCTTCTGGGTGCCGCTGTGCGTGGCCATGCTCAACACGCCTGCCCCGCAGGCCTGCGCCACGACCTTCGTGCGGGTGCTGCGCGACACCCTTGGCGCGCCGCGCGGCGACAGCGACTTCCTGCTCGCCGCTCACAGCCTCGACGAGGTACTGCCTGCCCCCGCCATCGCGCATCTTCAGATGCGGGGCGCACAGGTCAGCCTGCGCACCACCGCGCGGGGCCTGCGGATGCTGCCCGAGGGCGCCGGCTGGTCGGTGGACACCGGCGAGGGGGAGCTGCGGGCCAGCAGCGTCATCCTCGCGGTGCCGGCGCCCGCCCAGGCCCGGCTCGTGGCCGGGCTGCCCGACGCGCAGGCCGGAGCGATCGCGGCCCGTCTGGCCGGAATCGACCATGAGCCGATCGCCACCCTCTATCTGGCCTGGCCGGCCGAACTGAGCTCGCCGGTGCCGGCGCTGTGCATGCTCACGGAGGATCCGGCGCGCGGCGCGCATGGCCAGTGGTTCTTCGACCGCGGCGAGCAGCAGGGTCTGCGACTGGCCGCGGTGGTGGTCAGCGCCGCGGCCGAGGCCGCGCACTCGCGCGAGGCCCTTGCCGAGGGGATCGTGGCCCAGCTGCGGGCCCAGCTGGCGCTGCCCGCGCCGCTCGACACCCGGCTGGTGGTGGAACGACGCGCCACCCTGCGCTGCACGCCGGATCGCCCGCGGGTGCACGCCAATGCGGTGGACTCGCTGACGCTGCCCTGGCCCGGCCTGTGGCTGGCGGGTGAGCAGGCCTGGCCCGACTATCCCGGCACCCTGGAAGCCGCCGTCCGCAGCGGTCTGGCCGCCGCCGCGGCAGCGGCCAGCCGCCTCGGCGCGCCCCCGAGCTCAGCCCGCGTTCCGGCCTGACACCGGCTTCAGCCTTGCGCTCCGCCCTCGCCCCGCGCCGGCAAGGCCCAGTGCGGATACAGGCGCGCAACCATCTCGCCGCGCCGATCCCAGGCCGTGCAGCCATCGAGGAATCCGGTGGACTCGCCGTCGACCCGCACCGGCTGATCGGTGCCGTCATCCACCGGCCAGCCCGACAGGGTCTGGAAGGCGACCGTGGCCATCGGGAACAGCAGCTCGCGCACATGCGTGCAGCCGCGCACCCCGCCCACGCAGGCCTGCACCGCCTTGCGCCAGCCCGGCCCCACCCGCTGACCGACCAGGCCCTGGAAGGCCGGCGGCGCGCCGAGGCACACCTGGTAGGGATGCTGGTTCATCGAGACTTCGATGGCCTTGACCACCATGCCGGTATCGATGGTGAGGCGCACGCTCATGTCATGCACCGGGCTGCCGATCTCGCGACGGCCGCGCTCGGGCTCGCGGTAGGCGTAGGCCTTGGTGTCGACGATGCTGGCCTCGATGTCCCAGAGGCCGTCATCGCGCAGCCAGCCTTCGCAGACGATTCGGCGGGTGTGCATGGCGCGCCGGGGCGCCGGAGCGGACAGAGCCATGAGTGTCATTCCTCCCAGGCGGCCTGCAGGGCCGCGTCGATCCGATCGAGGCCGACCACGCTCAACCCCTCGATGGGCTTGCGCGGCAGATTGGCGCGGGGCACCAGCGCCCGCGAGAAGCCGAGCTTGGCGGCCTCGCGCAGCCGCTCCTGACCGCGCGGCGCGGGCCGGATCTCGCCGGTGAGACCGACCTCGCCGAACACCGCCAGCCCGCGCGGCAGCGGACGGCCCTTGAGCGAGGAGCTCACCGCGAGCATGACCGCGAGATCGGCCGCGGGCTCGCCGATGCGCACGCCGCCAACCGCGTTGACGAAGACATCCTGATCGTAGAGCGCGATGCCGGCATGCCGATGCAGCACCGCGAGCAGCAGGGCCAGCCGGTTGTGCTCGAGCCCTACCGAGAGGCGCCGCGGATTGGGCACATGGGCGGTGTCGACCAGCGCCTGGATCTCGACCAGCAGCGGCCGCGTGCCTTCCTGGGTGACCAGCACGCAGGCACCGGACACCGGCTGTTCATGCTGCGACAGGAACAGCGCCGACGGGTTGGACACGCCGCGCAGGCCGCGGTCGGTCATGGCGAACACGCCGAGCTCGTTGACCGCGCCGAAGCGGTTCTTGAAGGCCCGGACCAGGCGATAGGAGGAGTGGGTGTCGCCCTCGAAGTAGAGCACGCTGTCGACCATGTGCTCGAGCACGCGCGGCCCGGCCAGCGTGCCTTCCTTGGTGACATGGCCGATCATCACGATGGCGCAGCCCAGGTGCTTGGACAGCCGGGTGAGCTGCGCGGCGCACTCGCGCACCTGCGACACCGAACCCGGGGCGGCGGTGAGCTGCTCCGAATACAGGGTCTGGATGGAATCGATGACCACCACCGCCGGGCGATCGGCCTCGAGCACCGGCACGATGCGCTCGAGCGCGATCTCGGCCAGCAAGGGCATGCGCTCGGCCGCCAGGCCGAGCCGCCGGGCGCGCATCGCCACCTGGCTGGCCGATTCCTCGCCCGACACATAGAGCACCGGATGGCTGGCGCAAAGATGGGCCAGCGCCTGCAGCAGCAGCGTGGACTTGCCGATGCCCGGGTCACCGCCGATCAGCACCACCGAGCCCGCCACCAGGCCGCCGCCCAGCACGCGATCGAACTCCTCGCTGCCGGTGGGCAGGCGCTCGATGGTCTCGGCCGCCACCGCGCCGAGCTCGCGCACCCCGCTGGCCGGCGCCAGACCGGCGAAGCGGTTGCGCGCCGCGGGTCGCTCGTCGATGACCGACTCCTGCAGGGTGTTCCATTCACCACAGTGCGGGCATTGGCCGGACCACTTCGGCGCGGTGCCGGCGCAGGCCGAGCAGACATGATGGGTACGGGCCTTGGCCATGCGCTTCAGTCTTCGATGAGCCGCGTGACCCGCGGGGCGATCGCGCACAGCAGCTCATAGCCGATGGTGCCGGCGTGGGCGGCCACCTCGTCGACCGGCACCTGCTCGCCCCAGAGCTCCACGGGGTCGCCCGGCCGGGCCTGCGGCAGGCTGGAGAGATCGACGGTGAGCATGTCCATCGAGACCCGTCCCACCACCCGCGTGCGCACGCCGCTGACCGCCACCGGCGTGCCGGTGGGGGCGTGACGCGGATAGCCGTCGGCGTAGCCGGTCGCGACCACGCCGATGCGCATGGCTGCGCTGGCGACGAAACCGCCACCGTAGCCCACGGCATCGCCGGGCGAGAGCGACTGCACCGCGATCAGACGGCTCTCGAAGCGCATGGCCGGACGCAGACCGAGCGTGATCGCCGGACGATCGGCGAAGGGCGAGGCGCCGTAGAGCATGATGCCCGGCCGCAGCCAGCCGCGGCGCGCGGCCGGGACATCGAAGATCGCGGCCGAGTTGGCGAGGGACACGCCGATCGCGGGATCGGGCAGCGCCGCCTGAAAGCGCGCCAGCGGCGCGTCGGCGCCGCCGGGCCGGTCGGCGTTCGCGAAATGGGTCATGGCATGGACCCGCCCGATGCCGGGCAGCGACCGCAGCGCGGCGAGGGCCTCGGGCAGCGCCGCCGGCGGAAAGCCCAGACGGTTCATGCCGGTGTTGAGCTTCACGAAGACCTCGAGCCCCGCCCCGGACGGGAGCGACGCGAGCCAGCGCAGCTGATCGGGCTGATGCACCACCAGCGACAGGCGCGCCTGCGCGGCATGCCCGACATCGTCGGGCGAGAACGCGCCCTCGAGCATGAGCAGCGGCCGCTGCCACCCCGCCTGTCGCAGGGAAAGCGCCCGATCGAACTCGACCAGGGCCAGGCCGTCGGCCTGCGCGAACCCGGCGAGCGCCGCGGCGATGCCATGACCGTAGGCGTCGGCCTTGACGACCGCCCACACCGGACAGCCGGGCGCCAGCTCGCGCGCCCGGGCAAGGTTGTGGCGCAGGGCGGCAGGCAGGATCCGGACGCGGGCGGGACGGCTCATGTAAGGCTGTGGACGCTACCACAGCCCAAGACGCTCATGCCCCGCGAGGCCGCAGGCCCGCGTCCGGGAGTGGCAATCCCTTCATGGTATAACCGCCGCGCCCGCTACCGCGGCCGACTTCCGGGATCTCATGAAACGCGGCTTCTACACGATCATGGCGGCGCAGTTCTTCTCGTCGCTGGCCGACAACGCGCTCCTGATCGCCGCGATCGCGCTGCTGGTCGAGCTGCACGCACCCGACTGGATGAAGCCGCTGCTCAAGCTGTTCTTCACCATCTCGTATGTGCTGCTGGCGCCCTTCGTGGGCGCCTTCGCCGATTCGATGGCCAAGGGCCGGGTGATGTTCATCACCAACACCATCAAGGTGCTGGGTTGCGTGCTGATGTTCTTTGCGGTGCACCCGCTGCTCGCCTATGCGATCGTGGGGTTCGGGGCGGCGGCCTACTCGCCGGCCAAGTACGGCATCCTCACCGAGCTGCTGCCCCCCGAGAAGCTGGTGGCCGCCAATGGCTGGATCGAGGGCACCACCGTGGGCTCGATAATCCTGGGCACGGTGCTGGGCGGGGCGCTGATCAGCCCGGCAGTGGCCAGCGTGCTGCTTGGCGCCGATCTGCCGGGCTTCGACACCGGCGTCGACACACCGGCGGAAGCGGCCATCCTGGTGATCGCGGTGGTCTATGCGATCGCGGCGATCTTCAACCTGCGCATTCCCGACACCGGCGCGCATTACCCGCACCAGGAACGCAACCCGATCAAGCTGATCGGCGAGTTCGCCCATTGCTGCGCGGTGCTCTGGAAAGACCGGCTCGGCCAGATCTCGCTGGCGGTGACCACCCTCTTCTGGGGCGCGGGCGCCACGCTGCAGTTCATCGTGCTCGAATGGGCGCGCAGCGCGCTGAACATGCCGCTGAACCGGGCGGCGGTGCTGCAGGGCGTGGTGGCGCTGGGCATCGCGCTGGGCGCGGTGGTGGCGGCTCGCTGGGTGCCGCTGCGCGGCGCGCTGAGGGTGCTCCCGGTGGGCGTGGCCATGGGCGTGCTGGTGCCGATGATCACGCTGGTGTCCAGCGTCGAGGCCGCCTATCCGATGCTGGTGGCGGTGGGCGCGCTGGCCGGCTTCTTCGTGGTGCCCATGAACGCGCTGCTGCAGCACCGCGGCCATGTGCTGATGAGCGCCGGCCACTCGATCGCGGTTCAGAACTTCAACGAGAACCTCAATGTGCTGGCCATGCTCGGCCTGTACTCGCTGCTGATCGGCACCCGCATGCACATCAATGTGATCATCGTGTTGTTCGGCAGCTTCGTGGCGGTGGCCATGCTGCTGGTGATCCTTCGCCACCGGGCGAACCAGCGGCAGTTCGATGCCGAGGCCACGCTGCCGGAAGGCTCCGGGCACTGACCCCCTCACCAGCGCGCCGGCCGCGAGCCGCGCGCGTCAGCCCGGCGGGCGCTGCCGCGGCAGGCGGGCGAGGGCCAGGCAGAGATCGGCCCAGGCCTTGGCCTTGTCGGCCGGATTGCGAAGCAGATAGGCCGGGTGATAGGTGACCACCAGCGGCAACTCGGCATTGCCGACCGCGTAGCGGTGCACGCGATTGCGCAGCCCGGCCACCGAGGCGTCGGTCTCGAGCAGGGCCTGGGCGGCGAAGCGGCCCATCACCAGAATGCCGGAGGGCGCCAGCAGCTCGATCTGGCGCCGCAGGAACGGCGCGCAGCGGGCGACCTCGTCGGGCTCGGGATTGCGGTTGCCGGGCGGCCGGCACTTGAGCACATTGGTGATGAACACGTCGCGGCCGCGATCAAGTCCGATCGCGGCGAGCATCGCGTCGAGCAGGCGGCCGGCCTGACCCACGAAGGGCTCGCCGCGCAGATCTTCCTCCGCGCCAGGGGCCTCGCCCACGATCAGCCAGGGCGCGCTCGGGCTGCCGCTGCCGAACACCGTCTGCTGACGCGAGCGGCACAGCCCGCAGCGCTCGCAGCTGCGCACGGCCGCCTGGAGCGATTCCCAGTCGACCAGGGCCGGCGGCGGCGGGCCGGGTTGGGTCGCGGTTGGGGTCGTCGGCGCTGGCGCCCTCGTGCCAGGTGATGCCGACGCGGGCTGCACCATCGCCGGGACCGCTTCATGCGTGATTGCCTCGCCCGGACGCAGCACCGCCTCGCCCGGCCCGGTTGTCGGACAGCGATCGCGTTGCAGCCAGAGCGGGCCGAGCCCGAGCGCCTGCCAGGCCGCCCGCTGCCCCGGCGTCACGGCGCGACCCCGAGCGGCGCGCGCGGCCGGTCGAGTTCCCGGCGCAGCACCAGGGCGTCCTCGCGGCTGTCGCCCTCGGCCGGGTAATACCGGCGTCGCAGCCCGACCTGGGCAAACCCGCTGCGCTGATAGAGCCGCAGGGCGCGCAGATTGCTGGGGCGCACCTCGAGGAACATGGCGCGCGCGCCCTGACCGCGGGCCTGCTCGCACAACCAGGCCAGCAGCCAGCGTCCGAGGCCCTGGCCCTGACGGTGCGCCGCGACCGAGAAATTCAGCAGATGGATCTCGTCGATCACCGCCATGGTGAGGGCGTAGGCCTGAACCGCGCCGGCACGCTCGACGATCCAGCCGAGATGACCGGCTGCGAGGGAATCGCTGAAGTTGCCGGCGGTCCAGGGGAAAGGATAGATCGCGCGCTCCACCGCCATGACCGCGGGAATGTCGTCAACCCGCAGGGCGCGCAGCAGATCGTCGGCGGCCAGGGGCTGCGCGCTCACGCCAGACTCCCGCGGCGCTGCCGAGCCGCGGCCTGCTCGGCGGTGTCGAGTGCCACCTTGTCGCGCACATAGAGCGGCGCCGCGGCATCTGGAGCGATCGACTCGCCCCTGAGCCAGGCGCCCTCGCCGATCTCGGCCAGCGCATCGGCGGCCGGGAAGGCATCGGGGATGACACGGGCTCCGGCCGCGACGGCCTGTTCGGCGAGCCCCGGGTGGCGGGCGAACGCATCGCCCACCGCGATCCAGGGGCCTCCCGCCTGTTCGGCGAAAGCGGCGATGAACCGCTCGAGCTCCTGGGGCGCCTGCACGACCAGGGGCCGGTCGGGCGGGCCACGCTCGGAATCGGCCCGGCGCCAGACACCGTGGTAGACCTCGCCCATGCGGGCGTCGGTGGCTGCCAGGGTGGGCCACTGGCGGCTGGGCCAGGCCAGGGCGAGCAGCGACGAGACCGGCACCACCGGGCAGGACAGGCCGAGGGCGAGCCCCTGGGCAAGGCCGCAGCCCACCCGAAGGCCGGTGAAGCTGCCGGGACCGGCATCGAACGCGATCAGGCCGACATCCCGAAGGTCGAGGCCCGCCTGCGCGAGCAGTTCACGGGCCATCGGCATGACCCGCTCGGCATGAGCGTTGCCGACGACCTCGCTCACGCAGGCCGCTCGCCGCGCGGCGCCGGGCTCGTCGCGGGAGGCCGACCAGCGCAGCGCGACCGAGCACCAGGCGCCCGATGTGCCCAGGGCGAGCACCACCGGCGGCGAGAGCCGAGGCTCGGAGGCAGCGGAAAAGGGAACGGAAGCCACCGGTCGATTCTAACCGGGCGGGTCGCGCCAACCCGGCGAGCCGGCGGCAGGCACACCGATCCGGGACGGCCCGAGGCGGGTCAGCGCGACAGGTCTTGCTGCCGGCGCCGACGCTCCTCGAGCAACTGCAGGCGCAACTGGCGCCGTTCCTCGGGCGTGAGCGGGGTCATGCCCGGCTCGGGCTCGGACCGGCGCGCGCCGTGGCGCCCGTGCACGGGATGGGAGGGCCGAAGCGCGCCGGGAGTCGGGGCCGGTCGGTCGGCCTCGGGGGGTGGGGCGGAGGGGGCAGCGGACGAACCGCTGGCGCCCGGGGATGGCGGCGCCAGCCCGTACTCGTTCGCCCCGCGCTCCGGAGGGCTCTCGGGGGGCGGGCGCACGAGGTTGGGTTCGGATTCGGCCATCAGGCGCGCCGAGCTCGCATGGCGGCGCAGGTCATGGCGCAGCCGCTTGCGTTCCTCGGGGTCGAGGCGCTCGGCAGGGGCGTGCGCCAGCGCGGCGCCGCCCCAGGCCAGCAGCAGGCCGGCGAGCAGCAGCCCGCCGAGATGGCGCCAACGCCGCGGGATCGAGGACCCTGATCCTTCACGCATCCCGGAATTGTAGGCAATCCCTGGCCCGCCGACCGAGGCGCCGGGGGGACGGACGATGTAACAGCAGGTAAGGCGCGGCTTCGCGCGCGCCGGTACCGCCCGGCGCTGGTTATGATCCCCGCCATGCCCGTGACCGCCAAGCACCTGCTGGTCGTCGATGACGACCCTCGGCTCCGGGAACTGCTTCGCCGCTACCTCTCCGAGAACGATTTCCAGGTGAGCCTGGCCCAGGACGCGCCGGCCATGAACCGGCTCCTGCAGCGTCAGGCCTTCGACCTGATCATCCTCGACCTCATGCTCCCCGGCGAGGACGGCCTGTCGATCGTGCGTCGGCTGCGCGGCGGCGGCGAGCGAACCCCGATCATCATGCTCACTGCCAAGGGCGACGATGTCGATCGCATCGTGGGGCTCGAGATGGGCGCCGACGACTACCTGCCCAAACCCTTCAATCCGCGCGAACTGCTGGCCCGGGTCCACGCGGTGCTGCGGCGCCAGCCTGCCCCCGAGGTGCCCGGCGCGCCGAGCACCGAGCCCGGCAGCATCCGGTTCGGCGACTTCCATCTCGATCTCTCCCTGCGCAAGCTCACCCGGGCCGGCGAGCCGATCCCGCTCACCAGCGGCGAGTTCGCCGTCCTGAAGGTCTTCGCGCGTCATCCCCGCCAGGCGCTCACCCGGGACAAGCTGATGATGCTGGCCAGGGGTCGGGAATACGGCGCCTTCGATCGCAGCCTCGATGTCCAGATCTCGCGCCTGCGCAAGCTGATCGAGGACGACCCTCAGAACCCCCGCTACATCCAGACCGTCTGGGGCGTCGGTTACGCTTTCGTTCCCGACCAGTCCTGAGCGGGCGGGCGCGCCAGCGCGCCGGTCCGCACACCCCCGCATGCGCACCACCCTCTTCTGGCGAACCTTCCTGCTGATCGCCGGGCTGGTGGTGGCCTGCCTGCTGATCATGCTCGAGCTGGTCCGCGCCTTCGATCCCGCCCCTGCCGAACAGACGCTGGCCTGGGAGATCGCCTCGGTGGTCAACCTCACCCGCTCGGGTCTGGTCAGCGCCCAGCCCGAGCGGCGTCGGCAATTGCTCTCAGCCCTCGCCCGGGAGGAAGGCGTGCGGGTCCTGCCCCTCGAGACCTTCGACCGGACCGAGCCCATTCCGGGCCGTCGCAGCGAAAGCCTTCTGGCTCGCCTGCATCAGCTGCTCGGGCCGGGCACGCGGCTGGCCGCGAGCGTCAACGGCGATCGCGGCCTGTGGGTGAGCTTCGACATCGACGGCGATCCCTACTGGCTGGGCCTGGAGGGCAGCCGCTTCGATCGGCACCTCGGCCCACCCTGGATCACGATGCTGGTGGTGGCCGCGGTGCTCGCGCTGGTGGGCGCGCTGGTGCTGGCCTCGCCGTTGAGCAAGCCGCTCGCCAACCTCGCGCGGGCGCTCGACCAGATCAGCCGGGGCGAGGTGCCCAGGCCGCTCGCGGAATCGGGCACGCCCGAGATCGCCGCCCTGAACCGGCGCTTCAACCGCATGGCCACCGAACTCGCGCAGCTCGAGTCCGACCGCGCCGTGGCGCTGGCCGGCATTTCTCACGACATCCGCACGCCCCTCACCCGCCTGCGCATGGAGATCGAACTCTCGGCCCTCGGCCCCGACGAGAAGCGGGCGATGAATGCCGACATCGAGCGGATTGATCGGATCGTGGGAAAGTTCACCGAATACGCGCGGGTGGTCGCCGAACCCGGCCTGGCGCGGCGTCCTGTCGAGGTGATGGTCGCCGAAACGATCGACGGCGCCCTCGCCGGCTACCAGGCCCGGCGCGAGGCCGGTCTGCTTGCCGTGAGGACCAGCGTGCCCGCCGATCTCGCCTGGCGAGGCGATCCGGTGGACCTGGAGCGCATGCTGGGCAATCTCCTCGAGAATGCCGTGCGCCATGGCAACACCCCGGGCACCGAGCGCACCGATCTGCTGATCCGCGCGCGGCGCGTGGCCGGCGGCCTGGAGCTGGTCCTGAGCGATCGCGGCCCTGGCGTGCCGGCTGCCGAGCGCGAACGCCTGCTGCGGCCGTTCTCGCGCATCGAGGACGAACGCAGCGAGGTCGGCGGCAGCGGTCTGGGCCTGGCGATCGTGGCGCGGCTTGCCGCCCGGTACGGCGGGGTCTGCGAACTCGACATCGCGCCGGACGGCGGGGGCCTCGCCGTGAGCCTGCGCCTGCCCGACGCGCCGCGCCGCTGAGTCCCGCCCGGCGGGCGCCCCCAGACCGACGAGCGCGGCGCCCCGCCCGGCTCCATCCGCCGGCGCTGACGATAGTCAAGCTCAATCACCCGCATTAGAAGGTTCAATTGGTCAGGGGCGGTGGCAGGTTTGTACAATCCGTGCAGTCGACAAGGCTGGACAAACAAGGTTCCGGCACCTGTCTCGACTGCACCGATTCCCATCCACCGTCACATCGGAGACCGTCATGCCGTCACTGAAGGGCACCAAGACGCACGAGAACCTCAAGGCTGCGTTCGCCGGCGAGAGCCAGGCCAACCGCCGCTACCTGTACTTCGCAAACAAGGCCGACGTCGAAGGCCATCCGGAAGTCGCGGCGCTGTTCCGCTCGACCGCCGAAGGCGAGACCGGCCACGCGCACGGCCACCTCGACTACCTGGCCGAGGTGGGTGACCCCGCCACCGACATGCCGATCGGCGAGTCGGCCCTGAACCTGAAGGCCGCCGTTGCCGGCGAGACCCACGAGTACACCGACATGTACCCGGGCATGGCCAAGTCGGCCCGCGAAGAGGGTTTCGACGAGATCGCCGACTGGTTCGAGACCCTGGCCAAGGCCGAGCGCTCGCACGCCAACAAGTTCGCCAAGGCGCTCGAGGCCCTGGCCGCCTGAAGACGCTGATGCCCTACCGCCGCGCGCCCCTCGGGGCCGCGCTGGCGGGCAGGCCGGGGAGCGTCTTGGCGCTCCCTTTTTCTTTGCCCGTGAGACGACCATGACCGCACGCGAAGGTTCGCTCGAAGCCCCCACCCGCCATCCCCTCGACTGGAAGAACCCCGAGTTCTACGACGAGACGAAGGCGCTCGACGAGATGGAGCGGGTGTTCGACATCTGCCACGGCTGCCGCCGCTGCGTGAGCCTGTGCAATGCCTTCCCCACCCTGTTCGACCTGGTCGACGAGAGCAAGACCGGCGAGGTTGATGGCGTCGATCGCAAGGACTACTGGAAGGTGGTCGACCAGTGCTACCTGTGCGATGTCTGCTATCTCACCAAGTGCCCCTACGTGCCGCCGCACCCCTGGAACCTCGACTTCCCGCACCTGATGCTGCGTGGCAAGGCGATCCAGTTCAAGCAGGGCACGCCCACCCGGTTCCGCGACAGCGCCCTGTCTTCCACTGACCGCAACGGAAAGCTGGCCAGCATTCCGGTGGTGGTGCAGATGGTGAACAAGGCGAAGGAGTCGCCGGCGCTGCGCAAGCTCGGCGAAGACATGCTCGGCGTGCATCGCTCGGCCTGGCTGCCCGATTTCAGCGCCCATCCGTTCCCCGGCAGCGCCGCGCCCTCGCCCGGCCATGCCGTGCGCAACGGCGAGCGAACCCCCGGCAAGGTGGCGGTCTTCGCCACCTGCTATGTGAACTACAACGAGCCCGGCATCGGCCACGACCTGCTCAAGGTGCTCGATCACAACCAGATCCCGTGGACGCTGGTCGAGAAGGAGGCCTGCTGCGGCATGCCCAAGCTCGAGCTCGGCGATCTCGAGGCGGTGGCCGCGCTCAAGGAGCGCAACATCCCCAAGCTGGCGCGACTGGCCCGCGAGGGCTGGGCGATCGTGGCGCCCATCCCGTCCTGCGGCCTGATGTTCAAGCAGGAACTGCCGCTGATGTTCCCGGACGATGCCGATGTGCAGGCGGTGAAGGCGGCCATGTTCGACCCCTTCGAGTACTTCGTGGCCCGCCACAAGGACGGCATGCTGAAGACCGATTTCGCGCAGCCGCTGGGCAAGGTCTCGTATCACGTGGCCTGCCACCTGCGCGTGCAGAACGTGGGGCAGAAGACCCGCGAGACCCTGCAGATGATCCCCGACACCCAGGTGAACACCGTGGAGCGCTGCTCCGGCCACGCCGGTACCTGGGGCGTGAAGAAGGAATTCCACGAGACCGCGCTGAAGATCGGACGGCCGGTGTTCCGGCAGATGGCCGAGCACACCGGCACCGAGCCCGACTGGATCGCCTCGGACTGCCAGCTGGCCGGGCACCACATCGAGCAGGGCATGGCCCTGGCCGGCAAGCCCGCCGGCGACAAGCTCGCGCATCCGATCACGCTGCTGCGGATGGCTTACGGACTGAAGGAGTGATGACATGCCCAAGGTAACCCGCGATTCCCTGATGACCCTCGAGGCCTACGCCAAGGCCCGCTCGGACTTCCGCCACCGCGTGATCGGCCACAAGCGTCACCGCACGGTGGCCCTGGGCGCGCATGTGACGCTGCTGTTCGAGGACGAGCTCACGGTGCGCTACCAGATCCAGGAGATGCTGCGCATCGAGAAGATCTTCGAGGAGGAAGGCATCGGCCACGAGCTCGAGGCCTACAACCCCCTGGTGCCCGACGGCCGCAACTTCAAGGCGACCATGCTGATCGAGTACCCGGACCCCGAGGAGCGCAAGCGCGAGCTGGCGCGCCTGATCGGCATCGAGGACCGGGTCTGGGTGCAGGTGGAGGGCTCGCCGCGGGTCTATGCCATCGCCGACGAGGACATGGAGCGCGAGAATGCGGTCAAGACCTCCTCGGTGCATTTCCTGCGCTTCGAGCTCACCGACGAGATGGCCGCGGCCCTGAAGTACGGCGTGAGTCTGGCCATTGGCGTGGATCACCCCGCCTACCAGGCCTCGCAGGAGCCGGTCGGCCCCGAAACCCGCGCCGCCCTGGCCGCCGACCTCAGCTGAGTGCCAGGCCCCGCGCGAGGGGCCTGGCGTCTACCAGCCCGAGAACCGGGCCCATTGCCCCACCACCCTGCCCTCGTCACCCAGCACACGATACCCGGCGTGCTGGGCGCCGGTGGCGCAGGCGTGGTTGGGCAGCACCCGCAGCAGCGTGCCCACCGGCACATCGAGGAAACGCGCGGGGTCGCCGCTGCGGTGGGTGATCGTGCCGTGCTCCTGGCTGACGGCACTCACCAGGTAGTCCGTCAGCACGCGCCCCTGAGCGTCGCACACCAGCCCGTAGGCCTGATCCACCGGCTGCGACGCGGTGCCGCGATCGCGAGACAGCGCCATCCAGCCGGCGTCGCATAGCGTCCAGCCGCGGGCGGGCTGATGACCGATCACGCTGGTGAGCACCGACAGCGCGATGTCATCGGTGCCGCATACCCCCACGCCGGCCATCACCAGGTCGAAGAACACATACACCCCGGCCCGCAGCTCGGTCACGCCGGGCAGCGCGGCGGCCGACAGCGCCGTGGGCGTGGAACCCACGCTGACCACCGGCGCGGCATGGCCCGCGGCGCGCAGCCGCTGCGCGGCGTGCACCGCGCCGGCGCGTTCGCGTTCGGCCATGGCCACCAGCGCGGCCTGATCGCGGCAGTGATAGGACTCGCCGGCGTGGGTGAGCACGCCCGCCAGCCGCACCCCGGGCGCGACCAGGGCCTGCGCAACCAGCAGCAGATCGGGCGCGTCCGGCGCCAGACCGCTGCGGTGGCCGTCGGTGTCGATCTCGATCAGCACCGACAGCGGCTCGCCGGCATGGCCGGCCATCGCCTCGACCACGGCGCGGGCCGCCGCCACGCTGTCGAGCAGGACGCTCAGGCGCACGCCCTGCGCGATCAGACGGCGCGCGTGGGCGATCTTGTTGGCGGTGATGCCCACCGCGTAGGTGATGTCCCGGAAGCCCGCCGCGGCGCACTGGTCGGCCTCCTTCAGGGTGGAGACCGTGACCGGCCCGGGCGCGCCGCCGCACATCGCGAGGCTCACCTCCAGGCACTTGGCGGTCTTGACATGCGGCCGCAGGCTCACGCCGAGCGCAGCCGCCCGATCGCGCATGCGCGCCGCATTGCGCCGCATGCGCGGCTCGTCGAGCAGCAGCGCCGGGGTCTCGAGATCGGCGAGGGCGTGCGGGAACATCGGCCGGCCTCAGCGCGCCGCGGCCTCGGGGATGTACACCGTGGCTTCCACCTCGAGCATCAGGTCGGGATGAACCAGCCCGGAGGTGCCCACCAGGGTGCTCGCCGGCTTGTGCCCGGCCAGGCGCCGGGTTCGGATCTCGCGGAACGCCTTCACCCGCTCGGGCGTGATGTCGCACAGGTAGACATTGAGCTTGACGACATCGGTCCAGCGCGCGCCCGAGGCGGCCAGCACCGTGCTCAACGCATCGAAGACCTGCTCCACCTGGCCCTCGAAGGTGCTGGCCGTGACGGCGCCGGCAGCGTCCATGGCCACCTGGCCGGAGAGCAGCACCAGCCGGCCGCCGCGAAGGTCCACGCCGACCGCGTGGGAATAGCTGCCCACCGACATGCCGGGGGGATTGATGAATTCGACGCTCATGGACGCTCCTGCAGGAAAGGATTGAGGAAACAGGCGGACGATGGTACCGCCCCGGCGCGGGCGCGGCTGCGCTCATCCCGTTCCGGTCCGGGGTCGCGCCGCCGCGCCGGGCGGCGCAGGTAGACTTCCGGTGTTCCTCGCAACCGACCCCACGACGATGACCCTGTCCGCACAGGCCCGCGGCGTCTACGCGATCGCCCCCACCCCGTTCACGCCCGCCGGCGAGGTCGACCATGAGTCGCTGGCCAGGCTGTGCCGCTTCTACCAGCGCGCCGGGGTCACCGGCGTCACCGTGCTGGGCCAGCTCGGCGAGGCGCCCAAGCTCGACGCCGCCGAGAGCCTGGCGATCGTGCGCGCCGTGGTTCGGGACCTGCCGGTGCCGGTGGTGGTGGGCGTCACCGCGCCGGGCTTTGCCGCCATGCGCGCCCTCACCCACGAGGTGATGGCCGCCGGGGCGGCCGGGGTGATGATCGCCCCGCCCAACACCCTGCGCACCGACGACCAGATCGTGGGCTACTACCGGCAGGCGGTGGAGGCCATCGGCGCCGATGTGCCCTTCGTGATCCAGGACTACCCGCTCACCTTCAGCGTGGTCATGACGCCCGCGGTCATCCGGCGCATCGTCACCGAGAACCCGTCGTGCGTGATGCTCAAGCACGAGGACTGGCCGGGCCTGGAGAAGATCAGCGCGCTGCGCGCCTGGGAACGCGAGGGCGCGATGCGCCGCATCTCCATCCTGTGCGGCAATGGCGGGCTGTTCCTCGACTTCGAGACCGAGCGCGGCGCCGATGGCGCCATGACCGGCTACTGTTTTCCCGAGATGCTGGTGGGCGTGGGCCGGCTCACCGACCAGGGCCGTCGCGACGAGGCCCACGACCTCTTCGACGCGCACCTGCCCCTGCTGCGCTACGAGCAGCAGCCCGGCGTGGGGCTGGCGGTGCGCAAGCATGTGTTGATGCGCCGCGGCGTGCTGGCCAGCGACGCCCAGCGCCGCCCGGCCAGCGCGCTCAGCCCCACCGCGCGCGCCGAAGTGGACTACCTTCTCGATCGACTGGAGCACCGGCAGCCATGGAAGACATCGACTGCGTGGTGATCGGCGCCGGCGTGGTCGGCCTCGCGGTGGCGCGCGCCCTGGCCATGGCCGGGCGCGAGGTGATCCTCCTCGAGTCGGCCGACGCCTTCGGCACCGAGACCTCCTCGCGCAACAGCGAGGTCATCCATGCCGGCATCTACTACCCGGCCGGCTCGCTCAAGGCGCGGCTGTGCGTGCAGGGCCGCCGACAACTCTATGCCTACTGCGCCGAGCGCGGCATCGCGCATCGCCGCTGCGGCAAGCTGATCGTGGCCAACGGGCCCGAGCAGGTCGCGCAGCTCGCCGGCATCGAGCGGCACGCCCGCGCCAATGGCGTCGAGGAGCTCCAGGTGCTCGACGGCGCCCAGGCGCGCGCCCTGGAGCCGGCGCTGCGCTGCGATGCCGCGCTGCTCTCGCCGGTCACCGGCATCATCGACAGCCACGGCCTGATGCTCGCGCTGCTCGGCGAGGCGCAGGATCACGGCGCCATGCTGGCCCTGAAGTCGCCGCTGCTCGGCGCCACGGTGAGCGCGCAGGGCATCGAACTGCGGGTGGGCGGCGACGAGCCCATGGCGCTGCGCGCGCGCACCGTGGTCAACAGCGCCGGCCTGCACGCGCCGGCGGTGGCGGCGCGCATCGAGGGTCTCGACCCGCGTCATGTGCCGGTGGCCGGGCTGTGCAAGGGCAACTACTTCAGCCTGATCGGGCGCGCGCCCTTCAGCCGCCTCATCTACCCGGTGCCCGAGCGCGCGGGGCTCGGGGTGCACCTCACCCTCGATCTCGCCGGCCAGGGCCGTTTCGGGCCCGATGTGCAGTGGATCGACGCCATCGACTACTCGGTCGACCCGGCGCGCTGCGCGAACTTCACCGAGGCCATCCGCAGCTACTGGCCCGGCCTGCCCGATGACTCGCTTGCGCCCGGCTACAGCGGCATCCGGCCCAAGCTCGGCGGTCCGGCCGACGCCGCGGCCGACTTCGTCATCCAGGCGCCTGCCGAGCATGGCGTGCCCGGACTGGTCAACCTGTTCGGCATCGAGTCCCCCGGCCTGACCTCCAGCCTGGCGATCGCCGACGAGGTGGTGGCGCGGCTGGCCGAGGCGGCCTGAGGCGTGCAGGCCGCCGCCCGGGTCGGGCCGCGTCATGTCGTCGAACTGCTGGTGCTCTCCCTGCTGTGGGGCGCCGCCTACCTGTTCACCCGCTCGGCGGTGCCTGACTTCGGACCGGTGACGCTGATCGCGGTGCGCATGGGCATTGCCGCGCTGCTGCTCCTGCCGGTGCTCGCCCACCGCGGCGGACTGCCGCTGCTGCGCCGCCATGCCGGCCTGTTCGCGCTGCAGGGCACCGCCTTCACCGCGCTCTCGTTCGTGCTGATCGCCTGGTCGGCGCTCACCCTGAGCGCGGGCCTCACCGCGATCCTGAATGCCACCGCGCCGATGTTCGGCGCCGTGGTGGCCTGGGCCTGGCTGGGCGAGCGCATCGGACCCTGGCGGATGGCGGGCCTGGCGGTGGGCATGGCCGGGGTCACCATCCTGGTCTGGGGCAAGGCCTCGCTGCGGCTCGACGCCGATTCGCTGGCGGTCACGGTGGCGGTGCTCTGCGGCCTGGGCTCGTCGGTGGTCTGGGGCATGGCGGCCAACTTCTCGCGGGTGAAGATGGCCGGCATCGACCCGCTCGCCCTCACGGTGGGCACCATGCTCGCGGCGTCGATCGCGCTCACGCCCTTCGCCATCGCCGAATGGCAGGGCGTGTGGGCCGCGCCGCGCAGCGGCATGCCCGGCCTGCGCGCCTGGCTGGAAGCGGCCTTCCTGGGGGTGGCCAGCTCGGGCCTGGGCATGCTGATGTACTTCCGCCTGCTGCGCGAGGTGGGCACCGTGCCCACCATGTCGGTCACCTTCCTGAATCCGCTGGTGGCGATCGTGTCGGGCGCGCTCTATCTGGGCGAGGCAATCACCCTGCAGACCCTGCTGGGCTGCGCGGTGGTGCTGGCCGGCACCGCGCTGTCGGCGGGCCTGATCAGGCCAGCAGCGGGCGCACCTCGGGGTGGCGCCGGGCCCAGGCGCTGACATACGAGCAGCGGGGCTGCACCCGCAGCGACTGCGCCGCGGCATGGTCGAACACCGCCCGCACCAGCACGCCGGCCAGGCCCCGGCCTTCCAGCGGCGGCGGCACCTCGGTGTGATGAACCACCAGCACATCGCCCACCCGCCGGTAGTCGGCGCGGCACAGCAGGCCGCGCACCTCGAGCTCGAAGCAGCCGCGTTCCGGGCGGTGGATCACATCGGCCGGACGCGCGGCATCGGGTTCGGTCATGACTGAGGCTCCTGTTCGGCCCGGATCAGCAGGGCCACGGCCTGAGTGGCGATGCCCTCGCCGCGCCCCTCGAAGCCCAGGCGCTCGTGGGTCTTGGCCTTGATGTTGACATCCGCCGGACTCACGCCAAGATCGGCCGCGAGATTGGCCTGCATCGCCGCCACATGCGGCGCCATCTTCGGCGCCTGGGCGACGATCGTGCAGTCGACATTGCCCACGCGCCACCCGGCCTCGCGCACCAGGGCCAGCGCGCCGCGCAGCAGCGCGCGGCTGTCGGCGCCGCGCCAGCGCGGATCGGTGTCGGGGAAGTGTCGGCCGATGTCGCCGAGCGCGGCCGCGCCGAGCAGGGCGTCGGTGACCGCGTGCAGCAGGGCGTCGGCGTCGGAGTGACCGAGCAGACCGGTGACATGGGGGATGCGCACGCCGCCGAGAATGAGCGGGCGCCCCGGCACCAGCGCGTGGACATCGTAGCCCTGGCCGATGCGAAACGGAGCAGAGGCGGGAGTGGCGGGCATGGCGGCGGCTTTCGCGGTGGGGTCGGCTCAGACCGCGCTGGCGCGGCCCAGCCAGGCGCCCATCAGGGCGAGATCGTCGGCGGTGGTGACCTTGAAGTTCTGGCGCTCGCCGCGCACCAGCCGAGGCACGAGCCCCTCGGCCTCGACTGCCGCGGCTTCATCGGTGACCTCGGGATGGCGCTGCAGCGCGGGCAGCAGCACGCCGTGACGGAACATCTGCGGGGTCTGGGCAAGCCACAGGCCGTCGCGCGACAGCGTGCCCGCCACCCGCGGTGCAGGCCCGGCATCGGTTGCCGCGCGCTTGACGGTGTCGCTCACCGGCACCGCCAGCAGGCCGCCCACGGCATCGTCGGCGAGTTCGGCATGCAAGCGCTGCAGGCTCGCGGCATCGAGCGCCGGCCGGGCGGCATCATGGACCAGCACCCAGTCCCGGGCTTGCCAGTGGATGCCCGGCGCCTGCACCCCGGCCAGCACGGAATCGCGCCGGGTGGCGCCGCCCACCGGCAGCACCCGCAGGCGCGGACGCTGCCCGAGCAGGGCCTGCGCGCGCGCATCACCGGGGGAGACCACCACGGTGACCGTCTCGATGAAGGGCGCATCGAGCAGCGCCTGCACCGACCACTCGAGCAGCGATCGACCGGCAAGCAGCAGGTACTGCTTGGGCAGCGCGGCGCCGAGACGGCTGCCGCTGCCCGCGGCAGGGACCACGGCGTGGCAACGGGCGGGCTCGGGCATGATCGGTCGCGTGGGGGCCATCGGCTAGAATTCTAGCTTTGCCGCGCCGCGCCTTCGCGCGCCCCCCGAATTGAATTCCGTCGTCCAGACGCCCGACGCGGCCAGCGCACTTGCCGCCGCCCTCGCGGCCATTCCCGTCCAGCCCCGTCCGGGCGCCCACTTCACGCTCGGCGCGCAGCCCGGCGTGGGCGACGCCCTGCTGATCGCCGCGCTGGCCCGGCGCCTGATCGCCAAGTCGACGGGCAGCGAAGAGCGCCGCACGCTCGCCGTGCTCACTGCCAGCG
>JAGWVN010000048.1 GCA_018970865.1 Betaproteobacteria bacterium
GGCGGCCGCGGGGGTGATCGATGCCAACCGCGCCACCGAGGCGCAGCTGCAGACCGTCAAGGGCATCGGTCCGGCGATCGCGGCTCGCATCCTCGAGGCGCGGCGCGACGGGCCCTTCCACGATCTGGCTGACCTCGAGGCGCGGGTCAAGGGCGTGGGGCCGGCCAATATCAGGCGCTTCGCGCAGGCCGGCCTCGTGGTCGGTGCGCCGGCGTCGGGCGCCGCGCGGGTCACGGGCGGTGGCCTGTCAGGCGGCGGGTCGGCCGCGCATTCGTCCCACAGCTCCTCGACCCCGCCCGGCCCGACCCCCGTCGTCACGCCGCTCGGCAAGGGCCAGATCCGGGAATGGTCTGCGCCGCCGGGCGCCCTCGCATCGGGCAGCGCCACTCCCGCCCAGGGCAGCCGGCCGTGAGCGCCGCGGCGCCCAGGCGCCTCGTCCTCTACTGGCGGCTGGTGCGCCTGCACCGCCCGATCGGCATCCTGCTGCTGCTGTGGCCCACGCTGTGGGGCCTGTTCATCGCCTCGCGCGGCGAGCCCGATCCCTATGACCTGTTTGCCTTCCTGGTCGGCACGGTGCTGATGCGCTCAGCCGGCTGCGCCATCAATGACTGGGCCGACCGCGATTTCGATCGCCATGTGGCCCGCACCCGGGACCGGCCGCTCACCGCCGGCCTGATCCGCCCCTGGGAGGCGCTGGCGGTGGCCGCGGCGCTGTCGCTGCCGGCGCTGCTGCTGGTGCTGCCCTTCAACCCGCTGACCTGGCTGCTCACCGGCGTGGCCGGATTCCTGGCCGCGAGCTATCCCTTCACCAAGCGGTTCCTGGCCATTCCGCAGGCCTACCTCGGCATCGCGTTCGGCTTCGGCATTCCCATGGCCTTCGCGGCGGTGACCGACAGCGTGCCGCTCACCGCCTGGCTGCTGCTTGCGGCCAACATCTGCTGGGCGGTTGCCTACGACACCGAATACGCCATGGTCGATCGCGACGACGACCTGCGCATCGGCATCCGCACCGCCGCCATCACCTTCGGGCGCTGGGATGTGGCCGCGGTCATGGTCTGCTACGCGCTCACCCTGGCCCTGCTGGCGCTGGTCGGCCATCGGCAGGATTTCGGCCTCTGGTATGGCCTTGGCCTGGGGGTGGCCGCCGCGATTGCGGCCTACCATTGGACGCTGATCCGTGGGCGCAGCCGCGAGGGCTGCTTCCGGGCCTTCAACCACAACACCTGGTTCGGGGCGGCGGTGTTCGCCGGAGTCGTGCTGGAGTACTGGATACCGTGAACCTGGGTGCGCTGTGCTACGCCTTCGCCGCGATCTCGTGGGGGGCGAATCTGCCGCTCACCGCGCTGCTCTTCTCCGCCTTCGATCCGTTCTTCATGACGGCGATCCGGGTGGCGCTCGCGGTGGGCGTGCTCTGGCTGATCAGCCAGGCGCGCCGCGACCCCGCCGCGCCGCCGCTGGGCCTGGGGTTTCGTCGTCATGCGCTCATGTCGGGCTCGGCGGCCGCCTTCTTCGTGCTCTACAACCTCGGCCTGAAGTACACCCATCCGATCACGGCGGCGGCGATCATCGCCGGCTCGCCGGTGGTTGCGGCGGCCACCATGCGGGTGGTCACCGGGGCCCGTCTGGAGCCGGGCTTTGCCGGCGCCGCGGCGCTGACGCTGCTGGGCGCGGGCATCGCGATCTGGGGGCGGGCGAGCGCCTCGGGCCAGGGCCTGCACCTGGAAGGCGGCGAGCCGCTGCTGGTGCTGGCGCTGGTGAGCTGGACGCTCTACTCCATCTACGCCCAGCGCTTCTTCTCGCCCGGGGTGTCGCAGCTGCGCCGCACCCTGGCCGGCCTGAGCGGCGCGCTGCCCTGGATGTTCGGCTGCTGGCTGCTGATCTGGCTGACCGGTCTCACCGGCCCGCCGCTGCTGGTGGTGACGCCCCAGGCGCTGCTGTGGCTGGGCGTCACGGCGCTGTTCTCCACCGCGCTCTCGGGCGTGGCCTGGAACATCGGCGTGGCCCGCGCCGGCCTTCAGCTCGGTCTGCTCTGGCAGAACACCGTGCCGGCCTTCGGGGTGCTGATCGCCATGCTGTTCGGCATCATGCCCACGGCCGAGCAGCTGCTCGGCGGGGCGATCGTGATGGCAGGCGTGTTCTATATGCAGTGGCGCAAGCGTCAGGCTCAGGCCTGAGGATCGCGCCCGAACTCGTCGGCGAGCTCGGCTGCGCGCCGGCAGGCGGCGGTCATGGCCTCGTCGATGCGGGCGGCCAGCCCGTGCGACTGCATGCTCGCCAGCGCGGCCGCGGTGGTGCCGCCCTTGGAGGTGACCTGCTCGCGCAGGGTCGACACCGGCACGGTCGCGGCGCCAGCCAGCGCCGCCGCGCCCCGGAAGGTGGCCAGGGTGAGCCGCGCGGCGGCCTCGGGGTCGAGGCCCAGGCGGGCGCCGGCCGCCTGCATCGCCTCGATGAAGTAGAAGACATAGGCCGGGCCGCTGCCGCTCAGGGCCGTCACTGCGTCGAGCAGCGGCTCCTGCGCCACCCAGACCGCCTCGCCCACGGCGCGCACCACCTGCTCGGCCAGAGCCCGGTCGGCCTCGCCGACCGCGGGCCCGGCCCACAGGCCGGTGATGCCGGCGCCGATCAGGGCTGGCGTGTTGGGCATCGTGCGCACGATGCGGGTGTGGCCGCCCAGCCAGCGCGAGAGGTCGGCGCAGCGGATGCCGGCGGCCACGCTCACCACCAGCGCCGAACGCGCCTGGGCCGCCAGCGGCAGCAGCGCCTCGCGCATCTGCTGCGGCTTGACCGCCAGCACCAGCAGGTCGCAGGCCTGCGCCTGCGGCGCGGCTGCCGCCAGGGTCTGGACGCCGAACTCGCGCGCCAGCCGCTCGCGCTGGCTCTGGGCCGGGTCGATCACGGTGATGCGCGGCCGGGGCTCGGCCTGCTTGAGCAGGCCGCCGATGAGCGCGGTGGCCATGTTGCCGCCGCCCAGGAAGGTGATGTTCATGCTTCTCTCCGCAGGAATTGCCGCGGCCGCAGGCCGCAGGCGAGCAGGGTGATCAGATAGGCCAGCCCGGCCGCTGCCACCAGGCCGAGCGCCAGGCCGGCGCGCAGCCAGGGCTGCTGCCCCAGCCCGAGCCAGTCGACCCGCGGCACCGCCACCAGCAGCACCGCGGCCAGGGCGCAGCCGGCCAGCGCGGCCTTCGCGAGCAGCGCCCACCACCCCGGCTCGGCGCGCCAGGCGCCGGCTCGGTGCAGCCCGAGCAGCAGCAGGAGCGCATTGAGCGTGGCCGCCAGCGAGGTGGACAGCGCCAGCCCGGCATGGGCCAGCAGCGGCACCAGGGCGAGATTCAGGCACTGGGTGAGCACCAGCACCAGCAGCGCGATGCGCACCGGCGTGCGGAGATTCTGGCGCGCGAAGAATCCCGGCGCCAGGACCTTGACCGCGATCAGCCCGGGCAGGCCCACCGCATAGGCCTGGATGGCCACCGCAGTCATGCCGACATCGCTCGCCCGGAAGCGGCCGTAGTGGAAGAGCAGCGCGGTGAGCGGCTCGGCCATGAGGGCCATGCCCAGGCTGCACGGCAGGGCGAGCAGCAGCGCCAGGCGCAGGCCCCAGTCGAGCAGTTCGCGGTAGGCGGTCTCATCCTGGCGGGTGCTGGCGCTGGTCAGGCTGGGCAGCAGCACCGTGCCCAGGGCCACCCCGAGCAGCGCGGTGGGAAACTCCATCAGCCGGTCGGCGTAGCTGATCCACGACACGCTGCCGGCGCTCAGCCGCGAGGCGATGTGGGTGTTGATCATCAGGCTGATCTGCGCGGCCGAGACGGCCAGCACCGCCGGCGCCATCCGGGCGAGCAGGGCTCGCGTGTCGGGGTCTTTCAGGCAGGCGAGCGGATTCAGCCCGATGCGCGGCAGCAGACCGATGCGGTGCAGGGCGGGCAGCTGGATGGCCAGCTGCAGCACGCCGCCGATCACCACGCCCGCAGCCAGCGCGTAGACCGGGGGATCGAAGCGCTCGTGCAGCAGCAGCGCCGCGCCGATGAAGCTCAGGTTCAGCATCACCGGCGAGAAGGCCGGCACCGCGAAGCGCCGCCAGGTGTTCAGGATGCCGGCGGCCAGCGCCACCAGCGAAATGAACAGGATGTACGGGAACATCCAGCGGGTCATGACCACCGCGGCGTCGAAGGCCGGGGCCTGCTGCAGCAGGCCTGAGCCGGTGAGCAGCACCAGCGCCGGGGCGGCAACCACGCCGGCCACCGACACCGCCACCAGCGACCAGAAGAGCAGCGTCGCCACGCGGTCGATGAAACTGCGGAAGGCGGCCTCGTCGCCCTGCTCGCGGGCGCGGGCGAGCATGGGCACGAAAGCCTGCGAGAACGCGCCTTCGGCGAACATCCGGCGCAGCAGGTTGGGCAGGCGGAAGGCGATGAAGAAGGCGTCGGTGAAGGCCGAGGCGCCGAACAGCGTGGCGGTGAGGTTCTCTCGCACCAGGCCGGTGATCCGCGACAGCAGGGTGAGTCCGCTGACCGTGGCGAGCGCGCGAAGCAGGTTCATGGGATGGGGCAGGCCGGCATGGGAAGGTTGCCGCGCTGGCTTGCGCCGCGGCTGGCTGATCAGCTATTATCCAAGGCTTTTCGCCAATCAGCGAATGTCATGGGCGAGCGGGCAGGGTCCGCTTGGGAGCCGATGGCGTCGCGGCCCACACCAGGATTCTCGCATGGCAAACATCGCCTCTGCCCGCAAGCGCGCCCGCCAGGCGGTCAAGCAGAACGCCCACAACTCCACGCTGCGTTCGCGGCTTCGCACCGCGATCAAGTCGGTGCGCAAGGCCATCGCGGCGGGTGACAAGGCGGCTGCCACCGCGGTGTTTCGCGCCTCTCAGGGCGTGATCGACACCATCGCCGACAAGAAGATCATCCACAAGAACGCTGCCTCCCGGTACAAGAGCCGCCTGGCGGCCGCCCTGAAGGCGATGGCCTGATTGTCTCTGGCCGGCGCCCTGCGCGCCGGCCTGGCCGCGCCCCGTCAGGCGCGCGGCCTTCGGCCCGCGCCACGGCATGGCTGGCGCGCGGCGACGCCCCCGAGGCCTGATGGGCCGGGGCAATGGCAGGTGTAGCGATCCAGGCTGCCCGTGGTGACTCGAATCCCCTGCGGCAACGCGAGCCGCCTGGGGCGACCCAGGCAGCCCTCAGGCTGTGGCAGCCGGGGCGGAGCCCCGCGGCCCGAACAGCGCACTGCCCACCCGCACCAGGGTGGCGCCTTCGGCGATTGCCGCCTCGAGATCATCCGACATGCCCATCGAGAGCGTGTCGAGCGCCAGGCCCTGCGCCTGGAGCCGCTCCTGCAGCTGCCGCACCTGCGCGAACTGCGCCCGCTGCGCGGCGGGATCGGCCTGCGGCCGCGGAATGGCCATCAGCCCGCGCAGGCGCAGACCGGGCAGGCTGGCGATCAGCGCGGCCAGCTCGGGGGCCTGTTCCGCGCTGCAGCCGCTCTTGGTGTCTTCGGCGGCGATGTTCACCTGCAGGCAGACCTGCAGGGGGGGCAGCCGGGCGGGCCGCTGTTCGGAGAGGCGACGCGCGACCTTCTCGCGATCGATGCCGTGCACCCACTGGAAATGTTCGGCGATGGGCCGGGTCTTGTTCGACTGGATCGGTCCGATGAAGTGCCATTCGATAGGCAAATCCGGCCGCTGGGTGGCGCATTCGCTGATCTTGCCGAGCGCTTCCTGTAGATAGTTCTCTCCGAAGCGACGCTGCCCGAGATCTGCCATGGCGATCACCCGATCGGCCGAGAAAGTCTTGCTGACCGCCAGCAGGGTGACCTGCTCCCGAGGCCGGGCCGATGCCGCGCAGGCGGCATCGATGCGCGCCTGCACGGCGCGCAGCCGCTCCGACATGAGTCTGTCCGTGTCCATCGCCCGATTCTACCGTCGCCCCGCGACGGGTCCGGGTGCTGGCGCAACGAGGGTTGGCTGAACCATGGATATCGCCGAACTGCTCGCCTTCGCGGTGAAGAACAAGGCGTCGGACCTGCATCTGTCGGCGGGCATGCCGCCGATGATCCGCGTGCATGGCGATGTGCGACGGATCAACCTGCCGCCGATGGCCCACAGCGATGTGCACGGCATGATCTACGACATCATGAACGACGCGCAGCGCAAGGACTACGAGGAGAACCTCGAGTGCGACTTCTCGTTCGCCATCCCCGGACTCGCGCGTTTCCGGGTCAATGCCTTCCTGCAGCAGCGCGGCGCGGGCGCCGTGCTGCGCGCCATCCCGTCGAAGATCCTGTCGCTGGAAGACCTCAAGGCGCCGCGGATCATCTCCGAGATCACCATGCAGAGCCGCGGCATGGTGCTGGTCACCGGCCCCACCGGGTCGGGCAAGTCGACCACCCTGGCGGCGATGATCAATCACATCAACGAGAACCTCTACGGGCACATCCTCACGGTGGAGGATCCGATCGAGTTCGTGCATGAGTCCAAGCGCTGCCTGATCTCGCAGCGCGAGGTGGGGCCGCAGACGCTGTCGTTCAACAACGCGCTGCGCTCGGCGCTGCGCGAGGATCCCGATGTGATCCTGGTGGGCGAGCTGCGCGACCTCGAGACCATCCGACTGGCGCTCACCGCGGCCGAGACCGGTCACCTGGTGTTCGGCACCCTGCACACCTCGTCGGCGGCCAAGACCATCGACCGGATCGTCGATGTGTTCCCCGCGGCCGAGAAGGAGATGGTGCGCGCCATGCTCTCGGAGTCCCTGCGGGCGGTGATCTCGCAGTCGCTGGTGCGCACCAAGGACGGCAGCGGCCGGATCGCGGCCCACGAGATCATGCTCGGCACCCCCGCGGTCAGAAACCTCATCCGCGAGGCCAAGGTGGCCCAGATGAACGCCGCGATCCAGACCGGCGCCTCGGTGGGCATGCAGACCCTCGACCAGTGCCTCACCGACCTGGTCAGGCGCAACATCATCTCGATGGCCGAAGCGCGCGTGCACGCTGCCATCAAGGAAAACTTCCCCGGCTGAGGCCGACGCGGCACCTGCGAGAGCGCTCCCGATGGAACGAGAACAGGCTTCAAAGTTTCTGAACGACCTGCTGAGGCTGATGGTGGGCAAGAACGGGTCCGACCTGTTCCTCACCGCCGAGTTTCCCCCGGCCTTCAAGATCGACGGCAAGGTCACGCCGGTGTCCTCGGTGCCGCTGAGCGGCCAGCACACCATCGAGCTTGCCCGCGCGCTGATGAACGACCGCCAGGCGGCCGAATTCGAGGCGCGCAAGGAGGTCAACTTCGCGATCAGCCCCACCGGCATCGGCCGCTTCCGGGTGAACGCCTTCATGCAGCTTGGCCGGGTGGGCATCGTCCTGCGGACGATCAAGAGCCAGATTCCCACGATCGAGCAGCTGCGCCTGCCGCCGATGCTCGGCGAACTCTCGCTCACCAAGCGCGGGATGCTGATCGTGGTGGGCGCCACCGGCTCGGGCAAGAGCAACACCCTGGCGGCGCTGCTCAATCATCGCAACGAGAACACGGCCGGCCATATCGTGACCATCGAGGACCCGGTGGAGTTCGTGCATCCGCATCGCAACTGCATCGTCACCCACCGCGAGATCGGGGTCGACACCGAGAGCTGGGAGGTGGCGCTGCGCAACACCCTGCGCCAGGCGCCCGATGTGATCATGATCGGCGAGATCCGCGACCGCGAGACCATGGAGCACGCCGTGGCCTTCGCCGAGACCGGCCATCTGTGCCTGGCCACGCTGCACTCCAACAGCGCCAACCAGGCGCTCGACCGGATCATCAACTTCTTCCCGGAAGACCGCCGCCAGCAGCTGCTGATGGATCTCTCCCTGAACCTGCGCGCGATCGTCTCGCAGCGGCTGATCCCGATGGTGGGCGGCACAGGCCGCGTGCCTGCGGTGGAGGTGATGATCAACTCGCCGCTGATCTCCGACATGATCTTCAAGGGCGAGGTCGGCACCATCAAGGATGTGATGAAGAAGAGCCGCGAGAGTGGCATGCAGACCTTCGACCAGCACCTCTTCATGCTGTACGAGGAAGGTCTGATTGCCTACGAGGACGCCCTGCGCAATGCCGATTCGGTCAACGACCTGCGGCTGAACATCAAGCTGAACAGCCGTCACTCCGACAAGGACCTCAATCGGGGGACGGAGCACCTCGGGGTGGTCTGAGCGGCGCCTGCGCAGCGTCTGCAGGCGCGGCTGCCGACGGCTTGCCGGCGGCGGCCGGGGCCGGGTCCGAGCGGGCGGCGCCAGCCTCGCGCATCCGGTCGTGGCGGGCCTGGTGCTCGCGATCGTGGGCCTCGCGGGTGGCGCGATCGAAGACATCGAAGCGGAACAGCCGGCACTCGAGCGCGCCGTTGTAGAGCAGGGTCTTGCGGCTCTCGCGGATGCCGAGCTGTCGCGGCAGCTCGCGGTCGGATGACAGCACATTCACCTGCCAGCCGCCGAATCGTTCCTTGAGGCCGCGGCCGAAGGCGGCCATCGCCTGCCGGTGGGTCTCGTCGCTGGCGTCGTTGCGCTCCTCGGGGGCCGGCTGGCCGTCCTGGTGGGCCGCGATGCGCTCGCCGTAGGGCGGATTGGTGACGATCACGCCCGGTCCGGGCTGGGCGGGCGACACCCGCGCGGCATCGCCCACGGCAAGCCGGATGCCGGCGCCGCCGACGCCGGCCCGTTCGATGTTGCGGCGGGCCTGCTCGATGGCCGCCGGGTCGATGTCGATGCCGGTGATGCTCAGCCGCGCGGCCAGCGTGGGTCCGGCCTGCTGGGCCTGGCGGATGGCCTCGCCGCGGATCTGCGCCCACTGCGCCGGATCGTGGTCGCGCAGGCGCTCGAAGCCGAAAGCGCGCGAGAGCCCGGGCGCGATGCCCAGCGCCATCTGGGCGGCCTCGATCAGCAGCGTGCCCGAGCCGCAGTAGGGGTCGAGCAGCGGCCGCTCCGGCGTCCAGCCGGCCAGCATCAGCAGGCCGGCGGCGAGATTCTCCTTGAGCGGGGCGAGGCCCTTGTCCTCGCGCTCGCGCCGCCAGCCGCGCTTGAACAGCGACTCGCCCGAGGTGTCGAGGTAGAGCGTGGCCTGCTGCTCCTGCAGGAAGGCGAACACCCGCACATCGGGCCGCCGGGTGTCGATCGACGGCCGATCGCCGCGGGTCTGGCGCAGTCGGTCGACCACGGCGTCCTTCACGCGCAGGTTGGCGAAGTTCAGGCTGCGCAGCGGCGAGCGCACCGCGGTGGTGTCCACCCGCAGGGTCTGCCGGCTGGTCATGAACTGCTCCCAGGGCACGCCGCGGGCCACCCGGCCGAGCTCGTCCTCGTCACGGCAGCGGCCCGCGCCCACCTGGCGCAGCACCCGGCTGGCCAGGCGCGATCGCAGATTGACCTGGCACACCATCGCGGCGTCACCGTCGAAAGCCACGCCGCCGGGGCTGATGCGCACCGCGGCGGCGCCCATCGCGGTGATCTCGTCGGCGAGCAGCGCTTCCAGGCCGCGCGGGCAGGGGGCGAAGAGCAGCATGCCGGCGTCAGCCCGCCAGCGCCTGCTCGAGGAACTCGAGCCGATCCTGGCCCCAGTAGGGAACGCCGTCGAACACATACCAGGGCACGCCGAACACGCCGTGATCGATCGCCTCCTGGGTGTAGCTGTCGAACACCGCGTGGGTGTCGGGGATGGCGTGGAACAGCGGGTCGGCGGGCAGGCCGGCCTCGTGCAGCACCGCGCGCAGCGTCGCGTCGTCGGCGACATTGCGCTCCTCGCACCAGGTGGCGCGCATGAACCGGCCGGCGATGTCGAGCGCGGCATCGGCGCCGTGCAGGCGGTCAGCGGCGATGATCAGCCGGCAGGCGGTGTCGCCGTTGGCCGGGAAGAAGGCCGGCCGCAGCTGGATGGGCACGCCGCGCCGGTCCCGCCAGCGGGCGAGCTCGACGAAGCGGTAGTTCTGGCGCTGCGGCGCCCGCTTGGCGAGCGGCAGGCCGCCCGACACCGGAAACACCTTGGCGCCAAGGTCGATCGGCTTGATGCGGATGTCGGCGTTATGCAGGGCGCAGATGCGGCGCAGTTCCTGGTGGCCGAGACAGCTCCAGGGTGACTGGGGATGCATGTAGTAGTCGACGATGCGGGTCATGCGGGTTCTCCGGGGGCGGCGGGACGCGGTGGGCGGGAGGAGCGGCCGGCCGGCAGCGGGCCGGTCGCGGCAGCGGGTTTCAGAAGGGCTTGACGACCACCAGCACCACCGCGACCAGCAGCGCGAGCACCGGGATCTCGTTGAACCAGCGGTACCAGACATGCGAGCGGGTGTCGGTGCCGGCCTCGATCTGGCGCAGCAGGCGGCCGCAGGTCTGGTGGTAGCCGAGCAGCACGGCCACCACCGCGAGCTTGAGGTGCATCCAGCCGCCGGTGACGCCGTAGCCCAGCCACAGCCAGGTGCCCAGGCCGAGCGCCAGCCACATCAGCGGCTGCATGAAGCGCCAGAGCTTTCGCGACATGAGCAGCAGCCGCGCGTGTTCGGCCTGCGAGGATGGATCGACCATGGCCAGGTTCACGAACAGCCGCGGCAGGTAGAACAGGCCGGCGAACCAGCTGGTGACGAAGACGATGTGCAGCGCCTTCAGCCAGAGGTAGCCGCTGCTCACCGGCGCACCTGCCCGCTGCCCAGCACCACGAATTTCTGCGAGGTGAGCCCCTCCAGTCCGACCGGGCCGCGGGCGTGCAGCTTGTCGGTGGAGATGCCGATCTCGGCGCCGAGGCCGTACTCGAAGCCGTCGGCGAATCGGGTGGAGGCATTGACCATCACCGAAGCGGAATCGACCTCGCGCAGGAAGCGCATGGCATTGGCGTGGCTGTCGGTGATGATGGCATCGGTGTGCTGCGATCCGTACTGGCCGATGTGCGCGATGGCTTCGTCGAGCCCGGCCACCACCCGGATGGACAGGATGGGCGCCAGGTACTCGGTGCGCCAGTCTTCCTCGGTGGCCTCGGCGCAGGCCAGGCCCGCCGGCGCGAGCAGCGCCCGGGTGGCCGGGCAGCCGCGCAGCTCCACGCCCTTGTCGAGGTAGATGCGCGCCAGCCGCGGCAGCACCCGCGGCGCGGCGGCGCGCGACACCAGCAGGGTCTCCATGGTGTTGCACGGCGAGTAGCGCTGGGTCTTGGCGTTGTCGGCGACGCTGATCGCCATGTCGGTGTCGGCGCTGTCGTCGATGTAGACATGGCAGATGCCATCCAGGTGCTTGATGGTGGGCACCCGGGACTCGCGCGCGATGCGCTCGATCAGCGACTTGCCGCCGCGCGGCACGATCACATCGACGAACTCCGGCCGGCGGATGAGTTCGCCCACCGCCTCGCGATCGGTGGTCTCGATCACCTGCACCGCGTCGTCGGGCAGGCCGGCCTCGCGCAGGCCCTGGCGCACCAGCACCGCCAGCGCCTGGTTGCTGTGGATGGCCTCCGAGCCGCCGCGCAGGATGGTGGCATTGCCCGACTTGATGCACAGGCCGGCGGCATCGACGGTGACATTGGGCCGGCTCTCGTAGATGATCCCGATCACCCCGAGCGGCACCCGCATGCGGCCCACCTGGATGCCCGTGGGGCGGGCGCGCAGGTCGGTGATCTCGCCGATCGGGTCGGGCAGCTGCGCGATCTGCTCGAGGCCCGCGGCCATGGATTCGATGACCTTGTCGGTGAGCGCAAGGCGGTCGGTGAAGGCGGCGTCATGGCCGGCTTCGCGGGCCGCGGCAAGGTCACGGGCATTGGCTGCCTGCAGGGGCTCGCGGGCGCCGCGGATGGCGGCGGCGGTGGCCAGCAGCGCGCGGTCGCGGGCCGCGGTGGCCGCGCGCGCCATCTCGCGGCTGGCTGCGCGGGCCCGGCGCCCCACATCGGCCACATAGGCGGCGATGTCGATCGATTGATGTTGCATGGATGAGCCTGTGGGCGGTCGGCGCGAGCCGCAGGGTTGGAGGAGATGGGCGGGACGGCGGGTGGCGGTGGCGTTCAGCGCGGCGCGGCCAGCACGGGGGCCCCGGCCAGCCGGCCCACCAGCGGAACCATGGCCTGCCAGGGATCGGCGGCCACCAGGCCCTTGATGATTCTATCGACCCCGGCGGCTTCCTGCACCGCCTCGCGCAGGCTGGCGGTGTCGAGGCGGCGCAGCGCCTCGAGGTAGAGGCGGTCGCGCGGCGGGAACAGGCGCAGCTCGCGGGTGAGGCTGGCGGGTGCGCGGCCGGCATCGCGCGCCTGCGACAGTCGCAGCAGGTTGCGCGCGGCGTCGGCCAGCGCCCACAGCACCAGCGGCGCGGCCTGGCCCTCGGCGCGCAGACCCTCGAGGGCGCGCAGCGCCCGCGCGGCGTCGCCGGCCAGCATGGCCTGCGCCATGCCGAAGGCGTCATAGCGGGCCACATCGAGCACCGCGGCCAGCGTGTCGTCGGCGGGCAGTTCGCCCGGCGGGAAGAGCAGCCCGAGCTTGCGCACTTCCTGGTGGGCGGCGAGCAGATTGCCCTCCACCCGCTCGGCCAGCCGCTGCAGGGTGGCGGCATCGGCGCGTTGCTGCTGCGCCGCCAGGCGCGCGCCGATCCAGGCCGGCAGCTGCGCATGCTCCACGCTGGCCACCGCCACCAGCAGCAGCCGCGGCTCGAGCGCGGCGAACCAGGCCGTGTCGGTGACCGCGCGGTCCAGGCGCGGGCTGCTCACCAGCAGGCGCGTGTCCTGATCGAGCCCGTCGATGATGTCGGCCAGCGCCTGGCCGAGGTCGCGGGTGGGCTTGCCGGGAAGACGCAGCTCGATCAGCCGTCGCGAGGCGAACAGCGACAGCGTGCGGGTCTCGGCCGCGAGCGCTTCCAGGCGCAGGCTGCGATCGGCAACGAAGACATCGCGCTGGCTGAAGCCCGCGGCGCGGGCGGCCTCGCGCACCAGGTCGGCGGCCTCGATCTGCAGCAGTTCCTCGTCGCCGTGGATCCAGATCGCGGGCGGCAGACCCCGGCGCAGCGCGCCGGGCAGGGCTTCGGGGCGGATGCTCATCGTGGCCCGCGCCGCGGCTCAGCCCGGCGCGGCCCGCGGCGCCGGGCGCCGCGCCGCGGCCAGCCGGCGCAGCAGCTGCTGCACGGTGTCGGTCTGCATTTCGCGGTAGAGCAGCGCCTCTTCCTGCTGCTTGGCGACGAGCTGGGTGTCGGTGGTGGTGATCTCGCGGCGCAGAGTCAGGTCGTTGGCCGGGATCATCTCGATCCCGGAGGCGACATCGACCAGCCGGAAGCCGGTGATCAGGCGCAGCTGATACTCGCGCGGGCGGCCGGTGCTGGAGAAGCCGACGATCTCCTTCTCGCGGCGCTCCGCGTACACCTCGAGCCGGGCCTGCGCGTCGGTGGCCTTGTCCACCAGGCGGGTGCCGCCCTGCACCCGCAGCAGGCGGACGAACTCGGCGCCGGTGGCCGACGCCGGCGGGAAGCTGACGAACAGGGTCTCGAAGGGCAGCTCGGCGCTGCCGCGCAGCCGGAAGCCGCAGGCCGCCGGCGCCAGGGCCACAGGCAGCAGCAGCGCCCGCAGGCAGCGGCGGCGTGGCGGCTCAGATGACCACATTGACCAGCCGGCCCGGCACCACGATCACCTTGCGCGCCGGCCGGCCCTCGCCCAGACGCTGCACCGGCTCGCTGGCGAGCGCGGCGGCCTCGATGGCGGCCTGGTCGGCGCTGGCTGGCACGCTCACCGAGCCACGCACCTTGCCGTTGACCTGCAGCACCAGTTCGAGGGTGTCCTGCCGCAGCGCATCGGGGTCGACCTGCGGCCAGGCGGTGTCGAGCAGGTCACCGTGGGCGGCGGCATAGCCCAGCGACTGCCACAGGCCGTGCGTGACATGCGGCACCACCGGATAGAGCACCCGGATGAGCACCGACAGGCACTCGCGCAGCACCGCCGCCGAGACCGGGCCCTCGGGCAGGCGCGCGCCCTCGAGGGCGTTGAGCATCTTCATGGCCGCCGACACCACGGTGTTGTACTGCAGGCGCTGGTAGTCGTAGTCGGCCTGCCGGAGCACGGTGTGGATCTCGCGCCGCAGCGCCTTGTGGGCGGGCTCGAGCCGGGCAGCGTCGAGCGCGCCGGCCTGCGCGAGCGCGGCCTGGTGCGCGTGCGCGAAGGCCCACAGCCGGCGGATGAAGCGGTGGGCGCCCTCCACGCCGGTGTCGGACCACTCGAGGGTCTGCTCGGGCGGGCTGGCGAACATCACGAACAGGCGCGCGGTGTCTGCGCCGTAGCGATCGATCAGGGCCTGCGGATCGACGCCGTTGTTCTTGCTCTTGGACATCGTGCCCACGCCGCCGTAGTCGACCAGGCTGCCGTCGGACTTCAGCCGCGCGCCGGTGACGCGCCCGGTCTCGTCGTGGATGTTCTCGACATCCTCGGGCCAGAAGTATTCGATGGCGCCGCGCTCGGTGCGGCGGGCGTAGATGTGGTTGAGCACCATGCCCTGGCACAGCAGGCGGGTGAAGGGCTCGTCGAAGGTGACCAGGCCGCGGCCGGGGTCGCCGGGCACCTGGCCGGTGATGTCGCGCATCACCTTGGTCCAGAAGCGGGCGTAGAGCAGGTGCAGCACCGCGTGCTCGATGCCGCCGATGTACTGGTCCATCGGCATCCAGTAGTCGGTGCGCGCGTCGACCATGGCGGTGGGGTTGTCGGGCGAGCAGTACCGCATGTAGTACCAGGACGAGTCGATGAAGGTGTCCATGGTGTCGGTCTCGCGGCGCGCCGGCTTGTCGCAGCGCGGGCAGCGGCAGGCGAGGAAGGCCTGGCTGCGCGCGAGCGGGTTGCCGGTGCCGTCGGGCACGAGGTCTTCGGGCAGGCGCACCGGCAGGTCCTGGTACGGCACGGGCACCGCGCCGCAGTCATCGCAGTGGATGATGGGGATGGGGGTGCCCCAGTAGCGCTGGCGCGAGATGCCCCAGTCGCGCAGCCGCCACTGGGTCTTCTTCTGGCCGAGGCCGCGCGCGGCGAGGTCGGCGGCGATGGCCTCGACCGCGGCCTGATGGCCCAGACCGTCATAGGGACCGGAGTGGATGCAGCGGCCGGCGACCTTGTCCTCGTACCAGGGCGCCCATTCGGTGTCCGAGAAGCGCTGGCCGGCGACATCGATCACCTGGCGGATCGGCAGCCCGTAGCGGCGGGCGAAGGCGAAGTCGCGTTCGTCGTGCGCGGGCACGCCCATCACGGCGCCGTCGCCATAGCCCATGAGCACATAGTTGCCCACCCACACCGGCACCGGCTCGTCGGTGAGCGGGTGGCGCACGGTCAGGCCGGTGGGCACGCCTTTCTTCTCCATGGTGGCCATGTCGGCCTCCATGACCGAGCCCTGGCGGGCCTCGGCCACGAAGGCGGCCACCGCCGGGTCACGGGCGGCGGCGATGTCGGCCAGCGGATGCTCGGGGGCGACCGCCACGAAGGTCACGCCCATGATGGTGTCGGCGCGGGTGGTGAAGACATGCAGCCGGCCCTCGCCGGCGAGCGCGCCCTGCGCGTCGGTGATGGCATGCGGGAAGGCGAAGCGCACGCCGGTGGAGCGGCCGATCCAGTTCGACTGCATGGTGCGCACGCGGTCTGGCCAGCCGTCGAGGTGGTTCTCGACCTGCTCGAGGAGCTCGTGCGCGTAGTCGGTGATCTTGAGGTAGTAGCCCGGGATCTCGCGCTTCTCGACCAGCGCGCCGGTGCGCCAGCCGCGGCCGTCGATCACCTGCTCGTTGGCCAGCACGGTCTGGTCGACCGGATCCCAGTTGACCACCTGGGTCTTGCGGTAGGCGATGCCGCGCTCGAGCATCTGCAGGAACAGCCACTGGTTCCAGCGGTAGTAGTCGGGGTCGCAGGCCGCGATCTCGCGGCTCCAGTCGATGGCCAGCCCCATCGCCTGCATCTGCTTCTTCATGTAGGCGATGTTGTCGTAGGTCCAGCGCGCCGGCGCCACGCCGTTCTTCATGGCGGCGTTCTCGGCCGGCAGGCCGAAGGCGTCCCAGCCCATGGGCATCAGCACGTTGTAGCCCTGCATGCGCAGGTGCCGGTACATCACATCGTTGATGGTGTAGTTGCGCACATGGCCCATGTGCAGCTTGCCGCTGGGGTAGGGCAGCATCGAGCAGGCGTAGAACTTGCCCTTGGGGAAGCGCGGGTCGTGCTCGATCGCCCGGTAGGCGTCGATGGCGTTCCAGTGGGCCTGCGCGGCGCGCTCGACCTCGCCGGGCGTGTATCTCTCTTGTAGGGACATGGGGGCCTGCCGTCGTTCCGGATAACCGGTCATTATAGGCGGCGGGCCATGTCCGCCTCGGCCTGCCGGGAGCGCCGGTAGGCCAGCATGCCCAGCAGCACGAAACCGGCCGCCACCAGGGGCAGCGACCCGGGCCCCAGCCGCAGCCAGGCCTGCGCGGCCGCCGCCGCGCCAGCCGACATGCCCACATAGAGGGCCGAGGCGTTCATCGCCAGCAGCAGGTTGCGCAGTTCGGGCGCCAACTCGATCAGCCGCTTCTGCTGCGGCGCGTAGAAGGTCATGCCCAGCATCGACCAGACCGCGAAGGCGGCCATGCCCACCCGCGGATCGGCCGGAAGCGCCAGCACCACGCAGAAGGCCAGGCACAGGCTGCCGGTGGACAGCCACAGCGTGCGCGCCGCGCCGATGCGGTCGCCGACCCGGCCGGCGGCCACATTGCCGACCACGCTCAGGCTGCCGGCGAGCAGGAAGGCCAGGGGCAGGGTGGACGGCGCGACGCCGAAGCGCTCCTGCAGGAAGGGCGCCACCAGGGCGTAGAGCGAGAACACCGCCGCCATCTGGCAGCCGGCCATCGCGATCGCCCATGCCGCGGCGCGGTGGCGCAGCACCTGACCGAAGCTGGCCAGCGACACCGGCGGCGCGGGCCGGCGGTCGCCGACCACCACCGCGACCAGCACGGCGATCAGCAGGCTGGCCGCGGCCAGGCCGCCGAAGGCCCAGCGCCAGCCGAGCAGGCCGCCCGCCCAGGTGGCCAGGGGCAGCCCCAGCACCGTGGCGAAGGTCATGCCGGCAAAGACGATGGCCAGCGCCTGGCCCTGGCGCGCCGGTGGCACCAGGCCCGCGCCCAGCGACGAAGCCACCGGGCCCACCGCGGCCGAGCCCAGGGCGAGCAGCACCCGGGCCGCGGCGAGGCTGGGCAGGCTGGTGGCCAGCGCCGTCCAGAGGCTGGCCGCGCCCATGGTGCACAGCCCGGCCAGCAGCAGGGTGCGTCGCGGCAGTCGTCCGGCCGCGACCTGCAGCAGCGGCGCGAGCAGCGCGAAGGTGAGCGCGAAGAGCGTGACCACCCCGGCGATCGCCGGCTTGGACACGCCGAAGGCGCTGGAGATCTCCTGGATCAGCCCGACCAGCGCGATCGCCGAAGTGCCCATCGCGAAGTAGGCGAGGCACAGCGACCAGAGGGCGAGGGTGGGATGGCGGGTGGTGTCCAAGGCGACTTGCCGGGGGCGGCGGTCATGGTAGCGGAAGCGGCGGACCGTTTTTCGATCGCGGCGAGACGGCCGCCCCGGCCGCGTGATGGTCAGGCCCGGGGGCCGCGGTTAAGCTCGCGAAACCCTCAACCGGCTTCCAGCCATACCCTGCGAGAGCGCCATGCTTCTTTACGATTCCGTCGGCCCCAACCCGCGCGTGGTGCGCATGTTCGCCGCCGAGCGCGGCGTCGAGCTGCCCAGCACCAAGGTCGATCTGCGCGGCGGCGAGAACCGCCAGGCGGCCTTCCTGGCCAAGAACCCGTCCGGCCAGCTGCCGGCGCTGGAGCTCGACAATGGCCTGGTGCTGGCCGAGATCACCGCGATCTGCGAGTACCTCGACGAGATCGGCCCCGCCGGCAAGACCCTGATCGGCAGCAATCCGGTGGAGCGCGCCGAGACCCGCATGTGGGTGCGCCGCATCGACCTCAACATCCTCGAGCCGCTGGCCAACGGCTTTCGCTTCGCCGAGGGCCTGAAGCTGTTCGAGTCGCGCATCCGGGTCATCCCGCAGGCCGCGCCCGACCTCAAGCTGCTTGCCCAGGAGAAGCTGCGCTGGCTCGACGGGCTGATCGCCGGCCGCGAGTTCGTCTGCGGCAACCGCCTCACCCTGGCCGACATCCTCCTCTTCGTGTTCCTCGACTTCGGCAAGATGGTCGGGCAGCCGATCGATCCGGCCAACGCCAACATCGTCGCGCTCTGCGAGCGCATGAAGGCGCGGCCCAGCGCCGCCGCCTGAGGCCGGCGCCATGACGGGCAGCGGCCCGGTCGACCGGTCGCTGCGCGAGCGCGCCGGGCGGGTGATACCCGGCGGGCTGTGGGGCCACCTGCGGGCGGCCTCGCTGCCCGAGGGCTATCCGCAGTTCTTCCGCCGCGGCGAGGGTTGCCGCATCGAGGATGTGGACGGCGGGGTCTATGTCGACCTGATGTGCAGCTGGGGGCCGATCGTGCTCGGTCACGGGCATCCCGCGGTCGAGCGCGCGGCGCAGGCCCAGCGGGCGCTCGGCGATTGCCTGGACGGCCCCGGCGAGGTGCTGGTGCGGCTGGCCGAGCGGGTGGTGGGCCTGGTGGCGCATGCCGACTGGGTGATGTTCCAGAAGAACGGCACTGACGCCACCACCGCCTGCGTGATGCTGGCGCGCGCCGCCACCGGCCGGCGCAAGGTGCTGGTGGCGCGCGGCTCGTATCACGGCTCGGCGCCCTGGTGCACGCCCTCGATGGCCGGCGTCACCGAGGCCGATCGCAGCCATCTCATCCACTTCGAGTACAACGACCCCGACAGCCTCGCCCAGGCCGTGGACCAGGCCGGCGACGATCTCGCCGCCATCCTGGTCACCGCGCTGCGCCATGATCTCGCCCGCGACCAGGCGCTGGCCCAGCCCGCCTTCGCGCTCGCCGCGCGCGAGCTGAGCGCGCGCCGCGGCGCGGCCCTCATCCTCGACGATGTCCGGGCCGGCTTCCGGCTGGATCTCGCCGGCAGCTGGGCGCCGCTGGGCATCGAGCCCGATCTCTCGGCTTTCAGCAAGGCGATCGCCAACGGCCACGCGCTGGCCGCGGTCACCGGCCGCGACTGGCTGCGCGAGGCGGCCACGCGCGTGTTCGTCACCGGTTCGTTCTGGTGTTCGGCGGTGTCGATGGCCGCGGCGCTGGCCACGCTCGACGAGCTGCAGCGGGTGGACGGCCCGGCGCGCATGGCCCGCGCGGGTCTGCGCCTGCGCGAGGGGCTTGCCCGGCAGGCGCAGCGCCACGGCATCGGGCTGCGCCAGTCGGGGCCGCCGCAGATGCCGCTGCTGCTCTTCGAGGGCGACGCCGACCAGTCGCTCGGCGCGCTCTTCTGCCGCGAGGCCCTGGCCCGCGGCGCCTACCTGCACCACAAGCACAACATGTTCCTGTCGGTGGCCCACGATGACGCCGCGATCGACGCGGTGCTGGCCGCCACCGAGCCGGCGATGGCCGCCGTGGCCCGGGCGCGGCTGGCCTGAGCGCGGATCAGTCGAGCACCACCCAGTGCGGGCAGTGGTCGCTGGGCAGGGCTCTCGCGGGTGACGCCGCGAAGGGCCGGCCGGCCTCGTCGAGGTGGCCGAGCATGCGCAGCGCCAGCGCCTGCGGCGACAGCCGGCGCTTGAGCGCGTCGCTGAGCAGCACATGGTCGATGCCGTCGTGGGCGAGGTCGCCGGCGCCGCGGCGCGGCGGCTGCCCGCCGCGCAGGTTGCAGTCGGCCGGCCCGCCGGGGCGGATGCGTCCGCCCGACAGCTCGGCCGGTCGGGCCCGCCACAGCACCGAGCCGGGCGGGTCGTCGTCATTGAGCTCCGGGAAGAGCGCGCTGGTGCGCGCCGGGCAGCGGGCCTGCAGCCTGCCTTCCACCAGCGCCAGGTCGCAGGGACCGCTCGGGCTGGCGGGCGAGCTGCCATCGAGGCGGACCGGGCGGTCGGGGCGGTCTTTCACCGGCTCCAGGAACAGGCTGCGGTTGAAGTCGCCGAGCACCACGAAGTCGCGTCCGGCGCGGGCGTCGATCCAGTCCTCCAGCGCCGGCAGCTGCCGGCGCAGCATCGCGCAGTCGCTGGCGATGGCATCGCGCCGCTCGGGCGGGTCATCGGGACGCAGCGGATCGTCGATCACGCGGCTGCGGCAGCCGGCCTTCAGATGCACCACCAGGAACTCCACCGGCCTGCCGTCGACGGGCAGCGTGAAGGCGAATCCCGGGCGCAGCGGCCGCAGCCCGGGGCCGCTGTCGGCCAGCGCCGGCTCCGCCCGGAAGCCGCCCGGTGCAAGCCCTGGCGCCCAGGCCACGCCGAGCTGCTGGGCGATGTCGGGGCTGCCGGGCAGGCCGCGGCTGGTGCGCACCGACCAGCCCGGCGGCAGCAGCGGCAGCACCGCCGCGTCGTCGAAGACCTCCTGCAGCGCCACCACCGAGACCCCTTCATCCGCGAGCCGCGCGAACCAGCGCCGCAGCTGATCGAGCTTGTCCCGATAGGCCGTCGGATCGGCGAGATCGGCGGTGTCGCGGCAGGGATGCCCGGGCCGGTAACGGGCGCGCTGCGGCCAGCCCTCGTCATCGCCCGCGCAGGCCTGGGGCGGGAAGCGCATGCCGTTGTGGACGGAGCAGTAGGGCAGGCCCTCCAGCTCCCGGCGGGCGCCGGGAGCCAGCGTGGCCGGGTCGGTGGGCCAGCCATGGCGCGCGCAGGCGGCTGCCCAGCGGGCATGGGTCTCGAGGCTCATGAGCCAGGCGAGGTTCCAGGTGGCCACGCCCAGCGGCCGGGTCTGGGCGGGCGCTGTGATCGGCGCGGTCAGGAGCGTCAGGGTGGCCAGCGCAGCCATCAGGGCCGCGGCGGCGCGTGCCCGCTTCCCGGCGGCGCGCGCCAGGCCCGGCATCACCCCGGCGTGGCGCCGCGCGGTCATGCCCGTGATCACGGCGCTCAGCGCTTCGCGTCCTGCGCGATGAGCTCGGCCGCGCGCTCGGCGATCGCGATCACCGCCGCGTTGGTGTTGCCCGAGACCACCGCCGGCATCACCGAGGCATCGACCACGCGCAGGCCATCGACCCCGCGCACCCGCAGTCGCGGATCGACCACCGAGTCGGGGTCGGTGCCCATGCGGCAGGTGGAGGTGGGGTGGTAGACCGTCTCGCCGGTGTCGCGGCAGAACTGCAGCCACTGCTCGTCGGTCTGCACGGCCGGGCCGGGCGCGCGCTCGGCCTCGACATAGCCGCTGAAGGGCGGGGTGTTGACCAGTCGGCGCAGCTGCTTGAGGCCGTCGACCATCATGCGCCGGTCTTCCTCGGCGTCTAGGTAGTTGTAGCGGATGGCCGGCGCCTCGGTGGGGTCGGCGCTGCGCAGCCGCACCCAGCCGCGCGACTGCGCGCGCAGCTGCGACACCGAGCAGGTGAAGCCGGGGAAGTCGTCGAGCACCCCGCCGCGGCGGGCGATGGAGAAGTTGATGAAGTAGAACTGCGCGTCGGGCCGGGTGAGCTCGGGCCGGGTGCGCACGAAGGCCGCGGCATAGCCGGCGCTCACCGTGAGCGGGCCGCGGCGCGTGAGCAGCCACTGCAGGCCCGCCCCGAGCTTGCCGTGCCAGCTCGAGAGCCGATCGTTGATGGTGATGGGCCGGTTGCAGCGCCAGTAGGTGCGGACATAGAAGTGGTCCTGCAGGCCCTCGCCCACCTGCGGCGAATCAACCAGCACCGGCAGGCCGAGCTCGCGCAGCCGCTCGCCGGGACCGATGCCCGAGAGCTGCAGCAGCTGCGGCGAGTTGAAGGCGCCGCCGCACAGGATGACCTCGCCGGCGCGCGCGACATGGCTGCGCCCGTGCTGGCGGTACTCGACACCCACCGCGCGGCCCTGCTCGATGATCACCCGCGTGACCAGCGCCTCGACCTCGATGCGCAGGTTGGCGCGGCCCTGCGCCGGGCGCAGGTAGCCCACCGCGGTGCTCACCCGCCGGCCATTGCGCAGGGTGGCCTGGTAGTAGCCCGCGCCCTCCTGGGTGGGGCCGTTGAAGTCGTCGTTGCGCGGGATGCCGTTGGCCTGCGCCGAGGCGATGAAGGCGTCGCACAGCTCGTGCCGGTCGGGCAGGTCGGACACCGCGATCGGCCCGCCCGCGCCATGCCAGGCGCTCGCGCCGCGCTGCTGGTCTTCGCTGCGCAGGAAGCAGGGCAGCAGGTCGTCGAAGCCCCAGCCCGGCACGGCCCAGTCGTCGAAGTCTTCGCGCTGGCCGCGGATGTACACCAGGCCGTTGATCGAGGAGGAGCCGCCCAGCACCTTGCCCCGCGGCGTGAACACCCGCCGGCCGCCGAGCGTGGGCTCGGGCTCGGACTCGTAGGCCCAGTTGACGCGGTTGTCGGCGAACAGCTTGCCGTAGCCCAGCGGGATGTGGATCCAGGGATTGGTGTCGCGCGGGCCCGCCTCGAGCAGCAGCACGCGGCGGCCGGGGTCGGCGCTGAGCCGGTTGGCCAGCACGCAGCCGGCCGAGCCGGCGCCGACGACGAGATGATCGTAGTGTTCCATCGGGGTGATCGGGATCGTGCGAGGAGGGACGCAGCGCGGGCTCGCGCTGTGCGCAGTGTAAGTCGGTCGCGCTCGGGCTGGCCTGCGGCGGCGGTCCACGGCACGATACCGGGATGAACGCCATCCTGCCCACCGTCCCGCGACGCGCTCCCGCCGCCCTCCTCGCGCTGCGGCTCCTCGTTCTTGCCCTGCTGCCCGCCGCGCTGCTCGCGCCACGGCCGGCCGCCGCGGTGCAGGCGGTGGTGGTGGCGCGCGGGCTCGACCAGCCCTGGGCGCTGGCCTTCCTGCCCGACGGCCGGATGCTCGTGACCGAGCGCCCGGGCCGCATCCGCCCGGTGGCCGAGGATGGCACGGTGGGCGCGCCGCTGCGGGGTGTGCCGCCGGTCGATGCGACCGGCCAGTGCGGCCTGCTCGATCTGGTGACCGACCCGGCCCACGCCACCAACCGGCTGCTCTACTGGACCTACGCCGAGGCCGGCGAGGGCGGCAACACCGTGGCCGTGGCCCGCGGCCGGCTCGAGGGCGACGCGCTGGTCGATGTGCAGGTGATCTTCCGGCAGCAGCCGCGGGTGGCGAGCCGGCTGCACTGCGGCTCGCGGCTGGCCTTTGCCCGTGACGGCCGCCTGCATGTCGGGCTGGGTGACCGCTTCGGCCGGCGCGCCGACGCCCAGGACCCGGCCAACCATCTTGGCAAGACCGTGCGCATCGAGTCCGACGGCCGGGTGCCCGCCGACAACCCCTTTCTCGGGCGCGCGGGGGCCCGACCCGAGCTCTGGAGCCTGGGTCACCGCAACATCCAGGGCATGGCGGTCCACCCGGTCACCGGCGACCTCTGGCACAGCGAGCACGGCCCGCAGGGCGGCGACGAGATCAACCTGATCGAGCGCGGTCGCAACTATGGCTGGCCGCTGGTCACCGTCGGGCGCGAGTATGTCCTGGGCACGCGCATCGGTGAGGAAGGGCCCCGCGCTGGTTACGAGCAGCCGCTGAAGGTCTGGCTGCCCACCTCGATCGCGCCCAGCGGAATGGCCTTCGTCACCGGCAACCGCTACCCGGGCTGGCAGGGCAGCCTGCTGGTGGGCGCCTTGCGCGGTCAGGCGCTGCACCGGCTGAGCATCGAGGGCCGGCGGGTGACCGGCGAGGAGCGCCTGCTGGTCGATCTGGGCGCGCGCATCCGCGATGTGCGCCAGGGCCCCGACGGCTGGATCTACCTGCTCACCGACGGGTCTGGCGCCCAGCTTCTGCGCCTCCTGCCCTGACGGCGCGGGGGGCGGCGGCTCGGCCATCCGGCCCCCGCGGCCCGCAGCCGCGCGCCCTGCGGCGCCTCAGAAGCCCGCCAGCACGATCTTGCCGATCGTGCGGTTGGACTCGATCTCGGCGTGCGCGGCCCGCAGATCGGCGGCGCAGATGCGCCCGGCGGTGCGGGTGTGGGTGCAGCGGATCAGGCCGTCGTCCACCAGACGCGCCGTCTCGCTGAGCAGCCGGCCCTGCTCGGCCATGTCGGCGGTCTGGAAACCCGAGCGGGTGAACATGCCCTCCCAGTGCAGCGAGGCGCAGCGCTCGCGCAGCAGCATGAAGTCGAGCGGCTTCTCGGGCGTGTCGATCACGCAGATGCGGCCCTGCGGCGCGACCGATTTCGCGAGCTCGGCGAAGTGCAGGTGGGTGTGGGTGATGCTGAAGATGTTCTCGACCCAGCGGATGCCCTCGCGACGCAGCTCCTCGCTGAGCGGCCGGCTGTGGTCGATGACCCGGTGCGCGCCGAGCGCGAGCGCCTGCGCGCGGCTCTCGGGGCGCGAAGCGGTGGCGACCACCTGCGCGCCGGTCAGGCGCCGGGCGAGCTGCACCGCGATCGAGCCCACGCCGCCGGCCGCGCCGGTGATCAGCACGGTGCCGGCATCGGCCGGCTTGCCGGCGCGCAGCTGAAGGCGGTCGAAGAGCGCCTCCCAGGCGGTGATGGTGGTGAGCGGCATGGCGGCGGCCTGCGCGAAGGACAGGCTGCGCGGCTTCATGCCGACGATGCGCTCGTCGACCAGGTGCAGCTCGGCGTTGGTGCCGGGGCGCACGCGCGATCCGGCGTACCAGACTTCATCGCCGGGCTTGAAGCCGGTGACCTGCGGTCCCACCGCCTCGACCACGCCGGCGGCGTCATAGCCCAGGACACGGGCTTCGCCGGCGGGCGGGGGGGCGTTGCGGCGCAGCTTGGTGTCCACCGGATTGACCGACACCGCCATCACCCGCACCAGCAGGTCGCGGCCGGTGGCTACCGGCTCGGGCAGGTCGAGGTCGATCAGGCAGTCGGGGTCGGTCACCGGCAGGCAGCGGGTGTGTCCTACGGCTTTCATGGGGGAGGCTCCGGAAGCAGGGTCAGGCGCGGATCTCGCGCTGGTCGCGGTAGCGATAGAGCAGCAGCATCAGCGGCGCCGTGCGGCGGGCGAGGCCGTGCAGCGCGAGCGGCCTGGGCTCGGTGAAGGGCAGGGCGAGGTCCTGGTCGGGCGCGCCCCGCACCGCGCGGGCGAGCTCGCGGCCAAGCGCCACCGACAGGCCCACGGCGCGGCCGTTGCAGCCCACCCAGGCATAGCCGTCGGGGCCGATGCGGTGCACCCGCGGCAGGTAGTCGTCGGTCATGCCGATGTAGCCGTTCCAGACATGGTCGAAGCGAACCTCGCCCAGGGCCGGGAACAGGCCCTGCAGCCGCGCGCCGATCCGCGCGCGCAGGCGCTGCGCGCCGTTGCGCGGGTTGACCAGCGCGCCGCCGGTGATCAGGCGGTGGCGGGCGTCATAGCGCATGAAGTAGAGGTCGCCATGGGTGTCGGAGACCGCGTGCCGGCCGGGGATCACCACCCGGCGCGCCGCCTCGGGCACCGACGCGGTGGCCATCTGCCAGGAGAGCACC
>JAGWVN010000049.1 GCA_018970865.1 Betaproteobacteria bacterium
CGGGTGTCCTGCAGGCGGGCGAGCTCCTCCTGCGACTGCGCCAGCAGCATCGCTGCCTGGCTGGCAAGCTCGAGCATGCGATCGAGCTCGGCCGCCCGCACCCGCAGCGGCTCGTCGCGGGCCTCCTCGGGCGGCGCGGCAGACGCGTCGCCGTCCGGCAAGGGCGCGGGCGGATCGCGGCGATCGGACGCGGACCCGGCCAGACCCCGCGCCGACGCAGGGCGCTCGGCTGGCGCGTCTGATGCAGGCTGCGCGGCCTCGGGCTCGCGCGCGTCGCCGCCCGCAAGCTCGGCCACGGCCGCGGCAAGGCGCCCGGCCACCGCAAAGGCGGCCGCCGGCGCCGGCCCCTGCCCGGCCACGGCCTCGCACATCTCGGCCAGGGTGTCGACGCCCTCCTCGAGCAGGGCGAGGGCATCGCCCGCGGGGCCGCCGCCGCCGCGGGCATGCAGCGCGAGCAGATCCTCGAGCTGATGCGCCAGCGTGGCGATGCCGCGGATGCCCACGGTGTTGGCCGAGCCCTTGAGGGTGTGGGCGGCGCGCTGCGCATCGGCCAGCGCCGGCGCCGGGTCGTCGGCCATGGCCTGGATCGCGTCGGCAAGGGCCGCCGACAGGCCCGGCAGTTCGCGCAGGAGGTTGTCCACCACCTGCGGGTCGGCATCGGCGGGCACGCGCAGCGAGAGATCGTCTTCGGTGATCGGCGCCTCGCGCGCCTGAACCTGGCGCGAGGGCACCAGCCGCCAGCAGGTGATGGCCGCGACCGCCGCCGCAATCTGGTCATCGGCGAGCGCCACCGGCCAGCGCGGATCGGCCAGACCGCGGCACAGCGCGCGGGCGCGGTCCTCGGCCATGCTCAGCAGGAAATCGCCGAGCGCACCCGGCAGCCAGACGATCCGGTCGCGCTGCGCGGCATCGGCGGCGGGGCCGACCGGCCCAGGCTGATCGGCCCAGCGGATCACGCTCTGAACCGCCAGGCCGACAAGGTCGGCGAGCGGCGCCAGGCCGATGTACCCGGCGGCGTTGATCCAGTGGCGCAGCCGCTCGCCGACCAGATCGAGCCACTCGCGGCGGGCGCCCTCGGCCGCCCCGTGGGTCGACAGCGGCATGGCCGAGAGCAGCGCGGCCGACTCGTCGGCCAGGGCCTGAAGCGCCTGCGCGAGCATGTCGAGTTCGTCGCGGGCCACCGGCACCGGCGCCTCGGGCATCGCGGGCGCCGGGCGACGGGCATCGGCCGGCCCGGCGCCGGCCAGACCGGCGTCGGCGCCCGCGGCGGCCAGCCCCGCGATGCGCTCCGCATCGCTCGCCAGACGCCGCTCGATCAGGGTGACGAACTGCGGCGGCACCGCCGGGAAGCCGGGCAGGTCGCGCAGGGCCGCCATCAGGGCGCCGGCCTCGCTGGCCGGCAGGTGACCGGCGCAGAACGCGATCAGCGCGCCGATCCAGGCCTCGACCGCATCACGGCAGGGCAGCCAGGCGCCCTGCCCGGCCAGGGTCTGCAGATGCGGCACCGCGAGCGTGGCGAGATGGCTGAATCCGCGCACCCCGGCCCGCTCGGCCGCCTGCGCGCACAGCATCAGCGCCTCGCCCAGCCGCCGGGCCTGCAGCACCGGCTGCTCGGCGAGCCGGGCGTCGACCAGCGGGTCGAGGAGCGCGGCAGCGGACTGGTTCAGCCGCTCGAACGCGCCGGCACCGGGATTGCGCTCGGCCATGCGCTCAGCCGTCCCCGAGCCGGAATACGCCGACCTCGTCGAGCAGCGCGCGGGCGCTGTCGACCAGCCGGCGGGTCTCGGCAGCCTGCAGCGAGAGCTGACGGGCGGTCTCGGCGCTGGCCTCCTGGATGATGCGGGCGCGCGCCTGGAGCGCCGCGCCGGCCCGCGCCTGCTCCTCGGCCGTGCGGGCGATGTCGCGGACATCGGCGGCAAGCGCCCCGGTCTGCGCCTGGCTGCGGCCCATCTCGCGCCCGGAGGCCTCGGCGAGCTGGCTGATCTCGACCACCTGCGCGATGGCGTGGTTCATCGCGATGACGGTGTCGTGGGTCTCGGTGCGGATCGCGTTGACCAGCCGGCCGATCTGCAGCGTGGACTCGCGCGCCGACTCCGACAGCCGCCGGACCTCGTCGGCCACGACCGCGAAGCTGCGGCCGGCCTCGCCGGCGGCGGCGGCGTGCATGGCGGCATTGAGCGCCAGGATGCCGGTGCGCTCGGCGATGCCCTGGATGATGCCCACCACCTGCCCGATCTCCTGCGAGCGCTCGCCCAGGCGCTTGATGCGCTTCTCGGTCTCGCGGATGAGTTCGCGGGTGCGGCCCACGCCGCTGGCGGTCTCGGCAACCGCGGCCATGGCCTGTTCGGTGGCCTGCACCGCCCGTTCCGCCGCCTGATTGCCGGCAAGCGAACGGGCCGCGATGGCGTCGAGCGCCGCCGCGGCCGCGGCGAGCTCCTGCGCGGCCATCGCCACCTCGCGCTGTTCGCGCGACGCGGCCTTGCTCGCGCTGTCGGACTGCCCCTTGACCGCGAGCGTGGTCTCGGCCACCAGCCGCGACACCGAGCGGACATTGAGCAGCACCCGGCGGGTCTCTTCGGTGAGCAGGTTGAGCGCGTCGGCGATCGCGCCGGTGACATTCTCGGTGATCGGCACCCGCAGGGTCAGGTCCTTGGAGGTGGCGATGGTGCCCACCGCCTGCATGATCTCGATCACCGAGTCGTTCAGGTCCTCGACCTCGCTGGCGGGCCGGCCGCCCGGCCCGGCGCGGGCATCGGCCAGCGGCGCAGGCGCATCGGCGGCGGGTTCGACCGCCCGCAGCAGCCACAGGCCGATCAGGCCCGCGGCCGCCGCGGACAGGGCCAGCACCAGCAGCAGGGCATCGAACTCGCGCGGCACCGGCTGCGCCATGCCGGCCCGCAGCCACACGCCGACGATCAGCCCGACCAGCGGGGCGAGCAGCGCCAGCGCCGGCAGCCAGCGCCGTCGCGCCGGCAGGCCGGATCCGGCATCGCGCCCGGCGGTCTCGGCCATCAGTCGGCCCCGGTCCCGGTGGCCGCCGTGGCCGCGGCGAGCAGCGCGAAGAGCCGCGCCGGAACCACATGCCACCAGATGCGGTCGGGATCGAGGGCATCGGCCACCGGCCGCTCGAGGGCGGCGGCAAAGACGCAGACGGGTCGCGGCGCGTCGGGCCGCGGCCCGGCCACCGCGATCGGCGAGGGCGGCTCGTCGACGCGCAGCGCCGCCCCCTCGCCCGGCTCGCCCACCACCAGCACGGACAGACGGCGGGCGACCGGGGACGAGGCCTTCCCGGTGGGGTCGAGCACGACCAGCGGCAGGCCCTGCATCTGCATCAGGCCACACACCCGCGGCGCGGCGCCCGCCAGCGGATGGACGAGGACATCGGCCAGGTAGACCAGCGGCACCCCCGACGGCAGCACGACGGGCACGCCGTCGAGGCGGGCGCCGAACAGCGGCCCGACGGAAGGGGAGTCGGCCATGTCGGGTTCAGGCCTGTGCGCCGCCGCCGGCGGGGGCGTGCCGGCTCACCGCCGCCAGCAGGCCCTCGGCGGTGAAGGGCTTGGCGATCAGGTCGCGTCCCCCCTGCATGCGGGCCCAGAGGTGATCGGCCCGCTCGGCCTTGGACGACACGAACACCACCGGGATGGCCCGGGTACGCGGGTCGCCGGCCAGACGGCGGCAGGCCTCGAAACCATCCATGCCGGGCATGACGATGTCGAGCAGGATGATGTCCGGGCGGTGTCGGCGCGCCGCCTCGATCGCGGCCAGCCCGTCGCGCGCGGTGCGCACCCGCCAGCCGGCGCGCTCGAGGATGGCCAGCATGCGACGGCGGTCATGCGCGACATCGTCGACCACCAGCGCGCGGTGCACGCGGGGCGCCGTGGCTGACTGAGGAGACTGATCGGACGCAACGGCAGGCATGCTCAGCGCCCGAACAGCCGCGACAGCACGCCCGGCGTCGGGGCCGCGGCCGGCGATGCCGGCGAAGGCGAGCCCTGCCCCGCGCTGGCGCCTGCCGCCGAGCCGGCAGAACCCTGCCCGACCGGATGGGAGCCGGCGCGCATCAGGCCGGTGAGATCGTCGATGGCGAGCGATCGCCGCAGCTGCTTGATGACCGCCGCCTCGAGGGCCCGGTACGGCACCGGCTTGGTGAGGTAGGTGTCGCAGCCCGCGAGCGCGCCGCGGGCAAGGTCGAAGGGCGAGGATCGGCTGGTGAGGATGATGACCGGCATCTGCCGCCAGCTGCGGTTGCGCCGGATCTCGCGGGTGAGCCGGTAGCCATCCATGTCGGGCATGACCACATCGAGCAGGGCGAGATCGAAGTGCTGCTCGCGCAGCTTCTCGAGCGCGGCCGCGGCCGAGGCCACCACCTCGCTCACGATGCCCATGCGGTCGAAGGCGACCGTGAGCTGGCGACGCACGGTGGGGCTGTCGTCGACGACCAGCACCCGCAGGCGTTGCGAGATCGGCGGATCGACCGCATTGATGGGGAAAGCCAGCAGATTGGACGGCGCCGCCGGGTGCGGCGTGCCCGGCGGCGCCGGAACCGCGGCGCCTGGCGCCGCGCCGACGGTCGTGACCGCGGCAGCCGGTGGCTCGGCAACCATGGGCTGAGCCGATCGGGTGGCCGGGGTGAATGCGTCGGGCGCGGCCGGCTGGGCCGGCGCGAGCAGTCCGGTCTCGACCAGCCGGTTGAGGACCGGCAGCAGCTGCAGGGTGAGCCGATCGAGCGCGATGCCCACCAGCGGCGGCGCCGGCACCGGCGCGCCGCGCGGCACGACCGCCACCGCCGGCACCGGCCGGCCGCCCGAGCGCAGCTGCGCCAGGACATGCAGGCCGCCAGGATCGGCTGCGCCGACGATCATCAGATCGACCGCGCCGGGCTGGGCGGCAGGCACGAGCCGATAGCCGAACCGGTTGTACTGGCTGTGCCGGAAGACGATCTCGATCAGCCGGCAGTCGCGCGGATCGAGGCCGGCGGTGCCGACCCGGAACTGGGGCTTGTCTTGCATCGGGCGTGGGAAACGATCGGATTCGCGGGCGCAACCGCCATTGTCGCCGCCCGCGGCCGGATTCCCAAGCACGCGCCGGGCGCGCCCGACACGCGTGCTAGCATCGACCGATGAGCCAACGCGACTATCACGGTTTCGACACCCTGTCGCTGCATGCCGGCGCCCTGCCCGACAGCGACCACGGCGCCCGGGCAACGCCCATCTACCTGTCCACCGCCTTCGTCTTCCGGGACTCGGATCAGGCGGCGGCGCTGTTCAACATGGAGCAGGGCGGCCATGTCTACTCGCGCATCAGCAACCCCACGGTGGCGGTGCTCGAGGAGCGCATCGCGGCCCTCGAGGGCGGCGTGGGCGCGATCGCCACCGCCAGCGGCCAGGCCGCGCTGCACCTGGCCATCGCCACGCTGGCCGGCGCCGGCTCGCACATCGTGGCCTCGCGGGCGCTCTACGGCGGCTCGCACAACCTGCTGCACTACACCCTGGCGCGCTTCGGCATCGAGACCACCTTCGTCGACCCGCGCGAGCCCGCGGCCTGGCAGGCAGCGCTGCGCCCGAACACCCGACTGCTGTTTGGCGAGACCCTCGGCAACCCCGGCCTCGATGTGCTCGACATTCCCGCCATCTCGGCCATCGCGCACGGGCACGGCGTGCCGCTGCTGGTCGACGCCACCTTCACCACGCCGTGGCTGATGCGGCCCTTCGATCACGGCGCCGACCTGATCTGCCATTCCGCCACCAAGTTCCTGTGCGGACACGGCACGGTGGTGGGCGGCCTGCTGGTCGACTCCGGCCGCTTCGACTGGCAGGCCAGCGGCCGCTTCCCCGAGCTCACCGAACCCTATGCCGGCTTCCACGGCATGGTCTTCGCCGAGGAGTCCACGGTGGCGCCCTTCCTGCTGCGCGCGCGGCGCGAGGGCCTGCGCGATTTCGGCGCCTGCATGAGCCCGATGAACGCCTTCCAGATCCTGCAGGGCATCGAGACCCTCTCGCTGCGCATGGATCGCCATGTGGCCAATGCCCTGGCGGTGGCCCGATTCCTCGAGGCCCACCCGCTGGTCACCCGGGTCTCGCACCCCGGTCTGGCCTCGCATCCCGACCACGCGCTCGCGCAGCGCCTGCTGCCACGCGGCGCCGGCGCGGTGTTCAGCTTTGAACTGAAGGGCGATCGCGCCGCCGGCCGACGCTTCGTCGAGGCGCTGCAGGTGTTCTCCCACCTGGCCAATGTGGGCGACGCGCGCTCGCTGGTCATCCATCCCGCCTCCACCACCCACTTCCGCATGGACTCGGCAGCGCTGGCAGCCGCCGGCATCGGCGAGGGCACGCTGCGGGTGTCCATCGGCCTGGAAGACCCCGCCGACCTGATCGCCGACCTCAAGCGGGCCTTCCGCGCCGCCGAGAAAGGCTGAGCATGCGCATCACGCTCGACGGCCATGAGGCCTATGCCTACACCGGCGGCCGCGCCTTCAACCCGGCCCTGCCCACGGTGTGCTTCATCCACGGCGCGCAGCACGACCACAGCGTGTGGATCCTGCAGTCGCGCTACCTCGCGCACCACGGTTACGGCGTGCTCGCCTGGGATCTGCCCGGCCACGGCCGCAGCGCCGGCGCGCCCCTCGCCAGCATCGCCGCCCTGGCCGACTGGGTCACCCGGGCCAACGCCCGGGCCGGCGCCGGGCGCGCGGTGCTGGTCGGTCACAGCATGGGCTCGCTGATCGCGCTGCATGCGGCGGGCGCCGCGCCGGCAGCGGTGCGGGCCATCGCGCTGGTGGGCACCGCTTTCCCCATGAAGGTCTCCGATGCCCTGCTGCAGGCGGCCCGCGACGACGAGCCGCGGGCCTTCGACATGATCAACCAGTGGTCGTTCTCGGGGGTCACCCACCGGCCGGGCAATCCCGGCCCGGGCTTCAGTGTCTTCAACGAGACCCGCCGGCTGATGGAGCGACAGCGCCCGGGCGTGCTGCTCAACGACTTCCAGGCCTGCAATGCCTATGACGCCGGCCTCACGCAGGCCGCGGCGGCGCGCTGCCTGGCGCTGCTGGTGCTGGGCGAGGCCGACCAGATGACCCCGCCGAAGGCTGCCCGCGCCCTCGCGCAGGCGCTGTCGGGCAGCCGCACGGTGTCGCTGCCGCGCTGCGGCCACAGCATCATGGCCGAGCAGCCCGAGGGCCTGCTCGCCGCCCTGCGCGCCTTCCTGCCCGGTCTGCCCGACTGAGCCTCAGCCAGTCAGCGCATCCAGCCGGCAGTCGAGTTCGGCCAGCGCCAGCGGCGCGGACCCGGTCCTGCGCCCACCCGCGGCGCTCGCCCGATCGGGCTCATCGCCCTGCCAGCAGTGCTCGAAGAGGTCGCGCAGGCTGAGGGCGCCCGCCTGCGGCGCGAGCAGCCACCATTCCTGCCAGACCGCCTCGTCGGCCGCCGGATCGCCGTCGGCGCCATCACGGCCCAGCAGCCAGTGTCGCCGCAGGTAGCCCAGACCCGCGAGCAGCGCTGCGGTCTCGTCGGCGGCCTCGGCGTCCTGCGCGAACAACGCGCGCAGCGACCCGGCCTGCACCGCGGCCTCGCCACGGCGATGCGCGGCGAGCAGCGCCAGCAGCACGCCGCGCCCGCGGGCGTAGCGCGCCGCCGGTCCGTGCGGCGCCGGGGGGAGCACGCCGCTGGACCAGGCCGGCAGGCAGGCCACCACCACCGCTGCGGCCAGCACCGCCAGCCACACGCTCAGCAGCCAGAGCAGGATCAGCGGCAGGGCCGCGAAGGCGCCGTACACCACGGTGTAGGTGGGCAGCTTGACGGCCTGGAAGGCCAGCGCCTGCTTCAGGCCCTCGAGCGCCGCCGCGCCGATCAGGCCGCCCAGCAGGGCATCGCGCCAGCGCACCGGCGCGTTCGGCACCAGCCGGTACAGCAGCGTGAGCACCATGATCGAGGCAATCCACGGCAGGGTTGACAGCCAGGCGCGCTGCACCGTCAGCGGGCCGGCCTTCTCGAACAGCTGTGCCAGCAGCAGGCTGTTGGCCAGCAGCGTGAGCGCGAGCAGCAGCGGCCCCAGCGTGAGGAAGGTCCAGTAGAGCGTCAGCCGGCGCGCCAGCGGCCGTGGCCGGCTGACCTGCCAGATCCGGTTCAGCGTGCGATCGACGGTGAGCAGCGCGGTGAAGGCCGTGGCGAAGAAGAACAGGCCGCCGATCAGCGAGAGGTGCCCGGCCTTGGACGCGAACTGGTTGAGATAGCGCACCACCAGCTCCGAGAAGCCCGGCAGGAACAGCGTGGCCGACAGGAACTGCAGCAGCGCGTCACGAGGACGCGCAAAGACCGGCGAGGCGCCCAGCAGCGAGATGGCGATGCTGAACACCGGCACCATCGCCAGCACCGAGAGAAAGGCCAGGCTGGCGGCGGTCTGCGTGAGCTGCAGCTGCGCGATGCGCCCGGCCACCAGCGCGACGAAACGCCGCAGCCGTCCGGCCGGTATCGGGGGGCGGGGGTCCATGCATGGCTATGATACGGGCCATGACCGATCCGATCGCCGCCGACGCGGCCCCCGCGGCGCCGTCGGCGCAGGCCGGCGCGCTGCGGCTGTCGCGCGCCATCACGCTCGCTGCGTTCGCAGCCCTGGCGGTGCTCTCGATGGCCTGGGAGTTCTGGCTCGCCCCCCTGCGGCCTGGCGGTTCGCTGCTCGCGCTCAAGGCGGTGCCGCTGGTGCTGGCCATCCCGGCGCTGAGGGCCGGTCGGATCCGCGCCTATCAGGCCTGGAGCATGGCGATCCTGATCTATCTCTGCGAGGGTCTGGTGCGCGCCACCAGCGACGCGCCACCCTCGGCCTGGCTGGCCATCCTCGAATCCCTGCTGGCGCTGGCGGCCTTCGGCGCCATTCTGGTGTACACCCGGGCGCGGCGACTGGCGGCGGGCCCGGCGCGCTGAGCGTCCCGGGGGCGATCGTGCTCACCCTGCTGTCGATCTTCGTCGAGAGCGAGCACTCGCGGCGCGCGCTGGCCGCGCTGCTGGTCTTCGCCCTGATCCACGCGGTGGGCACGGTCGGCTACCTGCTGATCGGCGGGCCCGCCACCACCGTGATCGACGCGCTCTACATGACCTTCATCACCGTGGCCACGATCGGTTACGCCGAGGTCGTCGATCTCGGCGCCAGCCCGGGTGGACGGGTGTTCACGATGCTGATCGCGCTGCTGGGCATCGGCACCATGACCTTCCTCTTCTCGACAGTCACCGCCTTCGTCCTCGAGACCAACCAGAACAGCAGCTACCGGAGACGCCGCATGCAGGCCCGAATCGCCCAACTCGACGGCCACTACATCGTCTGCGGCGCCGGCCGCATCGGCGGCCATGTGGTGGCCGAACTGCAGACCGGCCGGCAGACCTGGGTGGCGATCGACACCGATCCGGCGGCGCTGGGCCGTCTGAGCGATGGCGCACCCGGCGCCATGACCCTGGAGGGCGACGCCGCCGACGACGAGATGCTCGAGCGCGCCGGCATCGCGCACTGCCGCGGGGTGTTCGCCGTGACGGGTGATGACGCCAAGAACCTGGTGATCAGCCTGTCGGCCAAGCAGCTCAACCCCGCGGCGCGGGTGGTCGCCCGCGTGCACGATCCACGCAATGTCGCCAAGACCCTGCGAGCCGGCGCCGACGAGATCGTCTCGCCCGATTTCTCCGGCGGCCGGCGGATCGCGGCCCTGATGCTGCGGCCGCAGATGGTGTCGCTCGCCGATGAGCTGCTGCGCGCCGACGGCCCCCTGCAGGTGGAGGAGCTGACGGTGCCGGTTGGCTGCTCGGCGCTCAGCGTGGGCCAGCTCGGACGCTCGCCGCACTGGCTGCTGGTGGCGATCCGCGACGCCGGCCAGTGGCGATTCAACCCGAGCGACGATCAGGCGATCGTGCCTGGCGATGTGCTGATCGTGATCGCCACCGCCGACGGCCGGCTGGCGCTCGAGCGCAGGCTGGCCAGCTGATCGTCGCCGGCCGGATCCGGCGCCGCGACCTCGGCGGCGGCCCGCTCCACCAGACCGGGATCATTGACGGCCAGCTGCGCGGCGTCCGACAGCAGACGCCGCCACCGGCGGGCGCCCGGCAGGCCGTTGAACAGGCCCAGGGCGTGCCGCGCCACATCACGCACCCGGCCACCCGCGGCCACATGCGTGCGCGCCTGCGCCGCGAGCTGGCGCGCGGCAGCGTGGCGATCGGCGAGCGGCGCCGGCTTGCCGAAGAAGGCGGGATCAACCCCGGCCAGCAGCCAGGGGTTGCCGTAGGCTTCGCGGCCCAGCATGACGCCATCGAGCGCGGGACCATCGGCGCAACCCGGCACGGCGAGCGGCGCGAGCGCCTCGGACAGACTGGCGATGCCGCCGTTGAGCACGAAACGCAGCTCGGGAAAGTCGCGCTTGAGACGATGGACGAAGGCCGGACGCAGCGGCGGCACCTCGCGGTTCTGCCGCGGCGACAGGCCCTTGAGCCAGGCGTTGCGTGCATGCACGATGAAGACCCTGACGCCGCCACGGGCAACCTCGCCGACGAAGTCGCGCACGAAGTCGTAGGACTCTTCGCGGTCGATGCCGATCCGGTGCTTCACGGTCACCGGCACCGACACCGCATCGCGCATGGCGGCCACGCAATCACGGACCAGCGCCGGCTCGGCCATGAGGCAGGCGCCGAACGCGCCGCGCTGCACCCGCTCGCTCGGACAGCCGCAATTCAGGTTGATCTCGTCGTAGCCATGGCGCTCGGCGAGCCGCGCGCAGCGGGCAAGCTCGTCGGGTTCGCTGCCGCCAAGCTGCAGCGCCACCGGATGCTCGGCCGGGTCGAAGGCCAGCAGCCGGTCGGCGTCGCCATGGATGAGCGCGCCGGTGGTGATCATCTCGGTGTAGAGCCGGGCATGGGCGCTGAGCGAGCGGTGAAAGCCGCGGCAGTGCCGATCGGTCCAGTCGAGCATGGGGGCGACGCAGAAGCGCCAGCCGGTATCGGCGTCAGGCAGGGTCATTCACTGAGATGGCATCCATCGGCCGGTCGGCCGACTTTACAGAGCCGGATGACCGGCGCTAACTTGGCTCGCACACGCGGCGCATCGACCGCGGCACGCAGGAGGATATACCCTTGGCCCGCCATTTCCTGGTCCTCGATGACCATCCGGTCATCCACACCATCCTGGTCCAGCTGCTCGCCGAGCTCGAGCCGGGCGCCCGGATCTCCCTGGCCCATCGGCTGGAGCAGGCGCTCGCCACGCTGCGACAGACCCCCGGCCCCGATCTCGCCCTGGTCGATCTGCACCTGGCCGACGGCCATGGGCCCGATGTCATCGCGCAGCTGCGCCGCGCCCGGCCCGATTGCCCGGTCGCGGTGTTCTCGGCCAGCACCGATTCGCCCACCATCCTTCGCTGCCTCGAGGCGGGCGCGGTGGGCTACATCCCCAAGACCCACACCAGCGAGGCCATCGCGGGCGCCCTGCGGCTCATCACCTCGGGCTGCCCGTACCTGCCTTCCCAGGTGCTCGCCTCGCGGGAAGACCCGCGCGGTCTGGCGCGCATTCGCATGCCGGGGCGCACCGACCCCGCCCACCTCGGTCTCACCTCGCGTCAGATCGAGGTCCTGCGGCTCATCCTGCGCGGCTTGCCCAACAAGCTCATCTGCCGCCAGCTGCGCCTGGCCGAGGGCACGGTCAAGGTCCATGTCAGCGCCGTGCTGCGCGCCCTGGGCGTGAACAACCGCACCCAGGCGGTGATTGCCGCCAGCCGCCTGGGCCTGGAAGTGCCTGACTGACGGGTACGCAGCGCCGGCCGCGCCCGGCGCGCCGGCCAGGGCCAAGGCCCGGGCGGATTCAGCCGCAGGTGAGCGCCACCACCCGGTCCCAGACCTGGGTCTGGGCGCCGGCCACCACCCGGGCGCCCAGCCGGCCGGCCCAGTAGCGGGCCGATCCCGCCTCGGCAGCCCAGCCCTTCAGCCGCCGGGTGAAGAGCTGCAGGTCATATTCCATGGTGACGCCGATCGCGCCATGCACCGCGTGGGCAATGCCCGCGACCTCCTCGGCCGCGGTGCAGACCACCGCGCGAGCCGAGGCCACGCGGTCTTCATCGAGGGCGCAGTCATCGTCGGCCAGCGCGAGCAGCGAGCCCATGCTGGCCATGGCGTTCCACTCCGCGGCCACCGCGAGTTGCTGCTGCACCGCCTGGAACTTGCCGATCGGCTTGCCGAACTGGGCGCGGTCGTTGGCATACCCCACGGACATGGCCAGCACCCGCCGCAGCGCGCCAGCCGACTGCGCCACCCGGATGGCCGCCAGCGCCAGGAGCGGATCGGTGGCTGCCCGCGGCGCCTGCGCCAGCGCGGCGGCAGCGCCCGCCCAGCGCAGGTCGGGGCGCGCTTCGCCGGCCGAGTTGGCGCCTGCGGTCATGGCGGCCGCGTCCACCGCCAGCAGCAGCACCTGTCCGTCCACGCCCAGCAGCACCTGGCCCGCCGGCGCGGCGCCGGCCACGGCATCGGCAACCAGATCGGCCCCGTCATGACGGCCCACCGCCAGCGTGACCGCCGCCTCATCGGGCAGCGACAGCCCGGCCGAGCGGCCAACCAGTTGCGCGGCCAGCCGTTCGGGCAGGGCCAGCGGCACCGCGTGCTCGCCGCAGGCTTCGATCAGGCCGCGCACCGCCGACCAGCCCAGCGCCGAACCACCCGCGGCCTCGGGGGCGCAAGCCTGCGCCAGCCCGAGCTCGCGGCACTGCGCCCAGAGCGACTCGGCCACCGAGGGATCGGCATCGGCCAGCCGCACCCGCGCGGGCGGGCAGGCCTCGGCGAACAGGCGGCTGGCGGTCTCGGTGAGGATGCGCGAGACATCATCGCCGGCATCGGCCGGCAGGGAAGATTCGGATACGGTCATGGACTCAGGCAGCAAAAGGGTCAGCGCAGCCCGAGACCGCGGGCGATCATGCCGCGCAGGATCTCGCGGGTGCCGCCGCGCAGGGAGAAGGTGGGCGCCATCTGGCTGGTGTAGACCAGGGCGCGCAGCACATCGGCGGGCGCGCGGCGGGTGGGATCGGCGCCGGCCAGCCGGGTGGCCAGTTCGACGATTTCCTGCTCGATCTTGGTGCCGATGTCCTTGAGGACCGCCGCGGGAATGAGCGGGTTGCCGCCGCGCTCGATCACGCCGGTGAGCGACAGCGACATGGCGCGCAGCACCACATGCCGGGCATGCACCGCGCCGATCTCGGCCACCGCCACCGGATCGGGCTGCGGCAGGGCGCGTTGCCAGGCGATCAGCGCATCGAGCAGCACGATGGACGAAAGCAGCCGCTCGGGCCCGCTGCGCTCGATGGCGAGCTCGGCATTGACCTGCGACCAGCCCTCGCCTTCGACGCCCACCAGGGCGTCGGGACCCAGCCGGACATCGTCGAAGGTGACCTCGTTGAAGTGCTCGTCACCGGCCAGGTCAGTGATGGGGCGAATGCTGACCCCGGGCGCGGTGAGATCGATCAGCATCTGCGACAGGCCGGACTGACGGTCCTGGGGCCCGCCCGAGGTGCGCACCAGCGCGATCATGTAGTGGGCGTGGTGGGCGTTGGTGGTCCAGATCTTGCGGCCGCTCAGGCGCCAGCCGTCGCCGTCGCGCACGGCACGGGTGCGCACGCTGGCCAGATCGGAGCCGGAGTCGGGTTCGCTCATGCCGATGCAGAAGAAGGCCTCGCCGCGGCAGATCAGCGGCAGGTAGCGCTCGCGCTGGGCCTCGGTGCCGTAGCGCAGGATCTGCGGCGCGCTCTGGCGGTCGGCGATCCAGTGCGCCGAGATGGGCGCGCCGGCCGAGAGCAGTTCCTCGACCACCACGAAGCGGGCGAAGTAGCCGCGTTCGCCGCCGCCGTAACGGCGCGGCATGGTCAGGCCCAGAAAGCCGGCCTGGCCGAGCTTGCGGCTGAACTCGGCGTCGTAGCCCATCCAGGAGCGCGAGCGCAGACCGGTATCCAGGGGCGGCATCTCGCGGGCGAGGAACTCGCGGATGGCGGGGCGAAGGGCCTCGTCGGCCGGGGGGATGCGTTCAATGGCGAGCGGGAGCATGGTTCGATGGTATCGCAGCGGTGCGGCTCAGGGCCGGCGAAGCCGGTATCCGACCCGGGGGAAATGCACCAGGACCTCGCCCGCGCGCGGGTCGATGCGACGCAGCGCGAGGCGCTCGGGCGCCGAGATGGCGAGCAGGCCGCGCACCGGCACGATGCCGTAGTCGGCGGGCTCGATGATCACCTCGTCGCCGGGCTGGCAGCCATGCCAGTCGACCCAGGGGTGGGCCTGCGGGGCGGCCGGCGAGGCCGCGCGGGCCGCAGCCAGCGCGGCCTCGGCGCTCATCGGCGACGATGTCCCGTGTCCGAATGCCGCCACCCGCGCCATCCAGGCGCTCACCCCGGGGTACTCGCCGAGCACCGTGGCCAGCGCCGGGGCCCGAGCCACGAACCACAGCGGGTGGTAGACCGCGAAATCGGCGATGGTGGGTTCATCGGCCACCAGGAACGCACGGCCGTCGGCGAGATGCTCGGACACCCGCTGCAGCCAGTGGTGCAGCAGGCCGGTGGCCTCGGGCAGTTCCATGCGCGGCGCGCCGCCGGCGCGCATGGCCTTGCGATCAGCCATGAAGGCCTCGATCTGCGCCTTGCCCATGCCCTGGAACAGCGCTGAGAAACCGCGCGGCTGGAACACGAAGCCGACCGCCGCGCCGAACAGCTCGCGCTCGGCGAGATCGGCCACCGACAGCGCCGCCATGCGGTCGGAACGATGCAGCCGCGGCGCGGGAGCGATCTCGTCGAGCACGCGGGCGATCAATGCGGTGTCGCAGTAGACATCGGCCCCCACCTGCAGAACTGGGGTTCGGCGGTAGCCGCCGGTGAGCGCAACCAGATCGGGCTTGGGCATCACCCAGGGGATCTGCACCGAGCGCCAGGCAAGGCGCTTGGCGCCCAGGATCAGGCGGATCTTCTCGGCGTAGGGCGAGGCGTCGTAGTGGTGCAGGATGATCTCGTTCATGGAACGCAGCTTACCGCGGCTTGCGCGTACACTCGGCCGCGTCCCCGCCACCCCCCGAAAGGCCCGCCGATGACCCGCGTCCTTGCCGATGATCTCTGGTTTCCCGAAGGCCCGGTCGCGCTCGACGACGGCTCGGTGGTGCTGGTCGAGATCCGCCGCCAGACCCTCACCCGCATCACCCGCGACGGCCGCAAGGAAATCGTGGCCACGCTCGGCGGCGGGCCCAACGGCGCGGCCATCGGGCCCGACGGCCTGTGCTACATCTGCAACAACGGCGGCTTCGACTGGGTCCAGCGCCAGGGCGTCTGGTTCCCCAGCCATCAACCCGCCGACTACAGCGGCGGACGCATCGAGCGGGTCGACCTGAACACCGGTCGGGTCGAGGTGCTCTACACCGAGGTCGACGGCATCCCGCTGCGCGGCCCCAACGACCTGGTCTTCGACGGCCAGGGCGGCTTCTGGTTCACCGACCTCGGCAAGGGCCGTGCCCGCGATCTCGACCGCGGCGGCCTGTACTACGCCCGGGCCGACGGCTCGTCGGTGAAGAAGGTGGTCTATCCCCTGATGACCTCCAACGGCGTGGGGCTCTCGCCCGATGGCCGCACGGTCTATGTGGCCGAGACCCAGACCGCCCGGCTGTGGGCCTTCGAGGTCACCGGGCCCGGCGAGATCGCCCGCGCGCCGCATCCCTCGCCCAATGGCGGGCGCCTGCTCTACGCCTCGCCGGTGCCGGCGTCCTACGACTCGCTGGCGGTCGAGGCCGGCGGCAACATCTGCGTGGCCACCATCCTGCAGGGCGGCATCAGCGTGATCGCCCCGCAGGGCGGCCTGGTCGAGTTCGTGCCCACGCCGCAGGACTGGGTCGTCACCAACCTGTGCTTCGCCGGCCCCGATCGGCGCAAGGCGCTGGTCACGCTCTCGGGCGCCGGCCTGCTGGTCGAGCTCGACTGGGCCCGTCCGGGCCTGAAGCTCGCCTACTGATCACGCTGCCCGGAGCCCGGTCATGAAGATCGTCATCGCCCAGTTCAAGCACGAGACCAACACCTTCTCGCCCGTGCCCACGCCGCTCGAGCGTTTCGGCGGCGGCCACCCGCCGCCCGAGGGCGAGGCGGTCATCGCCGCCTACCGCGGCACCGGTTCGGCGATCGCCGCCTTCATCGACCTGGCCACCCAGCTCGGCGCGCAGATCGACACCCCGATCGCCGCCTCGGCGGCCCCGAGCGCGCCCTGCGAAGACGCGGTGTTCGACCATGTCTGCGAGCGCATCTGCGCGGCGGTGGCCCGCGGCTGCGACGCGGTGCTGCTCGATCTGCACGGCGCCATGGTCACGGCCAGCCATGATGACGGCGAGGGCGAGCTGCTGCGCCGCATCCGCGCGGTGGCTCCGGGCGTGATGATCGGCGTGGCCCTCGACATGCACACCAACCTGTCGGCCGAGATGGTCGCCCACGCCAATGTGCTGTCGGGCTACCAGACCTATCCGCACATCGACATGTACGAGACCGGCGTGCGCGCCGCCAAACCCATCCTGGCCTCGCTGCAGGGCTGCCCGCTGCCGGCGATGGCCTGGGGCGGCAAGCCGATGCTCACCCATGTCATGCGCCAGGGCACCGATGACGAGCCCAACCGCTCGCTGCAGGCGCGCTGCCGCGAACTCGAGGCCGAGGGCGTGCTGAGCGCCACGGTGTTCACCGGCTTTCCGCACGCCGACATCGCCATCGCGCAGCTCTCGGCGGTGGTGGTCGATCACGACGCCGACCGCGCCCGGCGGGCCTGCGACGAACTGCTCGCCATGGCCTGGGAACGCCGCGAGGGCTTTGTCTACCGCCTCGAAGACCTCGATGTCTCGCTGGCCCGCGCCCGGAGCCTCGCCGACACCGCGCCCGGCAGCGGCCCGATCGTGCTGCTCGACCACTACGACAACTGCGCCTCGGGCGGCACCATGGACACCACCACGGTGCTCGGCCGCCTGATCGCCGCCGGCCTGCCCGATGCCGCCGCCTTCGCCATCTACGACCCGCAGGCGGTGCAGGCGATGGCCCGCGCCGGGGTGGGCGCGCAGGTGACGGTTTCGCTGGGCGGCAAGCTGCCCATGCCCTCGGTGGGTCTGGCCGGCCAGCCGCTCACCGTCACCGGAGAGGTGCGGCGCCTGAGCGACGGCGAGTTTCGCAACCACGGGCCGATGGCCCGCGGGCAGCTGGTCAACATGGGGCCCACCGCGGTGCTGCGCGTGGGCACGGTCGATGTGGTGGTGATCAGCGAGCATGTCGAGCCGCACGACATCGGCTGCCTGGAGGCGGTGGGCATCGACCCGGCCGCGCTGCGCTTCCTGATGCTCAAGAGCCGGGTGCACTGGCGCGCCGGCCTGCGCCGCCATGCCCGGGCGATCGTCGAGTGTGCCGGCACCGGGGTCTGCACCTCCGACTACGCCAGCCTGCCCTACCGCAAGCTCAGCCGCCCGATCTACCCGCTCGACCCGATCGCCGCCTGAGGCTCAGGGCAACAGCAGCCCGCCGTCCACCGGCAGGGTCTGCCCGCAGACATAGGCGGCCAGCGGCGAGGCCAGGAACAGCGCCACCCCGGCCATGTCCACCGGGGTGCCGAGCCGCCCCATGGGAATCGCCCGCAGGGTGCCGGCCAGCCGCTCGGGATTGGCGGTGGTGACCTCGGTCATCTTGGTGGCCACGAAGCCCGGCGCGATGCCGTTCACGCGAATGCCGTCGCGAGCCCAGGCATCGCCCAGCGTGCGCACCAGGCCGACCGCACCGGCCTTGGAGGCGTTGTAGGCGGGATTGCCGCGGGTGGACTGGAAGGCCGCGGTGGAGCTGATCACGATCAGCGAGCCCGCGGCTGCCTGGAGCATCGGCTGGAACTTCAGGGCGCAGGCCATGAGGCTGTTCAGGTTCACCTGCAGCACCTGGGCGAAGCCCGGATTGGAATACTCGCGCCGGCCGTAGAGCACCATGCCCTGGGAGAGCACCAGCACATCGAGCCGGCTGAACGGCGGCTGCCAGGCCTCGATCGCGGTGGTGCTCGAGACATCGAGCGGCGAGTAGCCCAGCCCGGCGAGATCGGAGCCTGCCGCGCCCTCATAGTCGGCCGCGCTCGGCCGGGTGCCGCAGACATGGACGGCCGCGCCCCGGGCCCGGAAGGCCTGCGCGATGCCGTTGCCGATGCCGCTGGAGCCGCCGACCACCAGCACCTGCCGGTCGGTGAAATCCAGGGCCTGATCGAGGGGATGTGCCATCATGGGTTCCAGGAAAAGGGGGGTCGCAGGGCGGGTCGTTCGCTGGTCCGGCGAGGGGTTCCGCCCATCCGCCGACCCCGCCGAGCCTTCCGGCTGTCTGAAAGAATCATGCCATGCCGCCGTCCGCCCCTTCGCCGGAGAAATCCGGCTCCTCGCGATCCGCCCGCCCGGTCTACGATGTGCCCAAGCCGCCCAGCCAGGCGCAACTGGCGCTGGAGGCCGCGTTCACCCGCCTCATGGCCCTGCCCATGCTGCGTTTCCTCGGCGGCCAGGGTCAGTGGACCTCGTCGGGCAAGGCCGTGCTCGGCGTGGCCGCCCTGCTGGTCCCGGTCGGCCTGCTCGGTCTGCTGATCAACACCGGCGGCTTCGGCCTCTGGGGCGAATCCCCCTGGACCGTGATCCTGCCGCTGGCCCTGCAGACGCTCATCCTCGTCGCCGCCGCCTCGGCCATGGCCGGTTGGCGCACCCGGCGTTTCCACGAGAAGGTCTCCACCATCGAGACCATGCTGCGTGAGCTGCAGGAGGGCCGCTACAAGCCGCGCGGCGCGACGCTCGACGGCACCGACGAAATCGACCAGCTCACCCGACGCATCGACGCGGTCGCCGAAGGCCTCGCCGAACGCGAGCGTCGCATCGGCGAACACGCCCTCACCGATCCGCTCACCGGCCTGGCCAACCGGGCGCTGCTCACCGACCGCATCCGACACACCGTGCGGGCCAGCGAGCGGCGCCGCGAGTCCTTCGGCCTGATGGTCATGGACCTCGACCGCTTCAAGGTGATCAACGACACCCTGGGCCATGCCGCCGGTGACGCCGTGCTCAAGGAGGTGTCTCGCCGGCTCAAGCGCGCCGTGCGCGACTGCGACACCGTGGCGCGGCTGGGCGGTGACGAGTTCGTGATGCTGCTGCCCGGACCGCAGAGCGTGTCTGAAGATGTCGCGCGGCGCATCCTGCAGCTGCTGCGCGAGCCGCTGCGCTGGGGCGACCAGCTCATCGACATCGGCGCCAGTCTCGGCATCAGCATCTTCCCCCAGCACGGCCAGGACGAGGCCACGCTCATGCGCCGGGCCGATTCCGCCATGTATCTGGCCAAGCGCCGGCAGAGCGGCTCGCATGTCTTCGATGGCGTCGAGTCCGGCCAGCAGCGCAGCTACCTGTCGATGCTCGGCGAGATGCGCAAGGCGCTGGAGGGCGGCCAGTTCGAGCTGCACTTCCAGCCCAAGCTCGACCTGAGCAGCGGCCTGATCGTGGGCGCCGAGGGCCTGCTGCGCTGGAAGCACCCGGTGCGCGGGCGCATCCCGCCCGCCGAGTTCATCCCCTTTGCCGAGCAGACCGGCTTCATGCGCCAGATCACCCGCTGGGTGGTTCGAGAGGGCGCGCGCTTCGGTCGCGAGCTGGCCGATGCCGGCCTGGCGGTCCGGCTGTCGGTGAATGTCACCGCCACCGACATCCAGACCCCCGGCTTCGCCCAGGAAATCGGCGAGATCCTCAAGGCGCAGAACTCCAACGGCGATCATCTCTGCCTGGAGATCACCGAGAGCGGCGTGGTGAGCGAATCAGCCGCTGCGCTGCAGTCGCTGCGCGAGATCTCGGCGATGGGCGTGAAGCTCTCGGTCGATGACTTCGGCACCGGCTATGCCACGCTGAAACAGCTGCAGCAGCTGCCGGTGCATGAACTCAAGATCGACCAGTCCTTCGTGGCCGGCCTCATCGACGACAACGGCAGCGAGAGCATCGTTCGCTCGACCATCGACCTCGGCCGCCACATGGGCCTGCGGGTGGTGGCCGAGGGCGTCGAGAACCTGCAGCAGATGCGCGCGCTCGCGCAGCTCGGCTGCCACGAGGTGCAGGGCTTCTACATCGCCAAGCCGATGCGCCAGTCCGAGCTGGTGGGCTGGGTGAAGATGCGCCACTCGCTGCACGAGAACTCGAAGCAGAACTACTTCGAGATGATGGCCGGCCGCGCCTCCTGAGGCGCGGCGACACCGCGCCACTGAGCGCTCAGTCGCGGTACCAGACCACCTGGTGGGTGGTGGCCAGCAGTCGTCCGGCCTCGCCCCACAGGCGCCCTTCCTGGTCGAAGAACCCGCCTTCGTAGACCTGCCCCCGGGCCTCGGTCAGCAGCGGCTGGCAGCCCTGCGCGGCCATCGCGGCGTCATCGCCATGGAAGTAGACATTGAGCGAGACCGTGGCCACCGGCATCGGCGCGGCGTGCCGCATGAAGAGGCGGGGAAAGAATGCGTCGCACATCGCGGCAAGGGCCGGATAGTCAAGCGGGCGCGGCGGATGATCGACCACCCAGGCGGCCGACTCGCTGTCGGGCGCCGGCCCGAACAGGCCGCCGCGCACCACATGCTCCCGGTAATGGCGAAGCCACACCGGGAAGGCACCCGGGCGCGGGCCGAAGTCAGGCGGGGGCGGCGGCAGCGCAGGCGGACGCGCCTCGCGATCGCTCCAGACCGGCCGGCGCACGCCGCAGGCCACCAGCGCGCTGGCCATCGGCTGATCGCCGTCACCCTGCACGAGATCGAGCGCCCAGTGCTGCGTGGTGCGCCCGCCGCGCAGCAGACGCACCACGATGTCGAAGCCGCCCGCCTGGACCGCCGCCGGGAAGTTGACCGTCAGCGACAGCGGCGGCCCGATGCGATCGGGCTGCTGCATGACCGCCTGCAGCATCACCGCAGCGGTGATGCCGCCGAAGGGCCCCACCGAATTCCAGTAGGCCTCGCTGGTGGCGCCGCGCAGCCGCCGGTGACCGGCGCCCGCAGGCGCCAGCCGGATGGCCGCGTCGAGCGGGTGCGCGCCCCCGCCCACCGCGTCAGGCGCCGCCATTGACCACGAGCGTCTGCCCGCTCACATAGTCGCTGTCGGGGCTGCAGAAGAGGTAGACCGAACCGGCCGCCTCCTCGGGCAGGCCGCCGCGGCCGAGCGGGATCATCTGGTTCATCGCCGACAGGCGGCCCGCCTGCACGCCGATCTTCACCGTGCGCCCCTGGATGTCGATGCTGCCGCCCTCGCCTTCGGCAAGCGGCTTGGTGAGCCGGGTCTGGATGTAGCCGAAGGCCACCGCGTTGACCGTGACATCGTAGCGGCCCCATTCCTTGGCCAGGGTTCGGGTCATGCCCATGATGCCCGCCTTGCCGGCGGAGTAGTTCACCTGCCCGGCGTTGCCGTTGGTGCCCGAGGTGGACGAGACATTGACGATCTTGCGCACGATGCGCCGGCCTTCGCGTCGCTCGGCATCGACTGCCGGACGCAGGTGATCGGAGAAGGCGCGCAGGATGCGAAAGGGCGCGGTCAGGTGCACATCGATGATGGCGTACCACTGCTCGTCGCTCATCTTCTGGATGACGCTGTCCCAGGTGTAGCCGGCGTTGTTCACCACCACATGACAGCCACCGAAGGCATTCACCGCGGTATCGACCACGCGGGTGCCGAAGTCGGGTGCGGTGACATCGCCATTGCAGGCCACCGCGCGCGCGCCGAGCGATTCGATCAGGGCGATCGTCTCGCGGGCCGGCGCCTCGTCGATGTCGTTGACCACCACGCTCGCGCCGTCGCGCGCCAGCCGCAGCGCGATCGCCTGACCGATGCCGCGGCCGGATCCGGTGACGATCGCGACCCGTCCGTCGAGTTGTCCCATCGCTGACTCCCTGAAGATTTGAGCCGCTATTATCGGCGTCAGCCCTGCCGGCCCTGTTCCGTTAGCCGGGCGGCGCACCCCTTCGGCCCATCCCAGGACCCTCCGTGAAGACCATCGAGTGCTTCTTCGACTGCAGCAGCCCCTGGACCTACCTGTGCTTCCACAACCTGCAGCCGCTGGCCGCCGAGTTCGGCGCCCGCATCCGCTGGCGACCGATCCTGGTGGGCGGACTGTTCAACACCGTGAATCCGAGCGTGTACGCGGCGCGCGAGAATCCGGTGCCGGTCAAGGCGGCCTGGCAGGCCAAGAGCCTGAACGACTGGGCGGCGCTCGCCGGCTTGCGCATCGTCAACCCGCCGCCGGTGTTCCCGGTGAACAGCGTCAAGGCGATGCGCGCCTGCCTGGTGCTCCAGGACGATCCGGCGCGCATGACCGACTTCGCCCGGCGGGTGTTCGAGGCCTACTGGGGCCGGGGCGAGGACATCTCCCAGGACTCGGTGCTGACGCCGATCTTCCGGGCGGCCGGACTCTCGCCGGAGACGATGTTCGAGGCCATCGGCCGCGCCGACATCAAGGACGCGCTGCGCGGCAATGTCGATGAGCTGATCGCGCGCGGCGGCTTCGGCTCGCCGACGATGTTCGTCGGTGGCAGCGACATGTACTTCGGCAACGACGCCTTGCCGCTGGTGCGCCAGGCGCTGCAGCGGCAAGGCTGAACACCGCGATCAGCGCAGCGCGAGATGGCGGTGACCGTGCTCGCCGGCGTCGGCCCGCGCGCGGCGCGCCTCCACCTGCGACTTCTGCTCCGGCGTGAGCAGCTGCCAGACCGCGTTGGCCGTGCGCGCCCGGGTCATGGCCATGTCGGCCAGCCCTGCGGCCAGACCATCGCTCAAGGCCTTGGCACGGGCCTCGTCGAACTGCGGCGAGAGGGCCAGCGCCCGCAATTCCTGACGGGTCTTGCCCAGCGCCTTGGCCTTGTCGCGCATGGCCGGCGCCTGCTGGTGCATGAGCGTGAAGACCTGATCGCGCTGGGCATCGCTGAGCCGGACGCCGCGCAGGAACTCCATGCCGTTGCCCATGCCCATGCCCATCTCCATGCCCATGCCCCGGCGCATGCCCTCGGGGCCGCCGTGGTGAGCGCCGTGTCGATGCTCGAGGACGGAGTCGTGCCCGGCCGGATGCCCCGGGGTGGCCGCGGCCGCAGGCGGGGTGGCCGGCGCGGTCTGCGCGAAAGCGGCGCCGGCCGTGATCAGCATGGCGCCGGCGGCCGCGCGCAGCAGGGTGGGACTGATGAGAGCGGTCATGGTGTTCTCCTGAGGATGGGATGGGGTGTCGGCCCGCGCGCACGATGCCGCGATCGACAGGAGACAGTCTGCTCGCGCAGCCGGTAAACAGGGGTCGGTGATCGGTAACGGTCAGTAAACCGGCGCCGGCGCCCGCGATCGCGACCGGGCCCGCGCGCGGAGCACCCGCCAGCGACCCGAGGCCGGCCTCAGCCCAGGGGACGGGGCGCCACGACGATGCCATCCGCGTCGCTGCACAGCCAGTGCCCGGGGGCGAACACCACGCCACCGAAGCCCACCGTGACATCGACCTCGCCTGCGCCGGCCTTGGCGCTGCGGCGGGGATTGGTGCCGAGCGCCTTGATGCCGAAGTCGAGGGCATCGATGGCCAACGAGTCGCGGATGGCGCCATGCACCACCGCGCCCGCCCAGCCATTGGCCAGGCCCAGGCCGGCGATCAGGTCGCCGATCAGGGCGCTGTGGAGCGAGCCGCCACCGTCGACCACCAGCACCTGACCCTGCCCCGGCGAGGACAGCAGGGACTTCACCAGCGCATTGTCCTCGCGACAACGCACCGTGCGGATCAGGCCGCTGAAGGCGCGGCGCCGGCCGAAAAGGCGCATCGGCAGGTCACAGGACTGGATATCGGGATGGGCATCGAAGAGGTCGCAGGTGCTCGCGGTCATGGCATCGGGGGATGGCGGTAGGGACGGCGGTTGGCGGTAGGGACGGCGGTTGGCGGTAAGAGCGGCGGTTGACGGCAAGAGCGGCGGTTGACGGCAAGAGCGGCGGTTGCCGGAAAAGGCGGCGCTCGCCGGCCGGGAACAGCGAGCCTGCCGCCGACGGATCAGTCACCGGCCCGAGGGTCAGGCCTGGATGCACCGGCCTCGCGGCGGGCGATCCACAGCGTGGCCAGCAGGATGACCACGCCACCGACCAGCGTGGAGGCGCTGGGCGAGTCCCCGAACACCAGCAGACCCAGCAGCGTAGCCCAGATCAGGTCGAGGAAGCGCACCCCCTGGGTGGCCGAGATGTCGGCGAGCCGATAGGCGTTGGTCAGACACCAGTGTCCGGTGCTGCCGAGCAGCCCGCACAGGCCGAAGAGCAGCCACTGGCCCGGGGTGGGCCACTGCCAGCCCGGCAGGGCGAAGGGCAGCGTGAACAGCGACACCGTGATCGACTGCCAGACCACGATCACGCCGGGGGTGTCGCGGCGGGTGAGGGCCTTGGTGATCAGGAACGAGGCGGCAAACAGGGGCGAAGACACCAGCATCGCCACGCTCCAGATGCCGCCGGTGCCGGCGAGCTTGGGATAGACCACGATCAGCACGCCAGCGAAACCGAGCAGCGCCGCGATCCAGCGAGCCGGCACCACCGGCTCGCGCAGCACCAGCGCCGCGCCGATCATGATGAAGATCGGCGTGGTGAAGCCGATCGCGGTGGTGTCGGCGATCGGCAGATGCGGCAGGGCCGCGAACCAGAACAGCAGGCCGCCGGTGTGCACCGCACCCCGCCAGAGCTGGCCGCCCATGCCCTTGGGCCGGTATGCCGACCAGCCGGCGCGTGCGACGAGCGGCATCATCACGAGCAGGCCGGCCAGATAGCGCAGGAACTGGGTCTGGAACGGGTCCATCTGCAGCGTCATCGCGCGCATCAGGGTGTTCAGCAGCGCGAAGAGGATGCCCGAGGACACCGCCCAGAAGATCGCCCGACCGGCCGGGCTGAGGGAATGGAAATACGACATCGGCATCCGGCCGAGGATACCCCCGAGGGCAATGCCCCCCGGTCGGCGACGGGGATAGCGCTGGCCGGCCCGGACCGGGTAGCGGATCCGGAAGCGGAATGGCGGCGGGCAGGCGTGTCCGCTCGGTGCGCGGCGCGCATTGACAGGGCTCGCCCCCCACCCCACCCTGCCCCGACTCCGATCCGAACCCGCCCATGAGCTCACGCGCCGACGCCCTGCTGGCCGGTCTGCAGGCCCTGCTGCCCACCCTGCTGCCGGGATGCGCCCGGGTGGAGAACCTGCGCCGCCTCTCGGCGGGCGCCACCCTGGAAACCTGGTCCTTCGATGCCCGCGGCGAACATCTGGACCACCCGCTGATCCTG